>CAYOQG010000098.1:0-17044 GCA_964405925.1 uncultured Phycisphaeraceae bacterium | reverse complement strand
GTGCGGGATCGCACCCGGCGGGGTTTGTGCACGATCTGGCGACCGAAGCCATGCGCGAGCTCAACGTCCCAATGGATGAAGAGAAGCACGCTTCTAAGAGCTGGAACGAGTTCGCGGACAAACCAATCGATGCCGTGATTACGGTCTGTGATGCAGCCGCGGGAGAGACGTGTCCAGTGTGGCCGGGGAGTCCGTTGCGAGCCTACTGGCCGCTGCCCGATCCTGCCTGTCATTTTGGGAGCGATCAGGAGCGGCATGATCTGGCGATTTCCGTCGCTCAACGACTAGTCACCAAGATTCAGGGGCTCGTCGATCTCGACTGGTCAGCCGATCCCGCGGTGTTGACCAAACGTTTGCAGTTCCTGGGTGAAATCTAGGGAGCCAAATGTCCGCGGGCGCATACCAAAATGAGCGTTTTATGCGAGCGGCGATTCGCGAAGCCATCGCGGCGTTTGACACCGGCGAGGTCCCGGTTGGCGCGGTCGTCGTCCAGGGCGAGCAAATCATCGGGCGGGGCTACAACCAACGCGAGACGCTCAGCGATCCCACAGCTCACGCGGAGATGATTGCCCTGACGTCCGCGGCGGCAGCCATCGAGAGTTGGCGTCTCGATGACTGCACGCTCTATGTCACTCTCGAACCCTGTGCGATGTGTGCTGGTGCCATGGTCCTCGCTCGTCTCACGCGTCTGGTTTACGGAGCGACCGATCCGAAAGCCGGGGCGTGTGTGTCACTCTACTCGATCCCCGCAGACGAGCGATTGAATCATATCGTCGAGATGGATGGCGGCGTCCTTGCCGACGAGTGCGCCGCCCTGCTCCAGTCCTTCTTCGCCGAACAACGGGCAATGAGAAAAAAGTGATCTACTGAGCCGCGGCCGGACAAGCTCCGCCCGCGGCTCAGCGCTCGCTTTCGACGACTACTCTTATCCACCGAGCAGAGTCAGCACGTTCTGCGACTGGGCGTTGGCGATCGCAAGGATGCTGTTGCCTGCTTGGACGAGAATCTGCGACCTTGTCAGCTCCGACGTCTCGGCGGCGAAGTCCGTGTCTCGGATCGTGGCTTCCGAAGAGACCAGGTTCTCCGTCGTAGTCTGCAACTGTCGAATATTGGGTTGCAATGTGTTTCGCTCGAACGCACCGAGCCGCCCACGGAGCACGGCCACCTGGGTGATGACTTCCTGCACGATCTTGGAGGCTTGCTGGAAGTTTCCGGTGTCCAGGGCGTTGGCCTGGCCGGTCTTTAGCTCCGACAGGTACCCGACGACGGAGTTCCCAAGCTTGTTGGCTTGCATGCTCTTGACGCCGATGTTTTCCTGCAGGTTGGTGTTGACCTGCGGGCCAAGCTGGAACAGGGCACCACCTTCGGTGATCGCAAAGTCGGATGAGCCCAGCCCAGATGAACCATTGCCGAAGTCTTCCGCGAGGGTCATTTTAAATTTCAGCAAAGAGGAGCTAAACGCAAGCTCAAGGCCATCCGCTGTGGCAGAAACCCCGTTCACGGTGGCGACAGCGTCCCGACCAACGGTCCTAGAGTCGATGGCACCGTCGCGGTTCGTGAGCTGGAAGTTCGGATCGATCTGGCCGACACTGACAAAGGCCTTTCTGCCGTAGCTGAGACTCTGCAGCCGCATGCCGGCCGACCCGCCTACACCGCTGGCGACCGCGATGACGCCCGTCGCATCACGTTGGCGATTGATCTCTTCCACCATCTGATTGACCGTCGCGCTTGGGGGAAACGAGAGTGTGATGATCCCGTCGTTCCCGGCGAGGTCGATGGTGGCGCCACTCGCCCCGAGAGCCGGCTGAGCGAATGCGAGTTCGGCTCTTTGCGCGGACTGCGAGACGTTCACGGTCACACCGACGTAGGGCAGGCTGCCAAACTTAGCACCCAGGACGCTAACATCGGCCAACTGACTGTTGACGATGCCGCTCGTGACGTAGTCGAGCTCGCCATTGATCAGTTTGCGACCGGCGAAGGTCGTGGTGTTGGCGATCCGGGTAATCGACTCAATGGCGTTGTCAATCTGGAGCTGGTTGGCGGCGATCTCGTCGTCGGAGAACGCACCCCTGTTCGCGGCCTCGACGACGAGGGCTTGGATATCTGTCAGCAGGGCTTGCACCTCATCGAGCGCCCCTTCGGTCGTCGCAATGACATTGATGGCGCGTGACGAGTTGTCGATGGCCTGCTCGACGACGGAAACCTCGGAGCGCAATCGCTCCGAGACGATCAGCCCCGCGGGGTCGTCCGCCCCCCGGTTGATCTTGAGCCCGCTGGAAAGCCGTTCGAGCGAGAGGCGCAGGGCCTGCTGCGAGATGCCCAGATGCCGCTGGGCAACCAGCGATGGAACGTTACTGTTTATCCGTGACATGATAATCCTCCCTGACTACCCCGATGCATCATGTGGTGCATCGGGACATGTCTCTGTCATTCCTCTCAGTTACCTCGCCTCATCCTTATGGGGCTGGCGTGGATCGTTGGATTCCTTGTCTTTGCCAGACTCCTTGTCAGATCTATCATCTTCCGCCTGAAGCGGCACTTGGTCGTGTCCAACGTCTGTTGTCGCGCGTGACGCGTCCGGAGATGTCCGTTTCTCACTGTCACGATCGATCACCTCGGAGACGTCGCGTGGGCTGAGCTTTGAAGCCTGCCGATTCTCGCGTTTGATCGCTTCGTATACTTCCTTGCGATGTACCTGGATCCGACGCGGGGCGGTAATGCCCAATCGGACCTTGTCACCACGAATGTCGACGACGGTGATCTCTACATCGTCGCCGATCATGATGGTTTCATCGCGTTGTCTGGATAGCACCAACATAGTCGGCTCCTTCCTTGCCATGCCGATGCGCTAAATTGTCAACACCGTGCCCCGCTTGTGCTACCTCATGTCGAGTCGCCCTTGGTGCGTCGCGTTGGCCCATGGTGCTACTCCTATAAGGGGCCGTCCGCGGTGTTGACCACACTATCCGGCCGGTCAGGTGTCGCATCGAACATCCACACCCATTGTAGTCCCGGCCGAACACTCCTGACCACCCGCTTCCCTAGGCTGTCTTGCCCAGTGCCTCCACGGAACGAACCCGCATGAGGGGGTGGCGCGTCGAATACCGCTTGTCACTGAGCACGAGCTGCCGTGCGCGGCGATTCGTCACATTCACGACGAGCGGTCCCTGGAAGTTCCCCGTCAAAAGGTCGCCAACCTTGTTCACGATGACGAACACCTGAGCATAATCGGGGTCACTGAGCTCGATGCACTCCAGGTCTTCTAATTTGACGGGCACGTGGTAGTCAGCGACAAACAACCGTGGATCGCAGACGACAAAGGCGAGGTCTGGGGTGTCTACAGACTGAAGCCAATAAAACCCACTGCCCTCGCCGGTCTGGATCAAGGCATATCGCCGCTGGTGGGGGAACCCCAGCACGCCGTCATCGAAGGTGATGAGGCGATCCGGGTCAACGTCCAGTTGCCCAAAACGCGACGTTTGTATGATCATCGCGAGTCTCCTATGACCGATCCTATACGGCTGGCATTTGCAGGCGCGGCGACCGACCCCCGGCCGCCATCCCAATACGCCCCCTTGCGAGCGACGCGTCATGTGCCGCCCCCCGGCATCTCCTCGTCGGGCAACCCTCTCTCGGCACGACACCCCGGCCACGGAGGCGCCGCGTGAGCTGTTGTGTCTTCGATTCTTGGTCAAGCGGGTCTTTGCCATCCGCTCCACCTAACGCAAAAAGTCCAAGAGTGAAATATTCAGCAAGGTCGCACTCGTTTGCAGGCCACCCTGAAACTGGGTGAGCGCCGCCTGCAGCTTTGTGGCTGCCTCGGCGTAGTCCAGATCCTGGACCTGTGAAAGGAAGATCTGGGTGCTAGTTGCAGCCTCCTCCATTTGCATGAGCTTGGACGCCATACCTTGCGAGCGGGCACCGATGATCCCGTGCATGCGAGTGACTTCCACAGATAGCTCGTCCAGCCGCGTCCCGGCGCCGGAAATTCCTCGGGTGTCGTCTGCACGTAGGGCACGTTCTAGATCCACCAGCGCTCCCAAGATCCCCTCCGTCCGTGTCGGGCTCACGTCATCTCCAACGAGTTCGATCTCCTCGGCCGTACCGGCAGTCGTGAGACCCAGATCAATCGAGGCGGTGGAGAGATTCAGGCTTGTGATTAAGAGCTTATCGGAGCCGCCGGTCTCGTCGGTGATGCGGATGCCGTTCCCGATTTCTGCGAATGATGCCAAGATGCCAACGCCTGCCTCAGAGGCAGCTTCGTTGATCAGTTCGATGACATCTCCGACGTTGGTGGCGGTGTCCAGATTCACGTCGACGGTCGAGCCGTCTTTAGCGGTGATGCGAAGGTCGCTTTTGCCTTCGTCCAAGTGAACACCGTTCCCAAAGTTGAGGTTGGACAGCGGTGTGGCACGATCGAAGGTGCGGATGCCGAGGTCGGTCGCCGTGGTGCCGCCGTTTTCGCCGATGCTCAGCGAGGTGCCGGAGACCTGATTGAACACGTCGATCCCCGTGCCTTCATCGTTGATCCTGGCCAGCACGAAGACACCGGCGTTGTTGATCGCGTTGATCATGTCCTGGACGGTCTCGGCCGTGCTCAGGTCGATGGTGACGGTTCGTTCGCCGTTGGTGACGATCAGCCCGCTTCCCAGGTCGATCCCGCTCCCCCCAGCGAGGTCTTCCACGGGTGTAATGCGGGTAAGACGCGGTCCCAATGCAGCGCCGTAGATGGTCTCCGACGTCGGATCGGGAGTGTACATGCCCAAATCCGCGGCGATTGTTCCGGTGCCGGTGTCGGTAATGGACACCGGTGCGGTGCCCGGTGTGATGGTTATTCCGCTATCGCTCAGCGATGCGGTCAAGGATGCCCCGGCCTCTGCGGCCGCGGTGTTGATCGCATCAATGACGTCGCCGATGGTGTCGGCGTCACCCAAATCTACGCTGAGCGTACCAGCGCCGCCGACCTCGTTGAAGACCAGGATTCCCCGCCGAATTGTGTCATTCGTCGCCCCGGTGATATCATCGAGCCGTGTTGACTCCGTCAGCAGTGGTGTCAGACCGACGTCGCTGTTGATGCGATCGGACAACGCCGTGAACAACCGATCGCCGGACATACTGATGGGCGTCCACAGCTTGTCACTAATACGTGTCAGCAGGTCACCGGTATCACCCACGTAGCCAACGCCGCCGAGGGCGTCAACGAACGGGCGGTCCGTCGTGCGGCGCCCACCGAAGATGTAACGCCCCATGAATTGACGGTTGCCAACCGCTTGAAGCTGCTCGCGTATGGAAGCGACGACTTCCGCTTCGGATTCGCGCTCCGCCGCCGTGGTCATGCTGCCCACGGTCTGAGAAGCGATCACCGAGGCCTGCGAAATCAGATCGGCAATCTCGCTGATCGCGCTATCCGCCGCAGCCAGGAAGTTGTCACCATACTGCAAGTTGGCCACGAACTGTTCTTGCTGAGCCAGGGCTTCGCTGAGATTCAGCGCCCGAGCGGCGGCGACAGGGTCTTCGCTTGCAGTGGTGAAGCTCCGGCCGGAGGCGATGCGTGTCTGTGCCACGAATAGTTCACGCTGCGTACGGCGCATCGACTGGATCATGAGCTCCGTCTGCAGGTTGTGGCTGACTCTCGAGATGTTAATGGGGCTAATGGTCATGACGCTTGCGTCCGTTGATCTCACCTCACCACGCTCGAAGCGGGCGCTCCACTACGTCTCTGTCACCGTACGAGCGTGACCAGCTCGCCGATGAGCTGATCGACCACGCTGATGAACCGGGCCGCTCCCTGAAAAGCCCGTTGGTACTTGACCAACGAAATCGCCTCTTCATCGAGATTCACTCCACTGATGCTCTCCCGCTGGGCTTGAAGAGACGAATGGACGGAGGAGGCAGCCTCGTACTGCTCGCGAACGGCAGCCGCGGTGACGGCCACGACATTCGCAAGGGTCTTGTAAAAACCCGCGACAGACACGCCGTCAAGGCGTTCGCTGATCTGTGTGTCCAAGGCGGCGATGCGCCCGGCGTTCACCCCGTCACCGCTTAGCGACACGGACGAGGCAGCAAGCAGCGAGGATCGTTCCTGCAGCTCGTCGTTGACGGCGATGTTCCGGGCGTCCGTGCCGGTAAAGAACGTATTGATACCCAAGGCTGCGAGCACACTCGATGTATCTTCCCGGGCTTGTTGCCCGTCGTATCCGAAGACGAATGTAAATCCCTCGTCCCCGTCGATCGCAAGACGGTTGTCACCCGTGACAGACGCCGTCACCCCGTCCACTTGCTCGTTGATGTCCGCGACCAGTGACTCCAAGGTCGTGGAGCCATCGGCGCCGCCCGCTTCCACGTCGATCCGGTAGGCCACCGGCGTATCCGTGACATCATCCGACACTGTGATGTAGAAGCTGCCTCGCGATGGTGGGAAGGCGAGTCCAGCCGCCTCGCTGTCCAGGGCGGCGTTGGCGGCGAGGACCTCGTTGGTCCCGGCGACTGATGTGAAACCGACCAGTCCCTGACCGTCGGCGTGTATCCGGTTGACCTCGGCGATAAGCGCCGATGCCAGTTGGTCAAGGGCCTCGATCTGGCTATGCTGATCGCGACTGAGAATCAGGCCCTCGAGCCGCCCACCGCGAACATCAATCTGTTGATTCGTATCGGCGAAACGCACCGACGTGCGGGTGGTCTCGCCCTGCACCTCCTCGACGGTGACCAGCCCCCGGACGGAGTTGCCCTGGATCAGGGCTTCGCTTCCGATATAGACGTTGACGGTGCCGTTGGCTTGCTCACGGACGATGACGTCGAAGATCTCGCCCAGGTCACGCAGAAGGGCATCACGTTGATCTCGCAGGCCGGCTGCCGGGGCCTTGCCCTGGGCCTCGGCCGTCGTGATGTCGGCGTTAAGCCGTCCGATCTCACGAGCGATTCGATTCGCCTCGGTGACCGACGCGGCGATCTGAGCATCAATGTCATTGCCCAGGTCGGTAAGCTGGGTTCGAAGGTCACGAATGGAGGTAGCCAGGAGCATACCATCGGAGACGACCAGGTCTCGAATGGCTACGTCTTCCGGCGTGTTCTGAAGCTGGTCGAAGGCATGGAAGAAATCCGTTAGCCGGACTCCAATGCCCTGGCCTGACAGGTCGGCGAACATGGCTTCCACCTGGGCTGCGGCATCGTCCTGTGCCATCAGCGAGGCCTCAGTACCGATGGCCAAGCGGACCCGCCCCTCCAGGGCCTCGTCGATGTTTCGTTGGATGTCGTTTAGGGCGACACCGCCTCCCGGCTGCAGCTCACCGCTGATGGGTGTGCCCTGTAGCGGGTCGAGAAGTGGGCTCAGACGGGTGTAGTCCGGGCTGCCGGCACTGCTGATGTTGTTGCCAACGACGTGCAAGGCGGCTTCGTAGCTCAGCAGAGCGCTTCGACCAACTTGTAAAGCAGCGTTCAGTAGCCCCATGACAAATTATCCGACGGTCTCGAAAATCCTCGCATCGGTAGCTGCCACCGGTTCACCGCTACCCGAGTATGCAAGCGGTCGGTCATTCGCGGGCCGAACGGAGGCAAAAACCCACTGCAGATGCGTCAGGACCTCACGCGATATGGCCCCGGCCACTCTGTTGGCCTGGGCCACCTTCGTGACAATGGTGCGAAGCTGCCGAGCGGATTCTTGCAGCGCCGTGCGCTCGGGATCACCGAGGCGCGATGCAAGCTGTGACACGGATAGGGCACGACCGGCCCGCAAAGGCAGACCACACTGGTGACCGACTTTGTCCATCAACTGCCGCCGAAGACCCTCGCGTTGCTCGACGCGTTTGGCCAGTGCCTGCTCCTGCTCAGATAGATCCTGCATTGCAGGAATATCAGCACGTCTCATCGCGTCGATCTTGGAGCGGACTAGAGCGAGCAGTTGCTCGTGCAGCCCGTACAAGCCGTTCAGCAGTGTCACCAGGTCTTTCAGACGCTTTGGATCAGCTTCCCGTTTCATGGCTTGTCTCTTTGGATCCTCCATCTCTCAATTCGCCGATCAGACGTTGCTGTTTCTCCAACTGCCGGAACAGGGCGTCGCCGAGACTTTGCTGCAAGCGGGTGCCCATCCGTTCCGCCAAAACACCGTGAAGTTGGGCTTCGAAGACCTCCTCACCCCGTCCACCGTGACCAAACGGTCCTTGAAGTTTGCTGTCGCGCATGGTCTTTAGCAGCGTTCCGAAGAAGATCGAGCCGACGATCCGCCCGGTAGTTTCCCGCAGCCGGTCCAGGTCCTGATGGGTCGCGGCTGGCGTTGACGTCATTATGTTGACACCCGTCACTGTCACAGTTAACCCCCATACACAAGCTGGGCATGGAGTTTTCCAGCCCGATGGATCTCCTCCAGAATCGACACCCGGTCCTTGAAGCCCACTTTGAGCTGGTTTAACGCTTCGAGGAGATCTCTCACGTTCGGCAGCTGCGTCTCGCCGTTTTCGAGGGCTACGAAGTCGAGCTGCTTCAAAGCCGTGGTTGGCACGGTCCCGTCCGGCAGCGGATTCGCCACCGTGACGGTCATCCCGCGCTGGGAGACGATGACCGGGGACAGGCGGGTGTCGCCGGTTATGACGATCGTTCCCGCGTTCCGATTAACCGTCACACGGGCTTCATTGGATTCCATCAAAATCGGAGTCCGCTCTATATCGCGAATCCATGAGGCTGCGTCGCTTAGCTGGTGCTCGGGCAACAGAACGACGACGTTCTTGCTATCCACCGCTAGTGCCACACGCTCGACATCTGCCGAGAGGCTCAGCTCTTTATCCACGGCCTGGGCGACGGCGGCGGCCATAGACCAACCGGCGTGATTGTCGTCAAGAACCAAGGTCACGTAATGCTGATCCGGCTGGATCCACGGATTGATCAGTCCCGTTTGTCGTAGCGATCTTCCCGTGGTCACCACCGTGATGAACACATCCTGCTCCATGCGGGCACCCTTGCGGATCACACCGCTGGTCGGGTTTGTGTCGTTGGCTTGAATCGGGCCCTGGGCAAACGCGAAGAGTCCTTTCACGTTTCGATCGTGATAGACCAGAGGCGTGGGGAGGAGGCGACCACCGGCAAGGCTCTTGGCAGCAACGGCCGTGACCGACACATCAATGACATCACCCTCACGAGCGCCGTGCGCGGGGATCACCGCCTCGACCATCACGATGGCAGCGTTCTTCGTGCCTTCTATATCCTCGAGCGATTCGATTCCGGCGCCGAAACGCTCCATCATCGCAGCCAGTGCCCGCATGGTTGGCAGGAACTTGGCACCATCTCCCGTCTTGTTCAGACCGGTCACGAGGCCGTACCCGAGCAGGATGTTGGTCCCTTGCCCCTGAAGACGGGTGACATCGCCCACGCGGGCGGTCGGTGCCTGGCCGAAAGCTGCAACGTTCACGGCGCCGAGTAGTGGAGCCAAAAGTATCCGGTGCGTTTTATTCATGGCTAAATCGGTCTCAACAGATCCAGCAGTCTTGTAATCCACCCACGTCTCGAAGCGGCGCGAATGGCGCCTTCATTCGTCACGACGACATTCTTATCCGCGATTTGCGTGCTCAGGATCGTGTTGTCAGCCGTGACGTCCTCCTTGCGGCACATGCCTGTCAGTGTGAGCATGCTGATCTCGCTGTCGTACTGAACGCGAGCTTTGGCTTCGATCACCAGCGACCCGTTCGGTTTGACGTCAATGATCTTACCCGAGAGTCGAAAGATGAGACGGTCCTCTCGCGTGGTATCGCCCTCGGTCTTGAGCTTCGTGTCGAACTGGTAATCGATATTCGGTTTGCCTCTGCGGAACGTCGCTGCCCCGACACCGCCGTCGACGTGCTTGATGAATGCATCGAGCTCACTTCGGGCGTCGAACTCTCTTTTTGTCTCCAGGTCGGCGTCCGCCTTGAACTGTCGCTGCTCGCGTACGATAATGGTGATTAGATCACCAACCTTGTAGGTCTTGGGTGGCGGTGGTTTGAGGGTGATCCACGAGTATCGCTCGTAAACTGCGTTCCGCTTGATTTCCGGCGCTTCGCGCGGTCTGGCAGTGGATTCCTGAGCGGTCTCGACCTGTCGCTGCTTGGCGCCCAGGGATGAAGTCTGGGCACAGAGTTCGCCATTCCAGACGAACAACGCTATACTGATGACACCGAATGCACGGATGCCACTCATGAGTCATCTCCCATCGCGAGCCTCGTGTGCGGTGCGTTTGAGGATCCCGCTCCGATCCGGACGGCTCCGGGTCCCACGATGACAGCTTCAAACTCCGTTCGCTTCTTGTCTGCAGAACGAACGGTGACCGTATCGCCGTACAGACCCTCTTGCAGTGCTTTGGCCGTCGTCACAATGCTGACAAGGCCGGCGACCGACGTGAGCGTCACGAACTGCCCGCGGGTCACGAGCGGGATCGGCTCAAGCGTGGCCGGCTCGATCTGCATGCCTGCGGAGATTAAGCGCTTGGCACGCTGCCCGATGACCAGGGCGGTGTCATCAACCCCCAATCGGTCAAGCCGCGTAAAGGAGATCGGCTGAAGCTCCACATCGGAGGCCTGTATCGTCGCCCCTTGGTTGATCGTCCGGCGGGCCACGACGACCGGGCGAACCATTGAAACCTGGACCACGAGGGGAACGGTCTGGACGATGCGGTCATCTGCCAGGATGTCGACTTCAAGTTGAACCAGCCCGAGCAACTGACCACCGCGGCGACGTACATTGAACGTATAAGCCGGTCTCGACAGGTCGAGGATCTGCGTAGATGTTCGGTCGAACGCCACATCGGCCTTCCCCCCGTATCGTGCAAACTCCCGTTCGAAATGGTCGATGACTTCACCACGCAAGGTCACGTTCTCTGGCGGTTGGATGGGATGCTCACTGTTGGCTGCACCGCCGCCTGCGACGCGGCTGCCCACCTCGTGCATCGGCGAGCTTGACCGTCGCGATTCCGCAGTGCTCAAGGCAGTAGCCGCCGGCCTGGTGACCAAGCATTCCGTCGCACCATGGAAGGTGATTATCGCAAGGTTTGCCTCGTTCGCGGCTAGCGCGGCGCGGACCATATCGAGATGAATCACTCTCGAACCCCCCGCCGGAGGTGCATCCATAACCACAATGTCTCTGAGTCGACTCTCTTGCGTCGACGAAAACTGGCCTAAATCACAAAGATCGCTGAGGCGGACGCTGTCGTCGACAACGACGGCGGCAGACCACAAACTGATGGATTCGGCCAGCAATGGGGGGTGGAGCGCGCCGACCACCAGTAAGACGGATGCCGCCTTCAGCATCGGCCGCCCTGGCCGATGGGCAAATCTGGTAGGCTTGGCAAAACCGATGTTGCTGTCGCAATCCTTGCGTTTCATGGTCGCATCCTGCCCGGGGTGATCGTGAGCCCGATCACCGCTGCCTGCGTCCTTTTATGTCACATCATGTCACCAACCATCAGTCAGGAGCAGTCGCTCCACCGCAGGGGCAGCCGCCCCACCGCAGGGGCAGTTGCCCCACCGCAGGGGCAGTTGCCCCACCGCAGGTGGTTTAGAAGTTCCTCAAGTTGGACACGATCCGTAGCGACTCGTCGGCACTTTGGATCGACTGACTGTTCAGCTCGAACGCCCGTTGCGTGGTGATCAGATCGATCAACTCGCGCACCGGGTCAACGTTGCTCATCTCCAGTGAACCCTGCACCGTCGCACCAAGACCGTCGGTTTCCGGTGTTCCGGTGACCGGAGTCCCGGAAGCATCGGTCTCGGTATAGAGGTTGCGACCGATCTGCTTGAGACCCTCGGGGTTGACGAACCGTGCGAGCTCGATCTGGCCGACCGTGTTCAAGGTGGTGGCACCCTGCTGTCGAACACGGACTTCGCCGTTGCGGCCAATGGAGATCTCGATGGCATCGTCGGGAACGACAACCGGTGGCTCGAGCACCGCACCGCCGCTGTTACCAAGCACGATGTTCCCCACGGCGTTGCGGACAAAGTCCCCGGCCCGAGTGTAGGCGGTCACGACGTCACCATCATGGACGGTGTGCACCTGGAAAAACCCATCGCCATCGATCTGGAGGTCCAAGGGTTTGCCCGTGGTATCCACGGCACCGGGTCCAAAGTTGAGCTGCGTTCCCGAGACTTTCACGCCCGTTCCAACCAGGACTCCGTGTGGAATCGGCTCATCTTCGGCGTTGGGGATCCCGGGCTCCCGCTTGACCTGATAGAGCAGGTCCTCGAAGTTGACGCGGGAACGTTTGAACCCGTGTGTGTTGATGTTGGCGAGGTTGTTGGCCACAACGTTGAGCTTCTCGTCGAGTGCCTTCATTCCCGAAGCGGCTGCCTGTAATGCGGTGATCGCCATCGATGTAGTCCTTATCCTGTCGGGCGACCGACGGTGGTCACCACCCGACCCGTCAGTTGATCCTGAAGGCGAATCATCGTCGCGTTCATCTGGTAGGCTCGTGACGCCTCGATCATGTCGACCAGGCCTTTCATGACGTTGAAGTTTGACTCCTCGCGCGACTCGGGTCTGAACTGTCCTTCAACCGGGGTCAGTTCTGCTTCCTCGGGCTCGAAGAGGTTCTCACCGACCTTGTGGAGTGACTGTTTGTCCGAAGTCGTGAACAGGCCCAGTCGAGCCACTGCGGTCGTGTCCTGTCGAACCGTGCCGTTGGCCGAGATAGACAAGCGACCACCCTTTTCGTTGAGGGTGATCTTGGCACCGGACTCATCAAGCACCCGCCACCGGCCGTTGCCCGCGGTGAGGACGAGCTCCCCCGCCTCGTTGACGGCGAACTGGCCGTCCCGCGTGTATCGCGTTACTTCCCCGTCACTGACCGCGAGGAAACCATCGCCGTCGATGGCGACGTCGAGCGGTTTTCCCGTCCACTCGATGCTGCCTTGGGAGAAATCATGGGCACTGGCTCGGACGTCGAGCCCACCCGCAAGTCCGTCAAGAACGGGGTTGGTATAACGCATCCCTCGGGGATCCTCGCGGGACTCGACGCGGCGCTGGGTGATCAGAGCCAGATCATGCTTGAATCCGGTAGTGTTCGAGTTGGCCATGTTGTTGGCGAGGATCGTCTGTCGGTGTTGGTTCACCTTCATCCCTGCCGCTGAAAGCCAGATTCCATAGCTGCTCATGGCAACTCCGAGGTGCGAACGCGGTCTTGGCTCTCGGAAGATGCAACCGGTTCCTGGTGATCCTCAGTTGAAGCCAAGTGCATGGCGATCATCTGCCGTGTGCGCTCTCGCACCAGGCGGCCGAGCGCTTCCCAGTCGAGTGTCAACATCTCGACATTTGTCTTTGGACATCCCATGTCCCTTGGCATCCACATGCGCAGACTCCCTGGTATGCGCCCAAAACCAGCGCGATCACTGATGGGTCTTATCAATGGATGTGCCACAAGCCCCGATGAGCCCCGTTCTGGCCGTAAGGAAGACACCTTGCACGGCTCGTTAGTATCGATTTGACAAGGACTTACGCGCGTTTGATCCTCTCGCGGCGACACGATCCGCTTCGTCGGTCACACGGCGCTCCATGCGCAAGACTTGCCGCTCGAATGGCAAACGTCGCCGACTCACGGACGACGAGGATGCCTGGGCGGTGTTGTCAAGCGCAGTGGTTATCGCCCCGTGCTGCTTGGTCCCGAATCCTGGTCTGGCATCTGAAAGGCAGCTTGTGCGACAGAGCCATGGCGACGATGTTTCGATGCTGGCTTGAAATCGAACCACAAGTCTGATAAACTCAATAGCTCGACCGAGGGGGGATCCGGGAGCCTTGATTCCACCCAACTAGTTCGGGCAAAAGCGGCCCTTGACAAGTTTGTGAAAACAAATTCGTCATGGGCGGCTGGATTCCGTACCTGATCCGCGCGCATCGGCCCTGAGAGCGCGCGCTGCGGGTGTATCTGTGCGTCGTGCGCATACGAGTTGACCAAGAAAGGGGAGTGACATGCGGAGGGTTTGCGTGGGTTCTGCCAGGATCGGATCAGTTCTCCGAAAGACACGGGCTCGGTTCACGTTTCTGGCTGGGGTCGTACTGTTGACGTTGTGCGCTTCCGGCACCGTTTATGGCGATCCCGTCAACGGCGAGGTCTTTCCGGTCCGGCATGCCGATGGCACGACCATCAGCGTGCGCGTCTGGGGCGATGAGTTTTACCGCATCGTCGAATCGATGGATGGCTACACGCTCACACTCGAGCCGGATACGGAGCGTACGACGTACGCGCGGCTCTCGCCTGACGGCAACGAACTGCTCTCGACCGGTGTGCCGATGCAGACGGTCAAGCCGGGATATCTTGACCTCGAAAGGCACGTTCGCATCCGGCAATCCGCGGTGATGGAGAAGGTCGCTGCCGCGCGAGCACGACTGGAAGAGGAGAAGCCTCTGGTGCTTGGCTCCCTGCGCAACAAGGATGTCGCCGTCGAACCGCCCAATAATGGGGACGTCGAGGGGATTGTGCTGCTGGTCGACTTCTCCGACCAGCCGGGAACGATTCTACCATCCGAGATTGATGACTACTGCAATTTGGCCGGCTTCAACGACTACGGCAACAACGGCTCGGTGTACGATTACTTCTATGACGTGTCCGATGGGAACCTCTCGTATACGAACTTCGTCCCCACCTCGTATTACCGGGCGGAGGAACCAAAGAGCTGGTACGACGAGTCCAGCGTCCCATGCTGCAACCGGGCACGGACGCTGGTCCGCGAAGCCTTGGAGGATTTGGACGGTCAGGATTTTGACTTTAGCCAATACGATTCCAACGGCGACGGTCTGGTGGACGCCGTGAATGTTTTGTACGCCGGGACTCGTAATGGACCGTGGTCGTATGGTCTCTGGCCTCATTCCGGGTGGATCAGCTTCAGCGCCGACGGTGTTTCGACCGGTCGCTACCAGATCACCGACATCGGAAGCCAGTTGCGTCTGCGCACCTTCTGCCATGAAAACGGTCACATGATCTGTTATTGGCCTGATTTGTATGACTACGGGTATGAGTCCACCGGTGTGGGCAACTTCTGTCTCATGTGCTACGGGGCATCCGACACAAACCCGGCTGAGCCGTGTGCCTATATGAAGTACGTCGCCGGCTGGGCGGACACGACGATCCTGACGGGATCACAGCTCGGTCTCTCCGCACCTTCGGGCGTCAACACCATCTTCAAGTACGAGCGTCCGGCCGCTCCCAATGAATATTATTTGATCGAGAACCGCCAGAAAACCGGGCGAGACACGTACATTCCCGATCACGGGCTGGCCATCTGGCACATCGACGAGTACGGCAGCAACGACTGGGAGGACATGACGCCCCAGTACCATTACCTCGTGACCCTCGTGCAGGCGGACGGCGACTGGGACCTCGAACACGGGTACAACTACGGCGACTCGACTGACCTGTGGGCGGCACCCTATTATCCCGAATGCACGCCGGAGACGTATCCCGATACCGACTGGTGGGACGGAAGCGAGTCCGGCCTTTACGTGCGTGAAATTAGCTCCTCAGACGCGACGATGACGTTCGACGCTTCCCAGATCGGCGACTGCAACAAGAACGGTGTGCCCGACGACGAGGATATCGTCGGAGGAACAAGCCCGGACGAGAACACAAACGGCATCCCGGACGAGTGTGAGTGTGATGTTTCGGTAAGTGCTCCTCAATCTGACCCCACGTTTGTGGCCAAGAACCGCTATATTTCCTTTGTGGCGGCTGATCCCGGTCAGCAGACGGCCTTACGTGTGACATTATTCGATCTGCCTGACGCGTTTGCGGCTCATGAGGGGCAGACCAAGTGGGCGGGACCACCTTCACCTGTCACAGAATCGTCGAGCAGTGCGGGACCCACACCGGGCCCGACCTTCATGGCGGCGCGGCTGCAATGCACACCTCACTATGCCGATTGGGGCAATCTGGGGGTCGTGTATGTAACCGGCGCAGAGATTGTCCCTGGGGGTTTTTACAGGGTCCAAGCAGTCCACGAGAGCTGCAACCCGATCGGCGAGCCCAACTATTCCGATCCGATCGGCGTACCGACCGGTGTGCTTTGGGCCGACGTGGTTGGTGACTGCGGCGTGAGACCTTGTACCGGGCCGGATGGAACGATCGATTTTATCGATGTTGCCGCGATCGTCGATAAGTTCAGAAACCTTGAGGGTGCCCCAATCAAGGCACGGGTGGATCTGGCGGGAGACGCCCCGGATATGGTCATCGATTTCGTCGACATATCGTACGCGGTCGAAGCCTTCCGCGGGTTCGCCTACCCCTTTGACGGCCCCACTGACTGCCCGTAGGCCCGCTCGGAGCCTTTCCCGTGGAACCAGGTGAAGGGCCTGTGTATGCCGCGCCTTCTTCGCGCGGCGAGTATAGCGCTGCCCCCTTGTGGGCGGTGCCGTACGTTGCCTCGCGTCATCCACAAGGGGTGGCGCCCCGCAGAAACAGAATCTGCTGTAACGTCACGTGAAATACCCGGTCACGATTGACTTGAGCTCTTGGACCTTGCCATAGGTTGGAAAGAGCACAAGCAGCACCACCGCGGCAAGCCCTGGGGCGATCAGGCCACACCCGTTGCCGGTGAGCATGTAGATCACCGCCCCAAATAGCCCAAGACCTTCTACCATGGCTGCCCCGATGATCGTGATCGTCGCGAAAGCGCCAGCCAGCGCGCGTGTCTGCTGGTGCTCGGTAGACCGGTTCGCCCAGGAGCGCCTGAGATCGTTGATCGTCTTGTGGCGCACAACCAAATAGGCTGGTAATTCAGCGACCGCGAAAAGGCCAAGCACGAGCAATAGGGTGGAGTCCAGACCTTCGGGGCTTCCCTCGGCTGGGGCCACGTCCACAAACAGAGCAACGATGGTCAACGCCGCGAGACCTCCCAGCATGGCCGCGATGATGATCCTCAGTGCCATCAGTGGTTCTTTGAGTAGTTGATCCATAGACCTTACTCCACCCTCTGGCTAACCAGGATTGCTCTCCGACGTCGATCGGCCGCTGACAGATCGAATGACCACACGAGAGCACCGGCTGGTCGTGTGTCTCACAGGTCTCGCGACGATCAGAGCCGCAAGCTTCACCCTGCGCGGA
>CAYOQG010000097.1:0-17099 GCA_964405925.1 uncultured Phycisphaeraceae bacterium | reverse complement strand
ACGGCGGCCCACGTGCACGAATCGGACGTTGTTGTCCATGACCGTCTCACGCTCGGCGATCAGATAACGAACGTACAGATCCATGAGGAAGTCGATCTCGTCCTTTGGCCGCTTCCAGTTCTCCGTGCTGAAGCTAAACAGGGTCAGGACCTCGATACCTAACCTCGCGCAATGCGTGACAATCGATCGCACCGTCTGAGCACCACGCTCGTGCCCGTGGATGCGTGGCAGGCCGCGCTTTTTGGCCCAACGCCCGTTGCCGTCCATGATGATGGCGATGTGGCGCGGAAGCTGCTGCTTTGACAGGCCAAGGACTTCCAGCGGATCAAGCGGTGATTCAGCCATCGTTTCGCCCAGTATGGGTTATTCCTCTCGGTATGCTCATCGAAGACCTCCTTGTGAAACCACCTTCTTTTTCATGGCAGGTTCTCTAAAAACAAGGAGGTCACCTATGGTTCGGCACTGCGCTAAGCAGCTTCAACTTGGTTTTTCGCACATCGCAAGCTGATTGTCCAGCCCCAGGGTGCGCAGGTCACCGTCGATGCCGGACTCCTGCCCGTGCGCAAGTTCGAGCAACATCGGGGCGACACGAACCGCACGGTTGGGCATCTGGGCATGATTGGGTGAGGCCGATCACACGATCACCCGCATGTTCGGCCAGCGCCGCCACAGCATTCTGGCGGCTCAGGACGGTGACAACAACCACGACGCACTCCCCGCCGAACCAATCTCCGATTTGGTGGCGGGCAGTCTGTCCAAACTCGATCCTGACGACGTCGGCAGCTACGCGGCCCGCTGGCGTCGCGTAGGCCCTGAAGACTGCCGGGCCTGTGCCCGCGCGGCAGCGCCGCCGTTCCTACGACGATTTCCTCAAGACCGCTTTATTTCCCTGCAACCACTTGATCTAGGTCAATGCCCAGCCCCGGCGACTTTTGTAGACTCGGGACGATCCAAGGAGACCCGAAGCGAAGATGACTCAGACAACCACAGATCGAGGTCAGACGACCAGGGAGCCGCAGGGCGTTGCCCGCGATCTGAAGACCCTGGCTTCGTTCATACAGGTCTATTGCGACGGTCACCATCAGGGCTACGAGCGGACCACACCCACGCTAATGATGCACGACCTGCAAGCAACCGTGGGCTATCCGTTAACGCTCTGTCGAGACTGCCAGAAATTACTGGCCCATGCTTTGGTCATGAGGACCTGCTGCCCGCTGGACCCCAAACCGTCCTGCAAGAAGTGTCCACACCAGTGCTACGCCCCCAAGTACCGCGAGCGGATTCGCAAGGTCATGCACTACTCCGGCAAGCGCCTTCTGCTCCGCGGCCGACTCGGGTACGTCTGGCACCTCTTAATGTAGCCGAGCGCCCACTGCATTTGGGGCACATGCACGATGAACATGCCTCCAAACCACAGCTCTCGGGCCGTGCGCCGCCTCGATCTGTCGCCGTTCCAAGGACCGGAAAGAATGCTGGGCATGGCGTCGGCAATCTGATTTGCAGGAAATTCCCAGATTCCGATTGGCCGCCTTGGCGGATGTATTGGATACTTCACGGATTGCGCACCGGCCCGGCCCGGGGTACGCCGAGCCCCACTGCATCAACCCGATGCCGGCATCCGCGTAAAATGCCAGCCATTCGGGCCCGTTTCCCGAAGTCGGGGGGAGGGGAGATGAGGCGCTACCCCACCATCGTCACTTTCGGTCTCTCTACAGGTCTCCTGCTGTTCACCGGATGTGGAACGGTAATTCAATCAGATGGACAAGATGCTTCAAACAAGTTCATAATAGAGGCCGAGCATGACTTCGGTATCCCCGAGGAACTGCCTGCCGCCGCTCGCATGGTCACTTACAAAGCAGGACAGATGTCTGTCACAGGAGATGTGCCTGCCACCCCGGACGGAGCAGTCACGCTCCTGCTCAGCGGCGACGATTTGACCATCCGGATCAATGAGGAGCCCCCCGGCCGCTTCCATTCGACCAAGCGATTGCCCACACGCCACATCGAGTTGACTTTCCGATTGGCGGACATGGGTCTTGACGCCTGTAATTCGGATATTCAAGTGGGGCCCGTTGAGGCAACTCTGCTCAACGGCGAGGTAACACTTGCACAGGCGGCTCTCGCATTGCACCCGCTAGCAGCCGGGGTCGTTCGCAACGGAAGATTCAACATATGTGCAGAGTTATGGGCTGATTTCGATGGATCCTTGGACGTCGAAAAGGTGTCGTTCGGATTCAGCAACAAGCGGTCCGGCGAACATTTCGTCGAGCTTTGTCACGTCCCGCCGGGAGACCCAGCCAACCAGCACACGATTGTCGTAGGCGCCCCGGCTGCCCAGCGCCATCTGGCACACGGAGATTACCTTGGATCCTGCAGAGCGGTGGACGACACTCACGAGGTCGACAGCGATGGTGATGGTGTGGTTGATGTTGATGATGAGTGCTCCGACACACCGGCGGGCGATGAGGTGTATCCCAACGGGTGCACGGTGATCGTACTAACCGCTGACGTTGGGCCGGACCTCACCGTCGTTGAGGGGGAGACGGTATCGGTGACAGCATCTGCGGGTGTGGTGCAAGGTGACTACAACGTAAGCGAGCTCGTATACTTGTGGGAGCAGGTCAGTGGCCCCGACGCACTCTACGAGAGCAACGGGCCACATCTCGCCATACAAACGACCGATGTGGAAGGCGTCGTGGTCTTTCTTCTCACGGTATCGACCCAGGATGGCCTGGCTCCATCCAGTGATGAACTCACGATCACAGTGAACCCTGCTCGGGTTTTACGCGTGGTGGCTGGTAAGTGGCACAATGTTGCGATGCTGGAGCACGCACGTATTATCCCCTGGGGCACGAACCGCTACGGTCAGCTCGGTGACGGAAGTCTAGTCGATACGATCTACGATGTTGCTGCCGGCCCGACCACCACCCTGCTTGTCTTCGAGGACGGCTCCGCCTGGAGCATGGGAGCCAACGCGCTGAGTGATTCTGCGGTCCCCGTTGAGATCGTCGGCATGCCCGCTATTGTCGACGTAGCCGCACAGTCGAGCGGCGGTCTCTTGTTGGATGACGCGGGAACAGTTTGGGGATTCGGTGACACTAGAAACCTGCAATGTGAATTGGGCGGTGAACCTTCTCCAACCGCTTCAGGTATGCTGGGGCCGATTACCATTCCTGACCTTCCCGCCAACATTGTAGGCGTCTCAGCCGGCGACGCTCACGGTGTCGCGCTTGATGCCGACGGTGTGGCATGGGTTTGGGGTTCGAGGTTTGGATGCACACCGATACCCATTCTCGACGAAGTCGTTGCTGTAGCCGCCGGTGATACGGCGTTCTGCCTGTTCCTCCACGTCGACGGGACCGTGTGGGGCATCGGGAGCAACAACTTTGGCCAGCTCGGCAACGGTGCAACGACCTCCAGCTTCGATACCGTAACTCAGGTGGTGGGTCTGAGCGACGTGGTCCAAATCGCTGCCGGGCACGCCCACAGCCTTTTTGTTACGAGTGACGGCACGCTCTGGACTTCTGGCTGGAACCGATACTGTCAGCTTGGCCTGGAAGGGGAGGTATCACCCGAGAAGCCGCTGTTTGACACTGTGGTCACCCAGCCGGTCGCTCCTGGCTTGACGAACGTGGTCAGCGTCGCGGGCGGCTATACCCACAGCCTGGCTGTTCAGGACGACGGTACACTGTGGGCCTGGGGCTCCAACGCCACAGGCCAACTATCGACCGGTACGCTGAGCGATCTCCCATCACTCGTCTGTACGCCCGTGGAGATCGAGCTAGCCGAGTAGCGGTTGCCCAACGGGGACGTACCACGCAGCGGTTTACCGAGGCCAAGCCAAGTGTCGGCTCTATGGACCCGACCCCGCCGCGCGTGTCATATGAAGGGCGGCATGGGTCCGCCACCGGCGGACCCATGTTCGAGTCTGGTCTCATGGTTCCGCCCTATCTGGGGCTGCGCAACCCGTGAGAACAGGCGAGACAGAGCATTAGTCATCCGCGTATGCCGTTCGCATCCGCTTGGCGAGCTGGTCTTTGGTCAGATCCTCGCGGCGGGCGGCGATCCCCCATCGGTACCCGAACGGATCACGCACACACCCGTACCGATCACCCCAGGGTTGATTGCCAACCGGTGTGACGACGTCAGCTCCGGCCACAACCGCCCGGTCGAAAAGGGCATCGGGGTCCATCACGTACAGGTATAACCACACGGGACTCGTGTCGTCGGCGTCCGGTACGATCGTTTCTGGTGCCAGAAGAACGTCAGTGATAAAGAGCCGTGAGTCGCCGATCTCGAGCTCTACATGTCGAACCCGCCCATCCGGATCTGTCAGCCGCAATCGTTCAATGGCTCCGAACGCTTTCTCGTAAAACGAGATCGCCTCCGGCGCATTGCGAACCACGAGATAAGGTGTGATTGTGTGAAAGCCCTCAGGCACAGGTTGTGGTGTCTCGCTCATCCCAATCGCTCCAACGCCGCTTTCCCTTTGCCCAGCCCAGATGCACGTTCCCGCTCCACGACACCCCGAGCCACGGCATTCTACTCCTGACCTTTATACCTGACTTTGGACCCCATCGGTAAGGCTGGCCGAGATATTTTGTTGCTGTTTGCACGAACAGAGGACCAAAGTGGGTTGGAACAGGAGGTTCACTCATGACAGGTACGTTCCATACGCCGGCGAGCGGTGGGCCGCCGAACAGCCCAACGGCATCGATCGTGGCGACCGCCGTCTTTCAAAAAGGCCCTTGGAATAACGGCCTCGATGGCCTAGGCACCCGATCGATCCTTGCCCAAGAAAACCGAGGATTGGGCTGATCTGCTGGCTGCCAACCGGTTTCTGAATAATCCCAGGGTCAGCCCCGAACGACTTGAGCGGACCGATCGGGCGCGGGTCCGCACGCAACCTCAGACCCTTCCGCTGATCCTGACCGTTCAAGACACGACTGGACTGGACTTCACCGCCCGTACCATCATGGTGGGGTTGGGGCTGTCGTACAGGATCGTATTGGCCCGTGTACCGCAGCGCGAACTCCATCCAATCACGAAGATCGAGGTCGCTGTCCGCGTCGAAATCGAAGAAGATCCGGCAGTCGGTGTCGGTTGGAGCCCAACCGTTGTTGACGGAGAGACCGGACAAGCACGACACCAGGTGAGATGCGTCTTGGCCATCCACGTAGCCGTTGAGATCGGAATCGCCCAGGGCGCTAGTTACGACCACATCAAAGACCGGATTCTGCGCTCCATTGCTCGCGATGACATGCGTCTGTCCTATCCTCCTTGCTTCGACCAGACCATTGTCGTCAACGACTGCAATGGACATGTCTTCTGACACGTACTCGGTACCTGCCTCTGCATGCGTGACGTTCCGAACCACGCCGTCAGAAAACGTGCCGAATAATCGAACGCGTCTACTACTGGCGAAGACGGCAAGAGCGATGCCAGGCTCGTCAGTAGTGAGTACTTCCGGCGGGCCTTCAGAGACTGTTTTGAGGTTCATCGGTTCGATGCACCCGGTCCCATGCGCGCTCTTCCCGCATATGTCGATGGTCAGAGTGCCGAGCGTTGTCTCTGGTAGGGCAACATCAATGAGGAACGGATCGACATACGCAGCTTCAATCTGGCCAAGCGAAGTCGCCAAAGTCACTTCCGATAGTGTTGATCCCGGAGGGCTGGTCATTTGGAACACAATCATAAAGCCAGGTGGAAAGCTCGAATCAACAGGTGGGCACAGAATCAGCGGGCGCGAGTCGGGATCCTGATGGTCAACAGGACACGGACTCGGTATTCGCGGCTGGTAACTGGAAACGGGAAAGCCACTCTTCAGAAATGTGCTGTCGTCACAGTCAACGCATGCGTTCAGGAGTTTGACTGCCTCGTTTCGCGATGCTTGGAATTCGGCAATCGTGGGCCAATGGAATCCGGCGTCCCCGGTATCCAAGTTGAATATCTTGAGTCGAGACCCGCCCGCTGACTGTTGGCGGCGACAACGGCATCACTCAAACCGCCGAACGGGACGGGCATGGATCCCGCCCCGTGATCCGGTGCGTCACCCGGGGCGCCACCCCCTCCCGGTACCCACGCGCCTGGCCCGACGCGTTGCGGACAGTTTCTTACGACCATCCCGTTTGACGGACGACGAAACCCGGGTATACTTGTATAGCACAACTATTGTGGAGACCAACTATGTCAACGACGTTGAAGCGACAGGCCGACCGACTCTATCAGGTTTTTGCCGAGCTGGTGCGCGGATACCAGTTCCGCGATCGCGAAGGGATTTGTTGTCACGGGCTGTCCGTCTCCCAGTGCTACTCGCTCGAGGCGGTCTACATGCACGGTCCGATGACCATGGGCGAGTTGGCGGCTTACCTCTACCTCGAACTCAGCACGGTGACTCGCATCGTCGACAGCCTGGTCGCCAAGGGCCTGGCCAGTCGTGCCGAGGATGCCAAGGACCGTCGTGTGTGTCGCGTTCAGCTCACCCGGAAAGGTCGATCACTCGTGTCCAAGATTCGCGGTGAACTGGTCAAAGAGCACGAAGCCGTTTTGCGCCGGATATCACCCGTAAGCCGTGAGGCGGTGATTTCAGCAATGTCGCACCTGCTCTCGGCGTTTACCGAACGACAATCGTCTATTTCTCCAGTGGGGGAGATCAAGAGACGGACCAAGCATAAGGCTGGCTAGCCCAGACCGCATGAAGGTCAGCGCATGGCGATGACCATCGTACGTGGGCCAACCGTAGCGAAGATGTTAAACCGTACTCCCGTTCAGTCGGTGCCCCGCCTCCTGACAAGCGACTTTGGGGGCACCACGGAATCGGGCTCGCACCTTGCAAGACCGGATTGGCACTCATGAAACTAGACGTTGAAGAACTGAAGAGCATACACATGGCCGAAGTTGATGTGCGCCGCCCGTTCCTCAAGGATCTCCCGGCGATCCTCGAAATCTCCAACTGGGCAACGTGTCACACCGCTGCGACCTTCAAGACGGAACCCGAGAAGCTAGAACATTGGGTGGACCTCTGGAAGGGCAAAGCCGAGGTGTACCCCTGGCTGGTTGCGGAGCTCAACCATGCCGTCCTCGGTTTTGCGATGACATCGCCGTTTCAGGGGCGATGCGGGTGTACCCACGCCGTAGAGGTCTCCGTCTATGTCCACCCAGATCATCTGCGCCAGGGGGTGGGCAGAGCGCTCTACGAGCGCCTCATTCCCACGTTGAAGGCCCAGGGTTTCCGAACGGTGATCGCCGTCATCGCCCTACCGAACCCCGGGAGTGAGCGCCTTCATGAGTCGTTCGGGTTCCGCAAGGTTGGAGAGTTGGCCCATGTCGGGTGGAAGTTCGGCAAGTGGCATGACCTGGCGTACTGGCAACTGATGCTCTCCGACGGCGACGAAGTACCTACATGCGTCAAGGACTCGCATGAGATTCGCGTTGCGTCAGCAACGAGTTGTGATAGTTAGATTGTGCTCAAAACCTGCGGCGAGCATCGGAGATAGTGGACAATGCAATGGGGCCAGTTACATACACAGGTACTTTTGATCTCGTCGCTGACTCTGACGTCTACAATTGTCGTGCTCCCAACAAAGGCTGGCACGCCTTCCCCTGAATGGCCTCAGTGGGGCAGAATCAACCGTGATTTCAAAGTTCATTCGACGGGCTTGGCGGACCACTGGCCAGACGAAGGCCCGAAACGCCTCTGGACGCGCCCACTTGGTGAAGGATATGCCGCCATTGTCGCAGATGCCGGACACCTGTTCACCATGTACCGCGATGGAAAAGAGGAGGTCGTCATTGCTCTGCGCGCCGACACGGGTGAGACCAATTGGGAGCAACGCTATCACGCTCCTCCGTATCCAGAGCAGACAGCGCAGTTTGGCCAAGGCCCGAACGCCACACCACTGATCCTGGACAACAAGATCATCACCATTGGGTTCACCGGTATCATGCGTTGTACGGACGTAGCGTCAGGGAAGCTGCTCTGGTCGCACGATCTCGTTCGAGATTTTAATGGCAAGGTACAGTACTACGGGTATGCGAACAGCCCAATCGCCTTCGAGGGCAAAGTCATAGTCCTTGTAGGCGGGAAGGATCACGGTGTCATCACTCTTGATCCTGACGATGGGAGGCTGGTCTGGAAGAGTCAAACTTGTGACATCAGCTATGCTGCTCCGGTGTTGATCAAAGTCGATGGACAGGATCAGCTCGTGTTCTTCTCCCCGAGCGAAGTCATTGGAATCGACCCCAGAGACGGGACACCTCTATGGAGTCATAAGGTCATCAATTTCTGTCGCACCAACTGCACCCAGGCCATCTGGGGCGAGGACAATCTCCTTTGGGCAGCTACCAAAGGTGTTGGTGGTACACGTGTTCTCGAGCTGACGCGAAGCGATGGGAAAACCCGGGTCAAGGAGCTCTGGCTCAATCGCAAGGTGAAGGTCTACCACTGGAACGCCATTCGGATCGGCGACTATGTGTACACCTCGATCGGTGACAACCAGAAGTTCCTTTCGGTCATAGATGTCAAGACCGGAGAGCCTGTGCAGCGCATCCGTGGATATGGCAGCACGAACGGCATCTACGCGGACGGGAAACTCATTCTTCTGGACGACGCAGGCAGGTTGATACTTGCCGACGTGTCGCCCGGGCGAATCAACATACGATCAACAGTCCAACTTCTCGATTCTCTCACGTGGACGGTGCCGACGCTGGTCGGAAGTACTCTCTTCCTTCGTGACAAAAACAGTATTATGGCCTTTGATTTGGGAAAACAGACAGGAAAACAAATCGCTGATGGCTCTTGAATAGGGGACAAAAAAATGACTGGACACACTATTTCTATCGCACCGCGGCGCACGTTCACTGGATTCACCGTGCGTGTGTGCCAACGCACAGTGTCGATGCTGGGAATTCTGGGCTTGGCCTCTACAACGACACTGTATGCGGCTGGCCAGACGCTGCCGGAGGCCGCCGCGGTCCTCGACAAGTACGTTGAGGCTACCGGTGGACGCTCGGCCTATGAGCGGGTCCACAACCGCGTGTTGAAAAAACGCGTTATTCACGTGGACATGGGGTTTGAGGATTCTCTGGTCGAATATCAAGCTATGCCAAACAAGCGATATGTCGAAATCGAGTCCGACGCATTGGGCCAGGTGCGCCAGGGGACCGACGGGGAGACTGCCTGGTATTGGTCTGAGCAGGTCGGGCCTATGGTCGAAGAGGGTGAGCCACTTGCCGCCGCATTGGACTCAGCCGCCTTCGATCGGGCGTTGAACTGGCGAGCGTACTATAAGGAAGCCAAGTGCGTTGGGATCGAGTCAGTCGATGGAAGGGAATGTTACAAGATCGTCTTGACACCCAACCACGGGCAGCCTGAGACTCACTTTTACGAGAGACAGTCAAACCTCCTCGTCAAAGCCGAGAAGACGCGACTGTTTTCCAACATGCCGTCCCTTCGTTTGGAGCTGACGTTCAGTGACTACCGGATGGTCGACGACCTGCTTCTCGCACACAAGACCACTCAGTCGTTTGACCAATGCGGCGCCAAACGCGAGCTGGTCTTTGTCACCGAGAGCGTCGAGCACAATGTCGACTTGCCGCCCGATAGATTCGAGCCGCCGGCAAATGTGCAGGCCATAGCAGTCCTCACAAAAGGGGCTGCCGCGGTGAAAAAGGTCCTCTCTGCGGATGTGGCGCAGGGTCCGAAATCAACGCTCCCTCCGTGTGGGGCGAAGACCTCGGTTGCGCCGAGCAAACCGAAAACGAAAGAACGCAAGTGCTGTGGTGGCAATTAGAGTGCAGAGGGAGTACGATGACTGCCAACCGGGCTGGGGATGAGTTGGGAAGGCAGATCAATGACCGGAGACGAGCAACGACAAAAGGCTGACTGCTTCCGGGCACTTCACGACGTGCCTCCCCTACTCGTTCTCCCCAATGTCTGGGACGTCGTCAGTGCCCGCATCTACGAGCTTGAAGGCTTCAAAGCCATCGGGACGACCAGCGCCGGAATTGCCGCTACGTTGGGGTATCCCGACGGAGAGCGAGTCACGCTCGAACAGATGACCGAGGTGATCGGACGGATCGCCAATCGTGTCGAAGTACCGGTCAGTGCAGACATCGAAGCCGGGTATTCAACTTCCGTTGATGGCGTTGTAAACGCGGCACGGACAGTGTTGGCTGTCGGGGCTGTCGGTATAAACCTCCAGGACAGTACCGGCAACCCGCCCGAGCCCCTTTTCGATGTAGTTGTCCAAGTGGAGAAAATCGCAGCCATACGCGCGATGGCATGTTCCGAAAATATTCCTCTCTTCATCAACGCCCGCACTGACGTTTACATCGTCTCCAAGGAAGCACTTGAACGACGGCTCCGTCATACCATCGAACGCGCCAACACCTACAGGGAAGCTGGTGCCGATTGCATATTCGTCCCCGATTTCGGTGACCTGGGTAGGCGGGCGATTGCCACTTTGGTCGAAGAGATAGACGCTCCTCTGAACATCATTGCCGGTGAGCGCACGCCCTCGCTTGCGGAGTTGGAGGAGATTGGCGTAGCCCGTGTCAGCTTCGGACCGCGCCCGATGAGGGCCGCCCTTGCCCTTATACGGAAGATCGCCCGGGAATGGAAGACGACCGGCACGTATACGAGCATGCTAGCAGACTTTTTATCCTACGCCGAGGTTAACCAGATGCTCGAGGGTCATCCAGGCTCCACGGGCTAGTGTCCAAACTTGTACAGCCTAGTGCCGGCGGGCTGGTGATGTAAGATGCAGGCAGACTGCGGTTCACGCGAGTCTTGACCGACGTGCTGTATGGAGAAAAGCAGATGACGAAGATCATGCTCAGTGCGGCGTCTCTTGCGATTGTCGTGTTTGCTGGCTTGGAGTCCTCCCACTCGGAAGTGGAAGGTATCAAACAGACCGCCCTCGACTATGGCCAGGGCTGGTACGAGGGAAACGCCGAACGAATGGAGCGAGCCCTTCACCCTGACCTCGCCAAACGCACGCTCATGCCCGATCCTCGGAGTGGCAAAGGGAAGATCGACCACATGAGTGCCATGGGCCTGGTTCAGGCTACCCGAAAAGGCTATGGAGCCAAGACCCCCACGGACAAGCGACAAACCGACGTCACCATCTTGGACGTCTACGGCAACGCCGCCAGTGTCAAGCTCGTGATGCACGACTGGGTGGACTATCTGCACATGGTCAAGACCGAAGGGCGATGGGTGATCGTCAACGTCCTTTGGGAGCTCTCACCCGAAGCCAAGAAAAGATACGGCATCCCCGACGAACTCTAAAGTGGGGTGCCCAACGACGTGTGACGACCTCAATCGTCATAGGTTGGCGTGACCACACTCCCTGGCGGACGCTGATCAGCTTGGTATGATCTTCACTGGTAGGCAAGTTCTGCGCTCATGTTGCAGGCAAGGTCACTGTTTTGGAGGTAAGGCCATGCTTCGAGATCTGATCCTGAGAAACCGCAGCTACCGTCGCTTCGAGCAGGACGTGCCCGTCACGCTCGATACGTTGAAGCAGCTTGTGGATCTCGCTCGTCTGTCGGCGTCGGCTTCCAATCGTCAGCCGCTGAAATACGTCCTCTCGCACGACCCGGCGACCAACGCCCTGATCTTTCCGCATCTCGCCTGGGCCGGTTACCTCAAGGACTGGCCCGGTCCCAACCAGAGCGAGCGACCCACCGCCTATATCCTCATTCTCGGTGACACCAACATCACCGAGCATTTCCATTGCGACCACGGTATCGCCGCCCAGAGCATTCTGCTTGGTGCAACGGAAAAGGGACTGGGCGGGTGCATCATCGCCTCCGTCGATCGCGACAGGGTGCGGCAAGCCCTTGCCATACCCGAACATCTCGAGATTCTTCTGGTCATCGCCATGGGGAAGCCACGTGAAAAGGTCGTGCTCGAAACGCTCGGTCCCGACGGCGACATCAAATACTGGCGCGACAGCGATGGTGTCCATCACGTTCCCAAACGCTCGCTGGACGACATCATTGTCGCCTGAGAACACCGCCGCTTATTGCCCCTATTATGGGGGCACCTCTCTCGCTTATCGGCTTGAGGTGGCCAAAAAGTGCCAACCGATGACACTCGATCAGGTGTCGCGTTACCGGATTGTCCGCACGGTGAGGTCCGATGTTTCCGGGGATCTATGCACCCCCCTGCGCTGCGGCTGCGCTGATCGGACCACACCGCCCCAACAACGCCAAACCCGATAAGCACCCCGTTTTCGAGATATTAAGTTGCGATCCCGTGGTGACGATAGCGACGGAGACCGCAGGCAAATAAGGGTCTGATCAGCATGAGCATAGCGCGAAAAAAACAAGATGCCCGCGCTTTATGCACCGAGCCCAATCGGTGTGAGCAGCCCGCCGCATCACGCAAGGGCTTCGCTGCGCAGAACTCGGTCGCCTCGACCCGAGGAACAGCCGGTCCGCAGCGTTCCACGCCCAACGAGCGCACCCAGGATGAGATCACCCGTTGGGTGCAGCGACTTCGCCAACACATCCGCTCCACCTACATCGAGTCGACCCGGGCCTTGGTCGCGGCGGTCGACGCCAAAGACCCCTATACTCACGCGCACTCGGTCACCGTCGCCAGCTACGCCGAGGCGATTGGTCGGCAGATGGAGCTGCCCGCACGAACGATCGAGACCGTTCGAGCTGCGGCTTTGTTGCACGACATCGGGAAGATCGGCGTCCCTGACGCCATCCTCACAAAACCCGGGCCACTCGACGAGGCAGAGTTTACACTGGTCATGCGACACCCCGAGAAGGCGCTCGAGATCCTCGGGCACGTAAGTTTCCTGCGCGAGGAAAGGCCGCTGATTCTACACCACCATGAGCATTTTGACGGAACCGGATACCCTGCGGGTTTGGCGGGCGAGCGCATCCCCCTCGGCGCTCGCATCCTTGCCGTCGCCGATGCCCTCGAGACGATGCTCTCAGCGCGAAGCTACAAGGGCCCGTACTCCATGAAACAGGTGCGAAACGAACTGATCGCGGGTGCAGGCAGTCAATTCGATCCCGACGTCGTCGACGCGACCCTCCGATGGCTCGACGAAACCGAACACACCATGCCCGCAGCCACCACCTGCACAGTAAAATCTTGCGGTCCCGGTGACGTCATAAACAACACGCCCGGGACATGACGAAACCGTGGCAGACTACAGTAGCTTGAAAGGGTAACACGGGGCAGCGGAAGTGGCCTAGCAAGTGACGGATCCTGGACACCAGAATTGTCGCAGGATGGCTACCGCTTAGCCCCGCGCGTCATGAGCAGGATGGCCCCAAGGAGAACGGTGAACACCAAGAAGACAACCGCCTGTACTGAATCCGGTTGCGAAGACAGAAGCGCCTTGTAAATTGCGCCCAGAAAACTCAAAATCGTCACTATCAGGACAACCGCACGAAGGACCCCCTTTTCTACGAGCGTTTCTGCCTTTTGCAGGATGATCTCCGAGATGCTGTTGATCCGCTCAAGCAAGGACTTCGTCTCTTGCTCTATCTTCTCTGTCAGCCTGGTGTCAAGTCGCTTAATCTCATCTTTCAGCAGCATCACGTCCTGCGATACGACCTCCCATTTGCCGTGCAGTTCGGTAAGCTCCGTGCCAATGTGGTTGAAAGGGTACCCAGCCTCGCGCAAATGCTGCTTGGGATCGCGCTTGTCCACGCTCGACTTGACGATCTTGGTCTTCGGAATGTCAGCCGGGATAGTCCGCCGCGACCTCGCAATCGCCTCTGAATCCTGATACCGATCGCGCTCGCGCTGTCCATACAATGATTCGGGTCCCTCATCCTCGTCTAACTGAAACAGGGTGAGTTTGTAGATCGGCTCTCCGAACTCCAGCGTGAGATCCTGCATGGACGAGTTTCGCAAGCTCCAGTTTAACGTGCCGCGAAACCCGGCGTCGATCTTAGTGCTGACCTGCGAGATGCCTTCGCGCATCATGGTCGTCGTCGGAGTTATGAGTCCCATGACCGCCGATCCCGGGAACAATTCCTCGACGACCTCCCTTGTAAAGTTCAGAGTCTCCAGACTGGAAATGATAACGGTCTCCCCAGGAATCACCCGGAGGAACATGCCCTCCTTGAGTTGCCGTTCCTCGCTCGTTGAGACGAATTTGACGTGCCTCCCGAGACGAAGCTCGATCCCGTTGGGATTCAGGTACTTTTCCTCCGCACCGAGGATCAGCTTGCCAATTGCGCGTTTGACACTGCGGTCAGACAGGATCTTGGCCATTCTTCGCTCCCGTACGCGAGGCGTTTCGCCATGCGATCTGTATAGCACCGGGTGTCAGACCATACCACCGAGTCCGACGTCGGTCTGCAGTGCAGACCCACGGACGCCAACATAACCCTAACACGATTTCGGCTCGTGTCAACCCCAATCTTATGGCCAGGGCCCGCCAAACACCTGGTCATCGAACCCGGACTCGGAGAACAGGGCACCTGTCAAGCGAATTTGCGAGTCGGCAGGATGACCCCACGGCGATCCGTAGCCCTGAAACAGGGCAGTCATGCCAGACCTAAGATCCTGCCAGCTTCCGCAAGACCGTGGGCAGAATGCCACCGTTGCGGTAGTACTCGACCTCGACCGCGGTGTCGATCCGTGACAGCATGCTAAGCGTCCGCGACGAGCCGGTTTTGGAATCGGTGAGCCTGACCCGAACCTCCTGCCGTGGCTCGAGATCATCGGAGAGTCCAATGAAGTCGAAGACTTCCTGACCGGTGATCCCAAGCGACTCCAGGTTCCCGCCCTCTTTGAACTGGAGCGGGAGCACACCCATAAAAACCAGGTTGCTGCGGTGAATCCGCTCGAAGCTCTCCGCCATCACGGCTTTGATCCCGAGCAACAGCGCCCCCTTGGCAGCCCAGTCCCTCGATGAGCCCGATCCGTACTCCTTGCCGGCGAGAACCACGAGCGGTGTACCGTCTGCCCGATATTTCTGGGCTGCCTCGTAGACCGACATTTGCTCGCCCGTCGGCAGGTACATGGTAACACCCCCCTCCGTCCCCGGTGCAAGGAGGTTCCGCAGGCGGATGTTGGCGAAGGTGCCTCGGGTCATGATCCGATCGTTACCCCGACGCGAGCCGTAACTGTTGAAGTCCGGTGGCTGAACCCCACGTTCCTGTAGATATAGACCCGCAGGCGAATCGGGCTTGATCGCCCCCGCCGGTGAGATGTGATCCGTCGTAACTGAATCGCCTAGCATGACCAGCACCCGAGCACCGGCGATCGGTCGAATCTCAGCAACCTCTTTCGTTAGACCCTCAAAGAACGGTGGATTCTGCACATAGGTACTGGCTTTGTCCCAGGCGTAGTTGTCGCCCGTCGCCCCCGAGATTCGATTCCAGGCCTCGTTCGCGTCGAAAACCTTCCCGTACTGCTGGCGAAAGCTCTCCCGTGTCACACATTTGTCAACAACCGCAGTGATTTCCGCCTGAGAAGGCCAGACATCCTTCAAGTAGACGGCCTTCCCGTCAGCCCCTTCACCTAGCGATTCGCTCGTCAGATCAGTGTCTGTCCTCCCTGCGAGTGCGTAAACCACGACCAGAGGCGGCGACGCCAGGTAATTGGCTTTCACCAGCGCGTGCACTCGCCCCTCGAAGTTGCGGTTCCCACTTAAAACGGAGGACGCCACCAGCTCTCCCTTCGTGATCGCATCCGCCACCGGCTCGGGAAGCGGTCCACTGTTGCCGATGCAGGTCGTGCAACCATAGCCAACGGTATGAAAACCGAGCTTCTCGAGGTAGGGAGTCAACCCGGACGAATCCAGATAGTCGGTCACAACCCTTGAACCCGGCGCCAGACTGGTCTTGACGTACGGCTTGACCTTCAACCCCTTCTCGACAGCCTTCTTGGCGACCAACCCAGCGGCGACCATGACCGAGGGGTTTGACGTGTTCGTGCAACTGGTGATCGCCGCAATGACCACGGAACCGTGGGTCATCGTGGCCGCCCGACCGTTGATCTTTAGATCAACCTTTTGATCCAGTGCCGGACCGCCAAGGGCAAACCCACGCTCGCTTACCGGGGCCTTCAGGGCTGTTTGAAACGCCGATTTCATCTTGCTCATCGGGACGCGATCCTGGGGCCGCTTCGGTCCAGCCAGGCAGGGCTCCACCGTGGACAGATCGAGCGTCAAGGTGTCGCTGAAGCGCGGGGTTGGCGTGTCATCCGTACGGAAAAGCCCCTGCTCTTTCGTATACCGCTCCACCAGATCAACGAGCTTGTCCAACCGAGCGGTCCGCCGGAGGTAATTCAACGTCTCGCCGTCCACGGGGAAGAACCCGAGCGTTGCCCCATACTCGGGTCCCATGTTTGCGACCGTCGCCCGATCAGCCAGGGTCATTCGACTGACGCCGTCACCGAAGTACTCCACGAACTTGCCGACGACACCCTTCTGCCGCAACATCTGGGTGACTGTCAGCACCAAGTCGGTGGCTGTCGCGCCTTCCGGCAGCGCACCAGTCAAACGAAAACCCACGACTTCAGGGATCAGCATGTAGATGGGCTGACCCAGCATCACCGCCTCAGCCTCAATCCCGCCGACTCCCCAGCCCACGACGCCGAGTCCATTGATCATGACCGTGTGGCTGTCGGTTCCGACGAGACTATCCGGCATCGCCGCGCGCCCGCCATCCACGTCTCGGGTAGCCACAACCTCTGCCAGGTATTCGAGATTGACCTGGTGGATGATCCCCGTCGCTGGCGGCACGACACGGAACCGATCGAATGCGTTTTGCCCCCAACGGAGGAACTGATACCGCTCCGCGTTTCGCGAGAATTCCTTGTCGGTGTTGATCCGCAGAGCGTCCGAGCTGCCGAAGGCGTCGACCTGAACCGAGTGATCGATCACCAGGTCGACAGGGATCAGCGGGTTGATCCGCTTGGGGTCACCGCCCAGATGGACCATCGCGTCGCGCATCGCCGCCAGGTCGACAACCGCCGGCACGCCCGTGAAATCCTGCAATAGCACGCGAGCGGGGATGAACGGAATCTCACGTTGCCCCGCCTGAGTGGGCCAGGCAGCCAATGCTTTCACGTCCTCCTCGGTCACCGTGAAACCGTCGACGTTGCGGAGCAC
>CAYOQG010000096.1:0-17112 GCA_964405925.1 uncultured Phycisphaeraceae bacterium | reverse complement strand
CAATTGGACGATCGAGAGGGAGCTGAAGGGAACCGTTCGGCATGTCCGTCTTAGTAGCTTCTCGTGTGCGTCAGAACGCCGCATCGGCCGGGATTCCAGCCCTACTGATGGTCTACTTCGGTTTCCTCGCGCTAGCCAGACCCGCCGGTCCAGGTCTGTTCAACTGGGCAGCCCTTGCGTTCTACTGCACCCTCCGCATCGGTGGCGTTTTGATGGCGCTGACGGCCGTATGGTCGCTTACGGGCCGGCGGTCTGTGCTGCTCGTCGACGGAGTCGTCTCCATTGCGATCGGGGCGCTGTTTGTGCTTTCTGCGATGGGTATGCTGATCGACGGTGGCGGGGCGTTCACGAGCGGTCTTTACGTTGTCTTTGGGATCATGTTTATTTCGTCCGGCGTTCGAAACTGGCATGAATTCTTCAACCTCGCCCGGCTGACTGAGCGCCTCCCGGGGCCCGATGCCGGGTACGCACGGTCTGGTGATCTCGCGGGCCCCCCGCGTCCAACGGCAGTGAGTGCGGGGCCGACGTCACCCCTTGTGGCTCAGCCTGGACAGGCGACAGAACTGACGTGCGGTACGGCGCAGCCGACTGCCGGCACAGCCGCATCCGTACCCGACGAAGATGCGCCGATTCTGTGGCCCGAGGCAGGAGATGGTGAATCGTTCGACGTGCAGGAGGAGCCCGCCGGTGACGGTGAGTCCGAAGGGTTCCTTGCATCGTTCGGCGACGAGGAGCCGCCACCCAGAATATGAACAGACACCGGGCGCGATTCTTCGCCGACACGCTTGGCGCGATAATCTGAATGACCGAGCCTTTGCAGTCCAATTGTCACCCGATTGACGAGACCCTTGCTCGCTATTCGCGGCAGATTCTTTTCGACAAGATTGGAGTCGAGGGGCAGCTTCGCTTGTCCGACGCCCGTGTAGTTTTGATCGGCTGCGGTGCCCTGGGAACGGTTCTGGCCAACATCCTCGTGCGGGCTGGCGTTGGATTCCTGCGCATCTGCGACCGTGATTACATTGAGAAAGACAACTTACAGCGACAAACCCTCTTCGACGAGGATGACATTGCCGCCAACCTCCCCAAATCCGAGGCGGCCGCCGCCAAGCTAAGACGCATCAACAGCGGGATTACCGTAGAGCCAGTCGTTGTTGACGTGAATCCAGCCAACATCGAGCGACTTGCCCAAGACGCTCAGCTCCTGCTCGACGGTACCGACAACTTCGAGACACGGTACTTGATCAACGACCTGGCCGTGAAGACCAAACGGCCGTGGGTTTACGGTGCGGCGGTCGGTGCTACCGGTCTGTGCTTGACCATCGTCCCTCACGAGACACCTTGTCTTTGCTGTGTGTTCGAGGAAGCGCCGCCCCCGCAAATGACTCCAACGTGCGATACCGTGGGTGTCCTTGCATCGACGGTGAATCTTGTGGCGAGCCTTCAGGCCGTCGAGGCGATCAAGCTCCTGGTCGGTCGAAAAAAGGAGATCAACCGCCACTTGGTCCACATCGATGCTTGGACGGGCCGGGTCGTGGATGTGAACGTCCAGGCAGCGTTTACGAAGGGCGACTGTCCTTGCTGTCATGGTGGTGATTTCGCCTACCTTGAAGGGAGGCGCACCAGCGCCGCCACAACGCTGTGTGGTCGGGACGCGGTGCAGGTCGACCTGGGCATACAAACGCAAGTCAGTTTCGAGGCGATTGCCTTGAAGCTTGAACCAGTCGCCGCGGGCCCGGTCACGCACAACCGATTCATGTTGCGGGCCCAGCTCGAGGGCTTGGTCCTGACCCTTTTTCCCGACGGACGTGCCATCATCAAAGGCACAGATGATACGGATCAGGCCAGAACGCTTTATGCAAAGTACATCGGCATGTAGATTGCAGCGCCGTGCGGCACCGGGTGCGACTGGTGATTAGCGCACCCCCCGGGACCCAGATACTGATCAAGGTTGAGAGACATGAGACGAGACATCATCTACCTCGACAACGCCGCCACGACCTGGCCAAAACTCAAATGCGTGGCGGAGGCAATCGCCCGATTCATCGAGGAAGAGTGCGGTAGCCCCAACCGTGCCGGCCATCGCATGTCCGCGACAGCCACCCGTGTTGTACAGGAGGTTCGCATTAAGCTCGCTCGCCTGATCAAAGCGGACGATCCGCGCCGGATCATTCACACGTTCAACTGCACCGACGCACTCAACATCGCCCTCAAAGGAGCGATTCGCGAAGGCGATCATGTCATCTGCACCGAGCTGGATCACAACAGTATCTCGCGCCCACTCGAAGCTATGACGCAGGCGGGTTTCATCACACGCACGCGTCTGCCCGTGTCTAGGTCGGGGTATGTGGACCCAGACGCCCTGCGGGCGGCGATAACTCCGTCGACCAGGCTCATCGCGGCCGTCCAGGCCAGCAACGTGACGGGTGTGATTCAGCCGACCGAGGTACTGGGACGTATCGCCCGGGAGCATGATGTCCTGTTCTTGCTTGACGCAGCCCAAACGGTCGGCGTGCTGGACATCGACGTCAAGGCGATGAACATCGACTTGCTGGCATTTCCGGGGCATAAGTCGTTGCACGGTCCTACTGGGACGGGTGCCCTGTACGTCGGGGAGCGTGCCGAACTCCGCCCGTTCCGTGAGGGTGGCACGGGCGTCGATTCGATTACACCCACCCAGCCGAAGGAGTTTCCCACCTGGCTGGAGGCTGGCACTCCCAACACGGTCGGACTGGCAGGTCTGAACGCAGCCCTCGATGAGCTAGACCCCAAAAAAACGCTTGCTCACGAAAGGGCCATGCTCGAGAGGTTGGCTGCCGCCGTGGCTGAGGATCGACGAATTCGCATCGTGGGCGACTGGTCACCCGCGCGATGTGTCGGCGTCATGTCTCTTACGCTCGACGGGATGTCGTCGGTGGAAGCCGCCGCGGCCCTGGACGCTTCTTTCGGCATCGCGGTCAGACCCGGGTTACACTGCGCACCATACATCCACCAGGCACTCGGTACGTTCCCGGGGGGGGCCATCCGCGTGTCCCCGGGCTGGAGCACCGCACCGGAGGAGATCGAACGCCTCGCGTTGGCTCTACGTACTATCGCCGAGGGATGAAGGCTCGCGACGTATCCTACGCGGACCCCGGGAAAACGAGGGCGACGGAACGGCGGGTTCTCGGCCAAATTGCGGCGAGGTTGACATCTGCACCGTCGATTCTGTATCCTGGCTCGCTGTTGATCGGGCGCTTACTGCTTCTATTTGAACGGCCGTGTGCGATTCGGCGCAACCGCTCCGAGCCTCGAGGGCGAAGGAGTGGACGGTTGGCGTCGTCGTCGGCGCGTGCTCGTGCACGGTCGTCAAGCGATTTGGAGAGAGGACATGAGACAGATGTATGATCACATTGCCGGCACGATCGGCCGTACGCCGCTCGTGAGGATCAACCGGATCATCCACGCTCCGGCCACGGTCTGTGGAAAACTGGAGTTCTTTAACCCCTTATCCAGCGTGAAGGACCGCATCGGCGTCGCCATGATCGAGGCGGGCGAACGCGAGGGGAAGATCACCCCCGACACGACGATTGTCGAGCCGACGTCCGGGAACACCGGAATCGCTTTGGCCTTTGTGTGCGCTGTCAGAAGGTACAAGCTGACCCTTACCATGCCCGAGAGCATGTCGGTGGAACGGCGGGCGATCCTAAGGGCGCTGGGCGCATCACTTGTTTTGACGCCAGCAGCCGAGGGTATGAAAGGGGCGTTGGCAGCGGCTGACAAGGTAGTCGCCGAGATGCCGAAGGCTTTCATGCCACAACAATTCAGCAATCCAGCCAACCCGGAGATCCACCGACAGACGACCGCCCAGGAGATCTGGAACGACACAGACGGGAAGGCCGACATCCTCGTATCTGGCGTCGGGACCGGTGGAACGATCACGGGTGTCGGAGAAGCGATGAAATCCAGGAAGCCTTCGTTCAAGTGCTACGCCGTTGAGCCGGAGGCCTCACCGGTCATCACGCAGACGCGCGATAATCAACCGCTTCAGCCGGGCAAACACATGATCCAAGGAATTGGTGCCGGTTTCGTACCGGAGGTGCTTAACCTCGACGTTATCGATGACGTCGTTCGTGTGACGAACGACGACGCTTTTCACTGGGCGCGCCGAGCTGCCAAGGAGGAAGGCATTTTCTGCGGAATTTCCTGCGGTGCTGCACTGTGCGCAGCCGATCGTGTGGCTCGAATGCCGGAGAACAAGGGTAAGCTGATTGTCGCGATCCTGCCAAGCGGCGGAGATCGATATATCTCGACGCCACTGTTCGCCGATCAGTAATGAACCGGGCGATGGTCCAACCTGGTTGCCCTGGCAAGTTGCGCGGCTGGTGATCCGGCTTGGCCACTCGCGGACTATGGCTGGCTGTAGCAGGGGCGGGCTCGCGGGACCGTCTGGAGCACAGTGAGCATCCCTCGCATGCGCAAAGACCCTGTGGCGCTTAAATCGCTGGATGTTCCGGTACGGGGCTTGGCGGGCAAGCTCGCGGGTTTACGGATCGCCCACGTATCTGACTTCCATTTCCGCGGTTGGGACCGGGTGTTCGACTGCGCTCAACAACTCCTGCTAGCGTCCGAGTATGACATACTCGTCGCTACCGGAGATTTCGCAACCCGACCAATCAGTCGGCGGGTCACAGCACGTTTTATCAGACGTTTCTTCGAGCCGCTTGCGGCACGATCCCGATGTTTCGGGGTTCTTGGGAACCACGACCATCCTGCTCTTGCGACAAACGACGCCACGCCCCTAAGGTTCCTGTGCAACGAATCGGCCCTGGTCGAGCACGCGGGCGAGTCGATTCTCGTCGCTGGTGTAGATCAATCCCGTAGACGCCGGGGGAGCCTGGCGGCGGCGCTCGATGGAGTGACAGATCGGGGTCTGCGGATTCTGCTCGCTCATTACCCGTCTACGGTGCACCGACTTCCCCCCGGGTGTGTAGACCTACAGTTATCAGGGCACACGCACGGCGGGCAGATATGCCTGCCATGGCTAGGCTGCCTTTGGACGAACGACCGCATCAGCCGCCGATTGGCGAGGGGGATCCACGAGGTGTCGGGTGTGATCCTGCATACCAGTACTGGTATCGGGGCCATGACGCCCCTGCCCATCCGGTTCAATTGCCCACCAGAGGTTACGATTCTCACCGTCCAGGCAGCGGGTACCCAGCCTCGCACGGAATCGCGCCGAGGGTTCGCGACGGTAGTCGCATCATGAGAGTTGGGGTGGTTTGACTGCCTACCCTATTTGTGCTATACTAACGGTGGAATGGGAGGTGAGACCCAAACGCGCTAACGATATGCAATCATAGAATAAATACGAATATCGGAATTCGCGATCGTTGCCATTATCCGGTTTCCTTCTTCATCCTTAGCCTTTGGCCTCCACACTCGTTCCAACTGAGCGGATCTATTGTGGATCTGCTGGGTGCGTCCCACGCGGCCGGTGCCCAGATGGCGGACCGCGTAGTGCAGTCGACTTGTCACTATTTGTCTGATCTCGGGGATCGGCAGGCACCTGGACGGCCTGTGAGTCCGATTCGGTGATCGCAACCGGCTGCGCCGATTAGAAGCAAGCCGGCCTTGGGCAGTGTCCTCGGTTGGGCCGTGATGCACCGGCGGCCTTAATGCGGGTGACCGCGTAAGCAATGGCAGTTGATATTCCAAACTATCGCGTGATTCAGAAGCTGGGGACCGGTGCCCAGAGCCGCATATTCCGCGCCCGCAATATGCGGAACGGGAAGGACTATACGGTCAAAATAGTGAAGGTCGTCAAACCTGAGGACGCGGGGTTCGTTGAGCTGCTTCGGGCGGAATACGCAATCGGCTCAGCCATAGATCATCCAGTCATCCGCAAAGTCTATGAGCTGCGGATGATGCGGCATCGACTCCGCGTGCGCGGGGCGATCCTGTTCATGGAGTTCGTCGATGGTGTGTCGATGGGAGAGAAGGAGTTTCAGTATCCACTTCCTGACGTGCTGAGGTTCTTTGGCATGGTGGCTGGGGGGCTGTTCGCGATGCACCAGGCCGGTTACGTCCATGCGGATCTCAAACCCACCAACATCCTCGTTACCCCTGATGAGCAAGTGAAGCTGATCGATCTCGGACAAAGCACCCGCATTCGCGAGGCGAAAGCTCGCGTCCAAGGCACGATCGACTATATGGCCCCCGAGCAGGTCCAGCGAGGGGTCCTGGATGAACGTACGGACGTTTTCGGCTTGGGTGGCACTCTGCACAAGGTGGTCACGGGGAAGGCGATTCCGACCGAAATGAACCAGTTCATCGGCATGCATTCGCAAAGTCTGGTAGGCCGGCGCATCGCCGAGATCAGGGAGTCGGTCATGCATGAGCTACCCACCTGTGTGGCCCGGCTGATCAATGATTGCTGTCAGACGGACCCCCACGATCGTCTCCCCGATATGCCGGCGGTGATTCGACGCATCGAGCTGGCCCGGACCATCCTCTCAAAGCGGGCCGACGTTACAAGCGATGATACGGAGGAGACGACGCTCGACGAAGAGGCCACCGGGACCGTCGTCGACGGCCCCGATCTGTTCGACGAGCTGACGGACGGCTAGGATTGATGCCGGGTCTGCTTGCGATCGGCCAATACCGGCCACCCGGAGCCACGTGTTTGGGCGGCCTGGTTTTGGAAGTGATCTTCACGGGCACCTGCTCGAAAGGGGCACATCGAAATCGAGACGCGAACTAGGAAGTAGTGTCACACCTCGCAATGAGACCACGACCATGAATTCAGGCCCGGTGTGACGCTTGGCCTGTTCCGAGAGTCCCGTTCCTGCTGCCCGCGGCGAGACAGCCGACTAAGAGGGTTGGGCACTGCGGGGATGCGTCGCTGGCCCTGTCTACGAAAGGTGGCTTGGGAGACCCGGGGGCACGGGTGGCGGAGCGGTTTCGCCGATCGTGGGTCGGCCCGGCCGGTGTCGCCGCACGAGCTTCGAGACCGGAAAGGGAGGGGTACTTTGCACCTATAAAAGGCGTGCGGCACCCCGAAAAGTTATTGGCGCGGTCAAAGGGTGCCGCAGCGAGTGGAAGCTAGTTTGTCGCAGCGCGCAATATCGGACATACGTCCCGCGGATCGCGCAGCCATGAATAATATATCGACTGGGCTATGCTTGTCAACACGATATTCAGCAAATGGCTCCGGTTTTGGGTTTTTCTCCTTCCGATTTTCTGCGTCAATCCATGCTGGTCGATGCCGTCTCGGTGGCTGCGGTGCGGAGTGTGCCGGCGCGGGCAGGCCAACCCAGCGATTTCAGTTCTCCTGTAGTGCGTTGTGGCAGCGGGCGGCCCCAGTGTCAGCGAGAGGCAGTCCCGGGATCGTCCCAGGCTGCAGCTTCCCACACGCGGGCGGCCCGGCTTCACGGGGGCCTTGGTCACCCGCGCTCGCCCAGAGCGGAGGCCATGGGCTTCTGCGTTGCCCTGCTGCGGCACTTGCCCGTCGCCCGAGGCCCCGTCCAGCGTAGACCGACCGCTAGGCGTTCACCAGCGGGAACGGCGTCACTCTTAGTTTTCGGACCCTCTCGTGGCACGTATTTCTACCTCCCGACAAAAGGCTAGCCGATCGATATGCCAAGGACGGGATCATCATAGGCAAGGCATCTGCGGGATAAGACTTATGAACCCACTGAAAATCGGGAACGTGATTCGGGTCGATAGTGCGCGGATCGAGGTTCTGATCACTGCCAGCGACCTCAACATTCTTCACGACGATCGGACCTACCGGATCGGCCAGCTCGCGTCCTACGTGACGATCCCCATGGACGATCGAACGCTGGTGGGGTTCGTCATCGGCACGGGACGCCAGGAAGTCACCGTAGTCGATGTCCAGCCCCAGTTGATTCTGCAGGCGCAATTGCTTGGGGAACTTAAGGGTGGAAGCTTTACCCGCGGCGTGACGGAATATCCCATTGTTGGCGACGACGTTTGGGTCGCAGCCCAAACCGACTTCGAAGCCATCTTTGGCAGCTTCGATCAGCTTCTCGCCGGTTCCAAGCACCCTCAGAGTTTCTCCCTCGGTCGCTTTGCGTACAACACCGACTTCGAGGTGAAGGTGCTGGGGTCGGAGCTGTTCGCCAAGCACGTCTCGGTACTGGGTAATAGCGGGTGCGGCAAGAGTTGCACAACCGCGAGAATTCTTCAGGAAGTTTTCGACCTGAGTCAGTCCCAGGTCGTGCTTTTCGACATGCACGGCGAATACCGGGCCGCCTTCAGTGACGACGACGGCCAGATTAACGCCAACGTCACCTACTTGGGTGTCGAGGACCTTGTTCTGCCGTACTGGCTGCTAAAGTATGAGGAGTTGGAAGCCCTCTTTGTCGATCGCTCGAATCCGCTGAACGTCAGCACCCAAATCTCGTTCCTACGGACGGCCCTTTTGGAATTCAAGCAGGATGCCGCCAAAGAGCTTGGGCTGACCAAGACGCTTACACTGGACACACCGATCTACTTTTCCATGCAGCAGCTCAAGACGTACGCGGCGAATCTCAACGCGGCCCGCTTCGTCCTCAACGACGACCATCTGGCATTTAGCCAGCTTGCCCTCCGTTCCCTGACGCCCACAGAACAGCAGAGATTGATGCGAACGCAAGAATGCCATTTCAATCGCGGCAACCCCGAGGGCGAGACGCCTCATCCGCTCTACTTCGGAAAGCTGCTGGGACTGATCGATCAGATCGATACGAAGTACAACGACCGCCGCTACGAGTTCCTTCTCAATCCGATCGATCACGGCCTGAAGTCACGATTCTTTCGGAAACACCTTGAAGGTGCGGAGAGCTTGACACGAACCTCCAACCTGATGAACCATCTGATCAAGCTCTTGACGGGACGGGTCGAGCCACGGAGCAATCTGACGATCATCGATCTGTCCGGCATCCCGTTTGAGATTGTGGACATCACTGTTGCCGTTCTGACGCGCTTGCTGTTCGACCTGAACTTCTGGACACCGGCCGACCAACGCCATCCGACCCTGCTGGTGTTCGAGGAAGCCCACAACTACATTCCTCGAGATTCCGCCCGGCTGAGCTTCGCGAAAACGGCTGTTGAGCGGGTGGCGAAAGAGGGCCGAAAATACGGCGTCAGTGCTATGGTCGTTTCACAGCGGCCGTCCGAGCTTTCGGAGACCGTCCTATCCCAGTGCAACAGCTTCATCGTGATGCGGCTCAATAACCCTGAGGATCAGCACTATGTGTCTAAGGTGGTGGGGGATCATTTTGCCGGTCTCATCCAGATGTTGCCGTCACTGCGGCCCGGCGAGGCCTTCGTCATCGGCGACAGCGTGCTGATGCCCATGCGAACCATGGTGACCATGCCGAATCCGACACCGCAAAGTGGTGATCTTGATTTCTTCAAGCACTGGTCCTCGTCGGCTGTCAGAGGTGATGTCGACGAAGTGATCGAGCACTGGCGCCGGCAGGACCGGAAGATGCTGATCGGGGATAACGAGGAGTCATCTTCATCGGAGCCTGCTCTACCGGCAGAACCGGAGCCCGTGGCGGCAGCTGGCCGCCCAGGAGTACTTAAGGGACCGCCTGTTCCATCGGTCCCCGGACGGCGATGGCTGGTCCGGTGACACTCGCACAGCCGGCAAAATCAGCTACAATATACGGATGGTGGAGTGGGCTAAGGTGATCGCCTGCGCCAAACCAGGCGCGGGAGGAAAGTCCGAACTGGGCAGGGCACGGTGGTTGGTAACGCCAACCCGGCGCGAGCCGAGGGAAAGTGCCACAGAAAAGACACAGCCTAAGCTAGAGATTAGTGTCTAGTCTCTAGCCGGTAACGGTGAAATGGTGCGGTAAGAGCGCACCGCGCAGCCGGCGACGGCTGCGGCAGGGTAAACCCCACCGCCAGCAAGCCCAAATAGGCAGCAAGAGGCGGCCCGTCTCGTTGGTGCGGCTTTTCAAAGTCGCTCCCTGAAGCTGTGGGTAGGGTGCTCGAGTCGGCGGGCGACCGTCGACCTAGATGAATGATCACCACGTCGCTCTGTTGACGGACAGGATTCGGCTTACCAGCCCACTCCGCCATGTGCCTACGTTTTGTGCCGCCTTGCGAAGGCCAACCCCGACTACATAGCGTCAATCGCTGCAATCTTATAGTCGACGAGTCCGGTCGCGAGTCCCGTTTTACGTACGATTTGTTGGGTCAAGTTTGTTGCCGTTCCCGCCGCCTTCTTCGGCCATATGATCCACAGGCGTCCTCCATCGGCCAAAGTGCGTCTGGCCGCGGGTAGCCTTCGTTCAAGCTCGGCGGCTGACTTCACGAACAGCAGGATGACATCGGCCTTGCCTCGGGCCTGCGTTCGGATGTGGACGTCGTTTGGCAACGGGCCGAGGGTCTTGCGGAATCCTTGCGGCTCGCCAAGCAGCGCGATCACCTTGCCGGTCTGGATTCCCAACTTCTTTGGCAGAGGGGTCCCCGAGTGGCCCGCCAGCGAATTGCGCACAACTGGTTGTCGCAGCGGGTCCTTGATCGCCCGCGAAATCGCGCCTCGGATTTGAGACCATGAGGTGTAGATCGCATCGGGTAGGACTTGCTTATACCTAGACACCTTCTGAGGATCGCCCCCTACGAAAACGATCGCCACGTTCCGGGTTGCATTGCGTTGCCGCAGGTGCAGCCCCATGTCGCGCCCCTGGCCCGGAAGACGGGTCAGATCGATGACGAGGACGTCGGGCGCATTCTTGTACAGGGCGGCCAAGTCGGCGCTAGTTTTGGGAGTCGATAACCTGGTATTATGCCCCGCTTGCCGCAGTTGTTCGAGCTTGTCCGCCGCCTCTTCCGGCTTCCAATGGATTACTGTTACCCGGGCCATCGCGATTGCTCATACTACTCGGAGTTCGGAGCAACGGCCATGGAAGGCTGGCTTCGCCGGCTTGAAGGAGGTTGGGGCAGAGATGACGCCTGTGTCTCGCCCGACGCGCGGGTCAAGTCCCGGCTCTGTGATTTCTCGACGTTGTCTCGGGGTCGTGGAAGTTGGTGCCGTAAACCTGACGCACGATGTCGGCGAAATTCTCAGGCAGCCGCTGGCTCGTGGGTTGGCGGTCTGCGTCACCGCTCGCACTGGACTGTTCGCCCACAAGGCGGGCTTCCACCCGGCGGTTTTCAGCTAGCACTTTTGCGAGGGCAACCAGTTCGTTTGTTGCGATTCCGTATTCGTTTGTCGCCAACTTCTCGTACACCAGACCCACAAGCATCAAGTACGCGCGGCGATCCCACAGTTCAGGTTTACACTTGGCCGACTGCCCGAATGTTTGGTCCAGAATCGCCGCGACAGACTCCTGACGTCGCCGATGGTCACCCACCAGTTGCTCAGTCCCGTCACGTGTGTCGCTGGCTTGCTGCTTCTCGTCGGTGCGGTCCGGCGGACCCGCGCTCCGTGCGTTGCGATAACGCTTGAGATAGTTCTGCAGTCGCCGTCTGGACACGCCGTACTGCTCCGTGGTCTTGAGCTCCCGTTGCAGACGGGAAGCGAGTGCCGGCGTGGACTCAGCCGTCGAGCGAGCCGCCCGCTGAAGTTCCACAAGCACAGACTTTGGCAACATTCGGTCGATGGGTATCCGAGATCCACGCGATTGCGTCCCTGACTTTCTCGGTGCGGATGTCGTGAGCGATTCCTCGCGCGTCGTCTGCGGTGGGGCCGAGCTCTTCATCATTCCTCCAGGGCTGGGTCCCTGATGCAGCGGTCGGCCAGTTCCATCCCCGCGGTTGTAAGACGAAACCATCGCTGTCGCCAGGGTGTCAAACCGTTGTCGTTGTCTGCGTCCGTCATAATCCGGTCTACGTAACCCTTCTCGATCAGGTAGTGGAGGTCGCGCCGGAGGTGATCGAATTCGAGCATCGGGAACAAAACCAGCAGGCTCCGCAACAACTGCTCTGCCTGGAGGGCAGCTGGGTAGACGACCTTGAGGGCAACGAGGATCTCGTTGCGAATGCGTTTGATCAGCTTCGTGTCGCGTCCGTTTGCCATCATCGGTTTCCTTGGCCTGGGTTGGCGGACTCAGTGGGCTCCCGTCGATCGGCGAGCACCGGCGACGAGAGAGCGTTTCCGCTGCGAGACGGACACGGATCGGCAATCTTGGTGCCGTTCAGGGTTGTCTCGATCCGGACCGATGCCTCCGTCAATTGTGCGAGTGTTTGTCGCGCGAGCATGCATTCCCGCAACCATTCCTCTTTCGTCGTATAGTCGCGCTCGAAGGCGAAGAGGGCGTTGCGAAGATCGGTTACTGATTTCTCAACCGCCTCAACCCGCCGGATCAGCTCGCCATGCCAGGTTACCTGGTGTTCGCGAAGAGATCGTAGGTAAAAAGTGATTACCGTAAGCGGCACGGCGATCAGTGGTGTCAGGATGGTCAACAGCGTCCCCGTCGATTCCAGAATAGAAGCGATCATGGCTTTAGCGCTGCCTCACCCCCCACAGAGAGACGCCATTGTCCCGTCGCCGTCACGTTCTGCATGGAGGTCTCCTTGCATGTGTACGATTCCGTCCGAGGAAAAACGTATACTGTGATCGCTTGACGGGTCCGAACGACCGAGCGCCGCTGCAGATCGCCCGGGTCATATCTTCGACTGGGACCAGTCCGCATTTGTCGGGGCCAGCGGGAGTTGCGGTGGAACGGGCTCCGCAGTGCGCGGCCCCCTGTGCAGTCCGCTAACTTTGATCCCCATGGTCAGCGGGATTGACGCAGTCATTGCATGGGAATAAGCTCAAGGGGAGGTATGTACCGACTCGCGACGGCGAGTCGAGTGGGAGGCGGGTCAGATCGTGCACCAAGCGAAGAGCAATCCTGATTGCCCGAAGGTCTTGCACATCCAGTCCGTGCCGCCCGAGGACCAGGCGATCTCCCGACAGGTGTCTGAATTCGACGCGCTGCTGGCCGAATCCCGTCTGCGCGTTGAGGCTTGCGAGGATGTATATCGCGGCCTAGCTCGGCTATGTCGACCTGATGCCGATCCGCCCTTGCTTGCGTTCGTTTGCATCGACGTTCTCGGGCCTGACGAATTCGAGTTCTTTTCGCTCGCGCGTCGAGCCCAAAGGGGTGTACCGGTGTATGTGTACGGTGCCCAGCCGTCGCGGAGCTTGATCACCAAAGCCATCCAATTGGGAGCCACGGGCGAGGCGACAACAGAGACCCTTCATGCATTTGTCGGCGGCCCATCAGCACCACAGGCTGCACCCGCTCCTTGTGATGGCCCCGTTAGTGCAGCGCTTAGTGAGTCTGCCAGGAAGACAGCGGAGGTGTCTTCAGAGGTTGCACCTCCTGGTAAACAGAAACCCAGTGGGTCAGAGACACAAACCGGCGGCGCCCCGAGTGAGCCGAGGGCGAATCGGCAAGACGATGGCCGTCCAACGAGTGAGGGAGCCGACCCGTCGGCTGACCAGCCGGAAGTGCCGAGTCGTGCCCGCGTTCCATGGCTGCACTATGCCGACCGTCCCAAGCGAGCGGGGCCCCCTGGCCGCGAACCGCCTGCCTCCGGACTGCACGCCCCCGAGGATCGGCCAACCCGACCGGCCTCGCACGAACCCCTGCTTACGGAAGCCGAACTGAAAGCCTTACTGGCTGATGACATCGCGGCCATCGCTCCCTCAGGCGAGGACGATCAGGCGGACAGGGACGACACGCGGGAGGGGGATGAACCATGATCTCCGACTCGGAGCCCCTGACGGACCCCAATGCGGGTGAGCGATTGCTGGTCGTCGGGGATTGCTCCGAAGATCCGACCTGGCTTAAGGACCTACGTGCACGTTATTCGACATGGAATGTCGATACTTGCAGGACATATCTCTCCGCGATCGCGGACGCGGCCCGACATCCCCCGGAGGCGGTCCTTGCCTGCGTGGATCCTTCCATGAGGTACGTCGGAGACGCGGTGGCCGGTCTTCGTGAAGCCGCTGGCGAGGGTGCCAAACTGATCCTTTGTTGCCGGCCCGAAGGGGAGCCGGTGGCTCGAGGTGCGTTGGATTCTGGAGCTGATGACTACCTGCTGTTTCCCTTAGATCAGAAGGAGCTGGATGTCGCGCTTGGGGTACGGCCGCTGCGTGCGTTGTCTTCCTCAGCCCTGACAACGGCGCCCGCTGCATCCATGGACGAGCTTGTCCAGCTCGGGGCGGTTTTGGCAAGCCTCGACAAGAACCCGAGGTTTTTGATCGAGCGAATAGCCTCACTGATCCACACCGCACTCGATGCGAAGAGCGCGAGCGTTGTTGTCGAGGGCGCCGTGGCGAGTTCGGGCGAAGCGGTCACCAGACCCGTCCTGACGGCACCCATAATGGCCAAGGCCGGAGTCATCGGCCAGTTGACCGTTTCGGAGCGCGTCGACGGGCCCTACACGCCTTCCGACAGCCAAAAGCTGACGCACTATGCCGCGGTCATTGGGCACATCCTGGAAGCCGCCACGAGGCATCGGCAGTGGCGCAAGCTCTCTGTCACCGATGAATGCAGTGGGCTGCCAAACCGACGCTACTTGCGTGAAAAGCTCGATGAGATCCTTGCCCGAGCTGGCCGTGAGCACCTTCATGTCACGCTACTGCTCTTCGACCTGGATGACTTCAAGACGTACAACGACACCTACGGCCATGACGCCGGCGACGAGATTATCCGTGTAACAGGTGAGCTGTTCGGACGGCACTGTCGCGAGCAGGATGTCGTGGCCCGTTACGGTGGCGATGAGTACGCGGTCGTTTTTTGGGACCCCGAAGGACCACGACTTGTCGGGTCAAAGCACCCCGATTGTGCCCTGTCTGTTCTGGGCCGATTCACCGCGGCACTTAAATCGCAGAAGTTCTCCTGTCTTGGACCGTCCGGTGCAGGAAAGTTGACAATCAGCGGGGGGTTGGCCACATTCCCCTGGCATGCCACCACACGGGATGACCTCATCAAACGGGCGGACGATGCGCTTCTCGCCGCGAAACGGGCTGGTAAGAATCGCATCTTCTTGATTGGAAGCGCTGAGGGCTAACGCTCACCGTCCGGGGGAGGGCAGCTCTCTCCGGGGGGGGCGAACACTGGTGCCGCCCTGACCGCGCTGAGCCGGGGTGCCGTTGGGCATGCCTGGCATCGGCCAATCAGCGAGCTTGCCGATTCACCCTTACCTCTTATGACGGGATTCCACTTCCGGCCAACGTATGGACTGCGGGGTCCGGTGCTTGCATCTACCTCAGGCAACGGTTAAAGGTGCCGCCGCAAACTTGCCTGGAGCGGCTTGTCGCTGGGACGCGGAAGTTGCACCACCGGGTGCGAATGGGGTGCAAGGCGAGGCGTCCGTCTCGCGTGCGGACGCGGACCGGTAAGCCCACACCGAACCGATCGGTGTGGCTCGGATCCCGCGGCCGTCGCCCTACTACGACAGTCACCGCCATGCATGACGGTCGACTTGTGCACGGCTGGCATGAAGTTTGCTGGTGAGGAAGTTGCGTTTCTGTTCAATCTTTTTGCACGGAGAGTTGACAATGGGTGATATTGGCAAGTTGAAGATCACGATTGACCGCGACGAGTGCATCGGCGATGGGCTGTGTGCCAACGAGGCTCCGGAGACATTCGAGATGGACGACGACTCCAAAGCTGTCGTTCTCGAGGGCTCCAGCGATACACGCGACGCGATCATCGAAGCGGGGAAATCCTGCCCAGTCGATGCCATCAGAATTGTCGACACGGAGACCGGTGAGCAGCTCTGCCCCGAAGAGTAGCCGGTGTGAATGGCGCTGAGCCCGTTTCGCGTAGCCTCCGCGGTAGGCGGCAGCTCCACGGGAACGCACTCGGCTTTTGTCTACGGCTTTATCCCCCCTATCCCCTCCCACGGGAAGGAGAAAGGGGGGTTCTGCTGCGCGATCTTGAAGTGTCCTGTACCTGGGGGCAGCGGTAGAGTGATCCGTCAATTGAGTCCGGGCGTATGCCCGGATCCAGACGTGGTCTTTTGTGCATATTCACAAACGCCCGGCGGTTCAGGCAGAGTCAAGCGCCGTCCGATCCGATGCTTGGTGGACGTCCTCGGAAGGGTGATGCCGAATCACAGTACGGCGGGATCACGTTCCTGCGAACGGTGAACGCCTCGCTTTATCAGCGACAAGCCGTTGTGGTCACCGTGACGGCGGGCATCACCGCCGCCATCACGGCGGCTGTCTGAGCAGCTTCAATAGCTTCCTTTGTCGCATGCCCCAACAAATCACCATGCGCAATGGCGGCAATTCGTTTCTTGCGAGCTCGGAGTTGCTTCCGAGCAAACGGAATCCGCAAGAGCCCGGCGCCGTTGGCGATCGACAATAGCACCACTGTATGTGGGTCGAGTCGGCGTGCTTCGCTGAAGATGGCCCTTCAGAGTCGCCCGATGAGCTTCTTTTCCGCTCTCGGATCAAGTTCCGGGTATCGTCACCCTTTCTGAGTGGGCAAAGTCCTCTATGCAAAGCCTGTAGCGTTAGCGATTTGGAGGCCATTATAAGCTCGGTCCGGGTTGTGAACCGATCTAGTCCGGTTGCATCAGGGATAGGGCGATCGACCCGTTTGCGGGATCTGAAAGGGCGGCACATGTGGCCTGCCTAGCCGATCCGGGCTGGGTGAGCAGATTGCGGTCCACCCAGCTATAATCTTGCGACCACGCCTTGAGAGTGGTAGTCAACAGAAGAACAGGCCGAAGCGCCGGTAGCTCAGTGGATAGAGCATCGGATTTCTAATCCGACGGTCGCAGGTTCGAGTCCTGCCCGGCGCGGTCAAAAACGCGGTTTTTGAGGTGTTTGGCAAAAAAAGTGGCAGAAATCACCCGGCGATCTTCCGATAGAGTTTCGCGACACCTTTGCGTCGATCCTCGTCGTTAACCTGGGTGTAGTGCTTCAAAGTGGTCTCGATGTTGGCGTGTCCGGCTAGGTCTTGAACGGTGGGCACTGGGACGCCGGCCCGGATCAGTCGGGTGACGTATGTTCGCCTCAGGTCGTGCAGGGTCACGTCTGAGATCCCAGCCCGTTTGCGTATTCGACTCCAGTCGCGGTTGACGTTGTCTTCCATGTCAATGAACGGTCCGCCTTGCCCCTCTCGTTGCCTCGCAGTCCTCATTGGTCACTCGGTTATCTTGTGTCGT
>CAYOQG010000095.1:0-17193 GCA_964405925.1 uncultured Phycisphaeraceae bacterium | reverse complement strand
TCTCACGGAAGCAGTGACTACTTGACAGAGAGATGCCTTTCATGGATAGGGCGGGCTTCACCCAATGGCACTAACCTAACGACCGGTACCACCGGAAACCGACGTTTGGTTATCGAAAACAGTGGTTCCAAGCCGATATCTGAACGTTCGCATTCAACACCTCAGTTAGGGTGCGCGCTCAGTTTTCTTATCTTAGGGCCATTGGGCGAAGCCCGCCCTGCAAGAACCGGGAATCCTGCGCAGACAGAACGACGCTCTATCGCATGTGATGCCGCGGACAATTGAACCCGACAGCGTAGAGCTTGCCCTACAAATCGCCATCGGGGTGGGCTCTTCCCGATACCCATTCCCGACGTACGTTGAGACATTGGCAGGCTTGCCTCGTCGTGTGTGACGTTGCGTGTCTTGATGCCTGCTTGCGTGTTTCCGCTTGCAGGTCGCTTTCATTTTTGGCCCGCACGGCGGACCCGATGGCTTCGTCGCTACTCTTTGCCGCTCGATGACTCTCGCGGTTCTGATTTAGCATTCTGCGTTCACCATCCCCCCTTCCCCCTTCCGCATTCACAATTCGCTATTCGCCATTCGCGGCCCCCGCTCGCCTGCTACCGCTCCAACACGAAACCCAGCGCCGTGCGCAGCTCATCGTCCCGGTGGATGGGGAACCTATGGGCGACCTTCGGATAGATGCGAACCTTGGATGGGAATCCGGCTGCGGTATAGTCTTTGGCGGCCAGTTGCAACGTTTCCGCTGGAGCCGCACGGTCCCGCTCGCCGGCCATGAAGTAGAACCGCGGCGACCGATCGCCGATCGCCTCACCCGGCTGGTCATACTCCCGAATGTAGTCACATCCCATGACAATGACACCGGTGAACAGGTAGGGCGCCCGCGGCCCCACCGATTGACTCACGAACCCACCTTCCGAGAAACCCGTCAAAACCGTGCGTTCCGTGTCGATCAGGTAGTGGTTCATCGCGAACTCCACCGTCAGTCGTACCAGGAACTCGGCGTCGTCACACAGGTTGCTGTTTGTATCTGCATTGTTCCAACTGAAACCACCGCCCAACGGGATCACGGCCTGCGGTGCAACGAGTATGGCACCCATCCCGGCTGCAACACTCCGCCATTCCTCGGCTATGTGAGAGGCACGCGAACCCTTTCCGTGCAACGCGACGATGAGTGGGGCCAATCGATCCTTGTCATATTCCGGCGGAAGAACCACATGCATTGGAGTCTCTTCGAATTTCGCTCGAAGGACGACGAGTTCTTCCGCGCGCGTCTTCTTTACGATGGACAGCGCGGCCGCATAGCCCGGGTGGGAGCGCAAGTTGGCAAGATCGGGATCGTTCTCGAACAACCTGAGAAAGGAGAAGCCGTTCGCCGCAGCTTTGTCAAGCCATTCAGCCGCTTTGTCGAGTTCCGCGTTCCGGGCGTACGCGCACGCCAGGTTGTACTGGTGCCTGGTGCTGTCGGGAACAACTTCGTTCAGCTTCAAGCCTGCTTTGATGGCCCGTGGCCACTTCCCCTGCGCGTGGGCCTCCGCGTATTCCCTTGCCAAGCCGTCGGCCTCACTAAGCCCCCCTCCGTCATCCGACAGCAACACTCCCGCCGGGAGGAAGATGAATGCAGACACTGCCGCCGCCGCGACGAGAACCACAGCTACGTGCCAACGCTTCACTCGGATGGGCGTCGTAAGCCAGCTCCACATTCTGCCCTATGTAACGTGTGTCCCACCTTGGTTATTCCACTCTCCCAGCCGGGCACGGGATCCGTTCCCGATTCCCCGGTCAATCGGGATCGTCGCACTGAGTTGTACCCCGTGGAGAGTTATTGGTGATAACCCCTGGTGCCCCATTGTTTCCGCGACGAAACGGTGGGGGACTCATGGGGCAGCACTCATCTCGCGCGACGGTGGGTGGCATGCCCAAGCCGAAGGCGCCGGCATGGTTTTGCGTTAATCGTCATTCATGCCCTCGCCCACCATTGGTGGACTTGGGCATGGCACACACCGATGACTTTCTTGGCGCTTTTGATAGAATCTCGCCCTCTGCACAACAGAGGTGACATGATGAAATTCGAGAACACATACGAAGACGATGCCTACGCAGCCGCTTACGCCAAACTGGAGTTTCCCGGCACTTACTGCCTGGCATTCAGGGACCTTCCCGGGATTCTGTCGAGGCACGCCGACGGAACGAGGGCACTCGATTTTGGCTGCGGTACTGGACGCTCCACGCGCTTCCTCGCCAAGCTGGGATTCGACGCCGTCGGAGTGGACATCGCCCAAGAGATGATTCGAAAGGCCCAAGCCATTGACGCCGCCGGTGACTACCGCCATGTCGCGGACGGTGACTTAGGGCAGTTCGCCAGCGACAGCTTCGATCTGGTGCTATCAGCCTTTACCTTCGACAACATCCCTACTATGGCAGACAAGATCGGGTTGTTCACTGAGTTGGCCAGGGTGCTGAAGGCGAACGGCAAGATCGTGAACCTTGTCTCCTCGCCAGAGGTCTACTGGCATGAGTGGGCATCATTCACCACAAAGGACTTCCCCGAAAACAGGCGAGCGAAATGCGGCGACGTGGTGAGGATCGTGGTGACCGCTTTGGAGGATAAGAGACCGGTGTCCGACATCATCTGGCCAGACGAGGCGTACCGCGAGGTTTACACGAAGTCTGGCTTGGAAGTGGTCGATGTACACCGGCCGCTGGGCAGACCGGATGAGGCTTACAAATGGGTCAACGAGACGACGATCGCCCCTTGGACGATCTACGTTCTGGGCAAGCCTCGATGATCGAGTTGACGATTGCCGATTTACGATTGCTGATTGAATCCCCAATCCCCAACCGTCAATCCCTAAACCGCGGTCCCCTGTTCCCAGCGCCAGCAGTCGCTCGTGTACTCCGACGTATCCTGAGGTCACAGGATGCCACCCACCCTGCGATGGTTCGCGGAACGGCGCCCGATCGGGTCAACCGCCGTGGGATCGGGTGGACATGACCCGCTCGATCTCTTCAACGGTCATGCCGCGTTCGACCATCGACCGCTTGAGATCGTTCTCAGACCGCACCTGCTGTCCTTTGTACCAGTAGCTGGAGATGATCGCGGCGATTGGGATAAGGCAGCCGACAAGGCAGCCCATGATGATTGCAATCTGCGGCATGGCGAATGCTTGATCCCAAATAGTGGACGCCAGCATGAGAAGCCTCCTGTACGGTATACCATCGAGAGAATTACGAATTACGAGCTCCAGTTTACAGAAAGCTACGTTCCACGCAAGGTGTCAGTCGTGGTCTATCATTCTCTGTCCGCAATTCGACCTTCGTGATTCGTCCATCGTAAGCCGTCCTTCGTAATTGGCCATTCGTAATTCGCGATTGAATATTCGGCCTTGACCGTCCCCATTTATGGTCCTTGCTGATCCCGTGAAGCGGCTTGGGGTGGCTCAAGTGTCTTAGCTGATTCTTCATAGAACGCCGCCTCACGGGTCAGCCCATACTCACGGCAGAGTTGGGCGAGCTTGCGGTAGCGCTGCACGGGGTTCGTCTTTGTGGCCCAACAGACCTTGGCCATACACTCGGGGCAGAGCCACAACGGACGTCGATCGCTTTCCTCACGATTGTTGCTGCCGGTCATGTCGCACTCATAGGCAGTGCAGTGCAGCATCGAGAACATGTGAGCGGTCTCGTGGGTGGCAGTCTTCAACGTCCGTACCAGACAAAGGCGGTATGCGTCTTCGCTTTCATCGGGATCACCGTTTCGGGCCAGTGACCAGGCACCCACACGATCCACAATGGACGCCTGCCCGAAGACGAAGTTCCACCCCCTCCCTGGCCACAGGTCCGTAGCCGTCAGGGCGATGTATGCGGCGGCGTCATCGGGCAGTTGCGGTTTGAGAACTTTGTCGAGAACGTAGGTGGTGAGGATCTGCTCCATGCCCCATTCCGGATGTCGGCGACGGGCTTGGGCGGGGACGGTTGATGCAGGGAGCCCATCCCTTGTCTTAACCGGAAGACCGAAGAAGGATTCCATAAACTCCGCCGTGGCAGAGATGATCTTGCGGTGAGTCGGTGTGAGGTCACCCAGAGGTTGAATGTAAATGACCCGTCGTTTGCCTTGGGGTATGGCTGGTCTGGAGCGGATATACTGTTTGAACGTCTGTCCTGGTTCGTGATGGACATCGAGCCAATCACCTGGCTGTGGTTTGCCGAGTTTTGTATGCAGCGGTTGCAGACGCTCAATCATGGCCTGCAATGCCTTCGCGTTGTCAGAATCACCGGCAGATGCCGTCGAGACGAACATCGTGAACACCCCCGTGGACCATACAAGTGCGCATGTTCTAAGAATCATTCTGCTGCACACCATACGTGTGAAGTATGAATTATGAAAGATGAAAGAAAGCCCCATGCCTCAGGGCTGACGCTGCCACCTTCATACATCATCCCTCATACTTCATCCTTTTACCTTCATCCTTCATCCTTGACACCGGACGATCTCCGCTGGCGCCTATCGCTCGTTGGCCGATTCCCGGCCGATCAACGCCGCTCCGAGCGCGCCGGTGTATTGGGGGTGATCGGGCACGAGCACGTCGTGGTTGAGGGCTTCGCAAACCAGATCGACGATGACCGGGTTGTAGGCTACAACGCCGCCGGTCATGACCACCTGCCCGTCGAGGGGGTCCATTTCGAGGATTCGCTTGACGACGGAGCGAAACGCGGCCTTCACTATTTCCGGTAGGGGGGTGCCCTGGGCGATGAGGCTGAGCAGCTCCGTCTTGGCGAAGACCGTGCAAAACGAGCCCAGCTCGAAGCGACCGGTGGCTTGACGGGCGAGGTCGTTCAACAATGACAGCGGAGTGTCGAGCGAGTTGGCGATCTCCTCGAGGAAGGCGCCGGTCCCGGCTGCGCACTTGCGGTTCATCTTGAAATTCCGGCGATCGCCGCTGTCTTCCAAGACAATGACTTTGTTGTCCTGTCCACCGATATCCACAATGGTTATAGCCTGTGGGAAGCCCGCGTAGCAGCCGCGCGCGTGGCATGTGATTTCGGTGATCGTGTTCGTTGCGAAGTCGATGCTGCGCCGCCCGTACCCAGTGGCGACAGTCCTCTGAATCTGATTAGAGCCTATCTCAGCAACCAAGGTGACTTCGTCGAGACAGGCCTTTGCGGCTGCGGCGAAATCGGCACCGGATTTGCGCAATGCCCGAGCTTTGACGTGCCTGTCTTTGAGCAGCACCGCTTTGGTGGCCGATGCACCGATGTCTAAACCTAAGGACCAGCCTTCACTCATCGAAACCCATCCCCGGGTGCCAGCACCACTGTTTAGCCTCTCGATCCCGTCGCGCGGGTGGCTAATTGCTCAACAAACGCCTCGATCTGTGTCTTCGCCTGCTCATCTGAATAGCATCGTAAGTCATTCAGATCACCGGCGATCGTGACCGAGGGGATTCCAAGCCGCTCTTGAAGTCGCTGCGGCATTCCGTAACGGCAGTTCGTATTGCTTGGACAAGTCTTGGAATCATGGAAGATAATGCCATCGACACTGAACGTCTTGACCATTTCTTCCAGGTATTCCTCTTTATAGGGGTCCGATCGAACGATAAACAGTTCGGTGTAGGCGCGTGCCATCGACTTGAACGGATCATCCGGGTCGAGGGCGGTGAAGATCCACGAATTGGCGTAGGTGCTTGCCACAACACAGGTCTGAAGCTCCAAAAACAGCGTCGCTAAATCACGAAGGCGTCCCCAGATCGGCATCCCCTCCCAGTACAACCGGAGTCGCTCGCCTTCGACGGCTGCCACACCGTTGTCAATGCGGGCCCGTAATTCGGGCAATAGCTCGTTATAGTAGTCGATCGCGGTCTGTGTGCCCCGCATCACCACCGCCGGTGCCATGTGGATGGTGCTATCGAAGAAGGTGAGCGGTGAGGGTGTGGCCGCGGCGGTCTCCAAAACCTCCTTCCACAGATCCGAGCACAGTCGCGACAGTCGCACCGCCTCGCGGAGTCGGTCCATGTCGAGCTTCAAGCCGGCGATCTTCTCGAGCTTGGGCACCATGGCCATCAGCTGCCCGGCGATGCCGGCCACGTGCACACCGGTGACCTCACCGACATTCCGGTAACACTCGACACCGAGCACCGGTCGCGACCAGTGCTGTCCATACCAGGCCATCCAGTCCTGCACCTCGCGGCACTGGTTGGTGTTGTAAACCAGCGCATCAGGTTTGGGAACGCTCGTGATTCCTTCATAGGCATCGCTGAGCGGTGTACGCCCCTGCAGCATGGCCCCAACGTCACTGGTCAGGTAGGAGCAGATCTCAGGAGAATAACCGATAGCGTTGGCCGTGGGGATCGTTTCGTTTGCCATGCGAGTGGCACCAAGCATGGCACCGTGGTTTTCCGGGAAGTACACGACGAATCCCATTGCCCGAAGCAACTCCGCCGGTCCGACGCTGGTGCACCAGGCCACCTTCGGGTGACCTTCCTTGGCAGCTCGATCCAACTCGTAGAAATGATCCGCCATCAGCTTGCGCATCGTCTTGGCGGCGGCGATCTTCTTGATCTCAGCCTTCCTCACCTCAGCCATATACGACTCTCCGACACGGAAGGAACACGTCCTTGCGGCACACCGACGGAGACGGTCAACGGTGCGCTCCTGTTTCCCAAGGTATTCGTACACCGAACGTGCGGCTGCAGACCACCCGCACGACGATTTGCCATGATACTCGCAACAGCACAGATGTGCATCCCGGCGAAACCGTCGCAAGCGACCGATCGCCTACGTTTATCACGTAGAACGTGCGGACTTCGCCCACTGGGAACCATCAGGCCCGTCGATTTGCGCAACGATCTTGTCGATCCACGCGTCCAGCGGTCCATCCTCGGGTGGGAATCCGCCGATCCGGCAACTCGCTCCGAGCGGTCGCCATACTCGTGGATCAGTCGGTCCGAACAGGGCTATAGTCGGAACGCCCACGAACGCGGCGACGTGCGTCATTCCCGCGTCGTGACCGAGGTAACCGCCCGCCCCAGAAACAACGTCGGCAGCCGCCTGGACCGATTCCTCGTAGATCACCGGGGCTGAGCCCTGCAAACGCTCGACGTACCGCGATCCAGACCGTTCCACCTCGTCGGGTCCGACAATCCACCCGACGCACCAGCCCAGCGATCCCAGCTTTTCCACCAAACGCTCGAGGGCCTCGACGGCGCAGCACTTGCGCAATCCACCACTGCCGGGATGGCAGAGGAGAACATGTCCAGGTTTTGCGCCCAGTCGTTTGGCGAGGGTCTCGCAGTGAGTGCGCCTGGCGCCAGCGGGCAAGTCGATCTTCGCTGCGCTGAGTGGAACGCGATACCCATACCCGGCCAGTTGGTCGAGCCATTGTTGAGCAATGTGTACACCGTTTCGCATTGCCGTATCTCGTGGTCGCGGATCGATCGCTAAGACCTCGAGTCCTTGGAGTGTTGAAAGTCGCCGGGACACCTCGTCTTTGGGCCCGCCAAGGAAACTGATCACCCGGTCGAAACGTCGCAGGAAACACGCGGTCTCGCCCGACAAGCTTCGATCTTGGCTGTAGAGCCCGAGAACCTCTTGGTGCTCGAAGGATAGGACTTCGGACGGCAGACCATGTCGTCGTGCCCACCGGGCGATTGGCGATCGGGCCACCATGGTCACCGACGAGACATTCCACGCACGCACAATCGCGTCAATGACGTGAATGCCCAGTACGCAATCTCCGAGGGCTCCAGCGTGCAGTATGAGAATCTGCATGGTTGTCACGGCCTGCTTGGTCTGGGCGCTGTTCGAGAAAACGACGCTCAGACCTGGGTGGATTCCATGGGGCCCCTATCCCACCGCCCCATTCGCAATCGCGATGAGCTTACTCGGATCAGCCTCGGCGTGCGGTTCGCCGTGCACCATCCGAAGACTCGACGGTGTCTGCGTAAAGCCTCGCGACTCCAGCAGCTCTACTGCCTTGATATTGACACCGGGAACACCGACCATTATGGGGACGTCGGGGAAGTCAGCAAACGTGGCATCGAGGAGCCCCTCTGTGGTCGTCGGAGAATCGGTGGCACACGGCCCGAAACGAACACCCGATCGGGTGGACAAGACCAGAGCAAACCCTCGGATGCTCCCTTGCTCGCACACGCAATACGTGGCCTTCGCATCCGCCATCAGAAGACTCAGAAATCGACTGCGGTCGTCGCCGAAACACCGCAAGTCAAACGCCTGGACCGCACCCAGATCATCCTCCGTCAAAGGCCTCATCCCACCCCGGTCTCCGCGGTGGGGCGGCTCCCTGCAAAACCGCAAAGACTCGAACTGATCGACGAACCCCAACCGGCGATATATGCCGATACCCAGCGGGTCCGCCTCCAATCGCACTGTGCGAATGCCTTTGCCTTGGAGTTGGCGCACGGCGTGGGTCATCAACCGCTCCCCGACGCCGTGCCGCCGGGCGTCGGGCATAACGATGAGATTGCCCAGCCAAGCGCTTTGTGCGTAGCATGTCGTCGTCATCATACCCACGGGGCGTCCCTCAATCTCTGCGATGAAGCAGCCATTGGGGTCATGTGCGAGACACACGCTGAACTCCGCACGTGTGTTCTCCCAACCCTCACGCGTCGTTTGTGACACGGCGAACTCGATATCCTCATTCCGAAACTGCCGGATGATCAACGACATCAAATACCTCTCTAGTCCTCTGTAGCACACACTTTGCGTGGGTGGCATCCCCCGCGACGGACCATAGGCGGGGCCGTGGTGCTTCATTCGAACACGGGTCCGCCGCCAGCGGACCCATCCCGCCCCGTATAATACCTCCGAGGTTCGACCGGGCATTGGAGTGGCTCTCGAAATCGTATGCCCAGCCGCAGGCGCCACCGCGCGAATCGGCACGCTGATTTTCGATATCTTGTTATTCAGCGGCACTCACCGGTTGGGACTGGGCTGCCACGAAGGTTGAATAAGCACCTCACCGGCGGCGACCTCCTGTCCCGGACGGATGTAAAGGGCAACGATCTTACGCTCTTGGCCCGCCGTGAGCTGCGTCCAACGCCCAACTCGCACGACCCCGACTCCGCGGGCGTAGCTCGGCAGGGCAGGTGGAGTCCCGGTACGCCGGGGCGACACCTGCCCCAACTTGCGCCTCAACCCCGCGGCAGCTCTTTCCGCCTCCGCCGGATCGGCTGGCCGCGCGGCACTGACGGCCGACCGTCGGGGTTCATTGCGCTCCAGCGCACGGGTGCAGATTCGCCGCGGGAAAGGAGCCTGCGAACGAAAAAAGAGTCCGCTGAACAGAGCCCAAAAACCGCGTTGGCGCTTTCGAAAACAAGGTTTCACCTTGAAAACGAACCCAATCGGACCCGGCAATATACGCCCGGGCACGCACCTACCAGCATCCGGCAAGGTGCCGGAGCGCACGCCCCGGTTATTTACGGTTCGGCGTCGCGATTCCGCCCGCCCTAGTGCGAGGTGGGTCCGCCGTGGCTACGTCTGCCGATCCTTGGGACATCACGCTGCCGTTCGCTGGGATCGGAAGCTTCCAACCCCTTGACTCGCCCGCCGATCTTGGTACATTGCTTCGTTCCCGTGAAATTCGAGCGTGGATTGTTCGAGCGTAAGTCTATGTCAAAGCGGAAGTTAGCGAGTTTCGTCGCCAAACCAGGCGAGGTCGACCAGGGCTGGTACGTCGTCGACGCGACCGATCAGATTCTTGGCCGGCTGGCCGTCAAGATCGCCACCGTCCTGATGGGCAAGCACAAGCCGATCTACACCCCCCATGTGGACACCGGCGATTTCGTCGTTGTCACCAATGCCCACAAGGTCCGCCTGACGGGGACCAAGGATCAGGAGATGGTGTACCCGCGGTACTCGTATCACCCCGGCGGGTACAAGGAGATACCGTACAAGCGAATGCTGGAGCGGCACCCGGAACGGATTGTCCGAGAGGCTGTCCGCCGGATGCTCCCCAAAAACGCCCTCGGACGCAAGATGTTCAAGAAGCTGAAGGTCTACGCCTCCGATACACACCCGCACGCTGCTCAGCAGCCGGCGGAGTTCGTGTTCTGAACCCACGTAAGAGAGAGATGGTAGCTGTCGCTATCCTGGCACACGGAGATGTGAGAAAATGACCGACGAGCCGACACCGACCCCCGAGTCAACGCTGCCCGAATCGGCTAAGCCCGAGTCACCGCAACCTGAGACGCCGCAACCCGATACCGCAGTACCCGAGGCGACCCCAGTCACCACGCCGGATGCGATTCCTGAACCATCTACATCGTTCACCTTCACCACCCCAGACCGCCAGAAGAAGACGAGCGTCGTGAATCCTTACGTCTGGGGCACTGGTCGGCGGAAGAGCTCCGTGGCTCGTGTTCGCATCCGCCCTGGCGAGGGCAAGTTCTTTATCAACAAGTGCGAAGTCGACCACTACTTTAAGCTCGATAAGGATCGGGCCGCTGTCCGAACGCCCCTTCAAGTGACCGACACGGCGAACGCGGTGGATGTGTTTGTCAACGTGGGAGGTGGCGGGACGAGTGGTCAGGCTGGTGCGGTACTGCTGGGTCTGGCTCGAGCGCTGGCGAAGGCCAACCCAGCCTGCGAGCCCAAGCTCCGCGAGCACAACCTGCTGTCGCGCGACCCGCGGAAAGTGGAACGCAAGAAGTACGGCCAGCGTGGCGCGCGCCGCCGCTTCCAGTTCTCGAAGCGTTAAGCGAACGAACCGAAGGCATTCTGTTGGTGATGGTGTGCCCGCTGTCGCGGTGATCGCGGCATTACGAACCGGGCTCGTAGACAAACTGCAAACCGATCAGGAACTCGCCCCCCATGTCCGTACAGTGGCGGACGATACCCCGGCCGTGGAAGCTCACTTCCGGTTCGTGAACGGCCAGGGCAAGCTCGAGACCGAGCGACAACGCCTCGTCACAACGAATCCCCACCCCACCGAGGCTCAGGTTCAAGGACGTGGCAAGGGCGTACCGCTCGCGTCCTTGCTCGTCGGGTATCCAGAGCTCGACGGTGCCCGGGAATGGCCAGCGGGTTACCTTCCGTCTGGCTTTTCCCCTTGTGTCCGGCTGCCGCGTGTTTCGCCCGGCCAGTAACTTGGCCACAGCCTCCTCCGTCAGCGGACAGATCTCTGTTATTTCCATCGTGTAACTCCGGACTATCTCACCGGGATGACCTCATCTCTTATCGACGTCCGTGAGGGCGGTCTGGACATCAAGAGCCGCCTCCCGTCACCCACCCCTCGATGTGCGTGCCGATTACATGCGCCGGAGACGTTCTCCAACCGGCGGGCACGGACACTTCACTGGCGCTTCCTTTATTTATCTACAATCTGTGAGGAACGTGCGGAAATAGGCTTGGGATGACGCAACCGGGCCCGTCTTTATCGGGCACACAACCACAGAAGTGACGTTCCGGTGTCAGTCATACGGGTCTCACCCTGAACCGTTCCGCCTGAAGCGCGGGCGGCGACAGACCACTATCCCCACATCCGGATCGCGTCATTGAGGGTAACGAGCAGAAATGCCCCGATAATCAAAAACAGACCGATCATCTGCGTCGCGATTTGCACACGCAGGCTTACGGGACTTCCTTTGAGTTTCTCGATGATCAGAAAGACCATCAACCCGCCGTCAACGATTGGCAAAGGCAGGAAATTGATCACCGCAAGGTTCGCCGAGATGATCGCGAGGAAAAAGAGGAACTCGACGAATCCCGTTCGGGCCACCTTCCCACCAAGATCGATGATCCCCAGCGGTCCGGAGATGTTCTCGACACCGACGCTGTGGGTGAAAATCATCCGCTGCATCGTCTTGTAGACGATCAAGATGAAATAATACGTCTTGTGGAGGCCGATCCACACCGCGTCAAGGACGTTCTCGCCCTTGAGCAGCTTCGTCTCCGCGTCCACCTCGATGTTGGCGGCGTAGGTGATCCGCCCGAGCCATGGGTCGACCATGTCCTCCGTCACATCGATGCGCTTCGTCTCGATTTCGGAGAGTGGATCTTTGCGATACTCGATCGGAACATTGGTCCGACCAACGAGCTCGCTGAGAATCGCCCGCGTTCCCGTCCGGTAGCCGACGGCAACCTCCTGCAGCCCGCTCCTGGTTTGAGCCTCGATGGATCGTCGCCCATTGATCGACACGATGTACGCTTCCGGACCGACTCCGAGCAGCGTTCGTAACGACTGCGGTACGTCAAACGCTGCAAGGTGCGGTTGACGATCGGTACCGATGTAACCGAGTTCGACGGTCGTGCCCGCGTTTTCTCGGAAGGCGTCGATCAAATCCCGCCACCGGGAGACGGGCTGCCCGTTCACCGTGGTTATTCTTATTCCCTTCTCCAGCCCCGCCTTGGCCGCTGGGCTCGGTCGCCCATTGATGGTCGGCACGATCTTGCTGACGCGAAGCACATCGTCCGCGACCAGCGTGTAGGTTGCGTCGATCGAGCCCGGGGATTGAGGTTGAACGCCGGTGGACACAATCCGGCCGCCCTCCTTTTGGACGGTGAGGCGGATGAGCCGCCCGCGGTTCGTTCGTATCACTTCGTTCACCTCGGCGTCGGTGGGGTGTCTCTTTCCACCGCAGGACAGTATGACATCGCCCGCTTCAAGGCCGGCACGGTCCGCCAGGCCGAGTCGGCGAACGTCGGCGAACCGGGCACGAGGCCCGTCTGCGCTGCGTTGGTCCTGGGGAATGGCTTCACAGATCGCCTGGATCGTTGCAGGACCGCGCTTGTTGCGTGTGGGACGCACGAAGCCCTGAGCCAGCTTCCCCGATTGTTTGCGGACCACGAAGGGGATGTCCCACTCCGCGCACTCGTGGATCGCCCGTCGGATCTCGGTCTTTGTCGGGTAAGGGATGTCGTCCCAGCTCAGTATGGTGTCTCCCGCTTCAAGACCAGCGAGATGGGCCCGCCCTCGTGGGTGAACGTCAAAGAACCTGACCAGAGGCGAGAGCCCGAGCACACTGATGTCACTCTCATCCCCATCCCCACTCGGATACATCAGCAAGATGGGAGGGATTTGGACCTTGATCCGCCGTGGTGACGCCTCGGGGTCATCAGGGTCTTTCCGCTCAACGTAGACGTCACCCTTGTTATAGGCCAGCATGTTGATGACCTCGCTGGCGTTGTCGTCGGTGACCTCGATGCCGTCGATTTCGACAATGACATCGCCGACGTGTGGATGATCAGGTCTGGATGCGTCGATCTCCGGGCCGACGAGGGTGATCTCGCGGGTGGCGCCGGGAGCGATGCCGATGATCTGGCGCCGCCCCTCCCGGGTGCTCTCCGATCGGATGTACTCAGGCTTCACGGCAATCTGCCGCGGTTCACCATTGCGCTCGACGACGATGTCAATAGGTTCGTGGGGCGGTGCCAGCATGATGGCCATCCGGACCTCGTTGTATCCTAAGACCCGCTCGCCGTTGACGCGTCGGATCTCGTCGCCGGGGACGAGTCCAGCCCGATCCGCGGGGCTGTCCGCCTCGACGTACGCGATGCGGGTACCCATGGTCTTCATGCCGATCATGAACACAATCATGAACAGCAGGCAGGCAAACAGAATGTTCATGATCACGCCGGCAGAGACGATCGCCATGCGGTGCCCGACAGGTTTGTTGACGAATGACCGAGGATCATCCTTGAACTTGAGCTCCAGAGCCTTGTCGTCAAAGTCCTCTTGCCCGAGCATTTTGACGTAGCCGCCGAGCGGAAGAACGTTGAATGAATAGCGGGTCTCGCCTCTGGTGACACCGAACAGTTCGCGACCGAACCCGATGGCGAACTTCTCGACGCGCACACCCGCCCACTTGGCGACGATGAAGTGACCCAGCTCGTGCACAAACACGATCAGAGAAAAGCCCATGAGCATCAGCAGGTAAGGCCAACTGCTGGACCAAATGCCCAGCAAGCCAGACTCAGCCACCAAGTACACGCCGGATGGCGTCAGCACGCTATGCATCGAGTCACCTCTCGTCGCGCCCATTGATCGGCCTTGAGCAGATCGGTCAGCGTGGGCGACGCCTTGTATTCATGTTGGGCAAGGGCCCGTTCCGTATGGCAGGCGATGTCGCCGTATTGGATCACGCCCTCGCGGAACAACTCGACCGCTGCTTCGTTGGCTGCGTTGAGCACCGCACCGCAGGTTCCCCCACGCTTGGCGACCTCATGCCCGAGGCGCAACGCGGGAAACCGCTGAAGGTCTGGCGGGTGCAGGTTGAGCTGGTGGACCATCGAGAAGTCCAACCGCTTCGCCGGGCTCGGCTGACGTGCCGGATAAGTCAAAGCATATTGAATCGGCGTTCGCATGTCGGGCGTGCTAAGCTGGGCGATCAGCGATCCATCACAAAATTCCACCAACGAGTGTATGATCGACTCCGGATGAATGACCACCCCGATTTGATCGGGGCGAAGATCGAAAAGCCATCGGGCTTCAACGATCTCGAGGGCTTTGTTCATCATTGTAGCCGAGTCAATGGTGATCTTTGGACCCATGCTCCAGGTGGGATGTCTCAGGGCATCCTCGACGGTTGCCCGGCTCATGTCACTCTGGTTCCACGTTCTGAAGGGACCTCCGGAAGCCGTAAGGTAGACCATTTGTACGTCCGCTGCCCGCCCGGCCTGCATCGCCTGAAAAATGGCTGAGTGTTCGCTATCGATGGGTATGATCGTGGCTCCGGTGCGGGCGGCGAGCGGCATCAAAACGGATCCTGCGATAACCATGGCCTCCTTACTGGCCAGGGCAACCCGATGACCCAGCTCAGCAGCTCGCAACGTGGCCGCCAGACCGCCTGCCCCCACGACAGCACTCACGACGCAGTCGCACGGCACCGCGTCAACAAGTTCGAAGAGAGCATGGCTTCCGGTCAGCACCGTCGGGGAGTAGGCTAGCGACGCGAGTTGATCCGCAGGCCCATCAGGTCGTGTGATGGCAATCGCGTCCGGGCGGAGGCGGGTCGCCTGCTCAAAAAGTTCGTTCACCCGCGAGCCGGCGGCCAGTCCGACGACCTGCCACTCGTTTTGCAGCCCGGCTAAGACGTCCAGCGTGTTCCGCCCGACGGAACCCGTCGAACCCAGGATGATCACCCGTTTTTTCATCGCGTATCGAAAAGCCCGCCAGATTCAACCAAACGCGTGTTTCTTGGACAGAATCTTACGTGTGTCTCTGCTATTCGACAACCGTGCAACAATGTCAGATGCGATCCACGGATGGTGACAGCGTTACGCAAATTGCTCGTCCCTCCGGGGCGACCTATAATGGATCAGCCGGATTCCGGCCGGGGGCTTGATAGTCTTTGTTCGTGAGCCGCAGTCGGCGTATCGTACAGCCGGTCTCGTGCACGTTGTGGCTGCGGCTCGGCGTTCCCGAAGGTTCGAAATGCACAAAAGCCTGCTTACTACCCGTCTGTTCGCCGTCGAACACAGGGTATATACGTCGCCGAATGGGGGTCCGGTCGCCCGGGACGTCGTGGTCCACCCCGGGGCCGTCGTGGTCGTGCCCGTTCTCGATGACCAGCGGCTCGTCATGATCCGCAACTATCGGTACACGGTTGAGCGTGAGCTTTGGGAGTTCCCGGCGGGGACGACGGAGCCCGACGAGGAGCCGATTGAGACCGCCCGGCGAGAGCTCGAGGAAGAGACCGGGTATCGGGCACGGACCATCACTCCGCTGACGTCGTTCTATACCTCGCCCGGTTTCTGCACCGAATTCATGTACGCGTTTGTGGCCACGGGCCTGGCGCACGTCGGCCAGAACCTACAAGGCAGCGAGCGGATCGTGGTCGAGACAGTACCCATGTCGGAGGTGCGCCGCCGCTTGCTGGCCGGTGAATTCATGGACGGGAAAACCATCGCGGTTCTCGGACGGTATTTATTAGAAATGGGTGGACGATGAAGAGACCGAGGTGGTGCAGCGGTCGCTTGTGCTCCCGGCTCGGACTGAGCGACCGCCCGGTCGCCAATGCCGCCTGGCTGGAACAGGGCGCGGCCACCGGGACCGATACTTAGACTGCGAGACCCCATGAGTTGGTACGATCGAGATTATGCTAAGGTCAGACGGGTTCACGGACCGGTATACGGTCCGACGGGTGGAGTTGGTGCGCTCGGCGGCCGCAGCATTGTCACCATCCTCATCGTCGTAAACGCGGTCATCTTTGTTCTCTGCTCGCTCTCCAGCAGCGGATACGTCCTGCGCAGTCCGTTGTTCCAGTGGGGGGCGATGGTTACCCCGCTGGTGCTGAAGGGGCAAGTCTGGCGGCTGATCACCTCAGACTACCTGCACTGGACCTTCGGCCACATCCTCATGAACATGATCGGGCTGCACTTCCTGGGCCGCCCGCTCGAGCGGGACTGGGGCCCCAAGAAGTTCTTCGTGATCTACACCATTTCCGGCCTGCTGGGGAGTCTCTTTTATCTTCTTCTTTCCGTGATGGGCTGGCTTCCGATGCAGGGGATCGCAGCCGGGGCGTCCGGGTGCGTACTCGGGCTTCTCGGGGCCTGCGCTGTGCGATACCCGCACGCACAGTTGTGGATTTACTTTCTTTTCCCAATCAAGATTCGCACAGCCGCATTGATCTTTGCAGGATTGTACGCGCTCAACGTCTTTAGGGGCGGACCCAACGCCGGCGGGGATGCCTGCCATCTCGCCGGTCTGGCGTTTGGCGCATGGTGGGTGTGGAGGGGTGACAGGTGGTGGTCGTTTACCGCCCGGTCGACTTGGGCACGGTTGAAATCGAGAGCCTCGACCGCCGCGAGTCCGCAACGTCGCGGCCGCGGATTCGGGCGAGGACGAGGAACCTTCGCCGACAACATCGCTCAGCGTCGTGAGGACGAGGAGACGATCGACCGCATCTTGAGGAAGGTGTACGACAAGGGGATTCATAGCCTGACCGAGAGCGAGAAAGAAGCGCTCAAAGCGGCGACGGAAAGGCAGAAACAGCGCGAGGCACAAGCAGGTCGCACGGACCGCTTGTGACGAAGTCGTTACGCCTTGTCACATTTTGTTGGGGGCCGAGCCCGCAGACCGCAGTCCGGGTGCGTCGTGCAGGGGTCACATGGGGTTTCGGCCGGCGTGAGCAAGAGGAATGGGATTCAGCGACCGACCGTTGGACAACCCGATCAACTGGTCGTTCAGGATTGGACGGCTCTTCGGCATCGACATCCGCGTACATATCGCGTTCGCGA
>CAYOQG010000094.1:0-17199 GCA_964405925.1 uncultured Phycisphaeraceae bacterium | reverse complement strand
ATTGTATTGGGCACCGATAAACACAGCCCTTAAAGCGTCGCCGGAATCGAGCTTCGGCGGTGCTCAGGGTAGACGAACGACGATCCCACTCACTCTCAGAGCCGACGGTCTGCCGCAGCTCGGCGCATGCCACAGGAGGACGGAACGGGCAAGCTTAGGAAGCTTCAACGGATCCTACGGACGTAGCGGGATCGAGCGTCCGATAAGAAACACGAGCAAGAAATCCGTTGACCGTTGTGCGTTGAGACGGTATCGTGGACTTCTACGACGGGCGGCGTGCGACTCCGCTGTGGACCCAGTTCGTGGCATCGCAGAGCGTGAGGGATCTGCCGTTGTGGCCACGACGAGGTGTGGCTGGGTGTTGGCTCGTTTCACTACATTCGGGGTCGTCCACGGGGTGTGGACGAGGGGACCGGTCGCTCTGGCCGAGTTCCGTTCTTCTTTTTAGGGGGATGCGTTGTGCAACATTCTTTGCGATTTCCGATGGTCTGGGCCATGCTTTGCGGCTTAGCGCTTCTGGCGAGTGAGGGATGGGGAACGGGCGTCGCAAGTGCATGCGATGCACCCGCGGTTGTCGCCATAAACCCACGATACATAGAGGTGACGCCTGCGGACCTGGATCCGACGCCCGTGGCGATTCTGGTCGTGCAAAGCGATTTTGATGCAACCTGTACCAGGTACTTTGACTTTGACGCCAATCCCGCTCTAGCGGCGCTCGGTGTTGCCCGCCCAGTGTCCGAACCGGTGTTCCGAGCACCCAGCGAGTGGGGCACGCTTTTTTTACGCGCACCGATGCTGGTTCCTGAAGGCACGTACAGGGTGTATGCGGACTGCGGTACGGTGGAAGCGCCTGATCTTTCCCCAACCGTCATCGTGACCATGTACAAGTGGGGTGATGTGGTCGGCTCTTGCGACGTGCCCCCGTGCACGCCGCCAAATGGCGTGACCGACTTCATCGACATCAGCGCAATCGTTGAGGCCTTCAAGCATATTCCAACAGCACCGGCAACCCACCGCGTGGATCTCATGCCCTCGTATCCGGACTACGTGATCGATTTCGTCGATATCGCGGGCGCCGTAGACGGCTTCCGCGGAATCAACTATGTCTTGGACGACTGCAACGGCAACCTTGTGTGGGATACATGTGACATCGAAGACGGAACCAGCGGCGACTGCGATTTCAACGGTGTGCCCGACGAGTGCGATCCGGATTGCGACGGTGACGGGATACCCGACGCCTGCGACACCTGGGAGGACTGCGACGAGGACGGTGTACATGATTGCTGGGACCTTTGTCCATGCACGAATCCTCCGAACCGCTCATGTGTCTGTCCGGACTTTGACAGATGTTGCTGGCCTTTTATTTGCATTGACGATTACCCGCGCGAGATCTGCCTTGCCCAGGGAGGAGTTCCTGACTGCACGCTGGCACCGTGTCGTAGCGGCTGCTTGATCGGCGATTTCGATAGCGACGGCGACCTGGACTCCGACGACGCGGTGCAAGTCCAGGCCTGCTATTCCGGCCCGGATATTCCCTTCACCGGAGACTGTCTGCCGGCGGACTTCGACGACGACACGGACGTCGATTGCGACGACTGGGCACAGTTCAAGGAATTCTGGACGGAGCCGGGTGACCCACCGTACTTTGCCACGTGTGATGGGTTATGACCGGGTCTTCCCGCCGCGGCAGGCGGTGGGAATGCGGAATTCGCAATGCTAAATGATGAAACGGTTCGCATGCGCGAATTCTGCATGCAGCATTCATTCAGGGCCGCGCGGTCGTCGTAGATACGCTTCCCTTGCCGAAGAATCTCGGTGGCTGGCCAAGCGTATAGATGCGCGTCTCCGCCGCAATCGCCTCCCGAAGGTGTTTGGGCAATTGGAATAGACCCAGCAGCGTTCGGCCGTCCAACATTCGGAAACCACCGGTTGTCTTCCCTCGAAGCTCCTGGTCGACCCGGGCCGGGTCTGGCTGGGTGTCGATAACCTTCGAGGTCCCTAAGGCGAAACCCCACGGAGCCGCAAATGTCGGAACATGGGTGGTGTAGGACTCTACGTTGTCGAAGACGGATCGCATGGTGCAGACAAGCCGGGCATGCATGCCAAGCTCAGCCGGGGAAACCGGTCCAGCTTGAAGCACAAACACACCGTCGGGCATTAGCACACGCCTGGTCTGCTCGAAGTACTCCCTGGTAAACAGCTTGAAGGAGGGGCCCTCCTCGATCGGATCCGACAGATCCGACACGATGACGTCCCATGTCTGGTCAGTACTATCCAAGTATTCCAGCGCATCTTGGATCACGACCTCGAGGCGAGGATCGTCGAAGGCATTCTTATGCATGTCGGCCAAGTGTCGTCGGCAGGCCTCAACCACCTCGCGGTCGATGTCGATCATTGCAACTTGCTCGACCGTCTTCCAACGCAACACCTCACGCGCCGTCGCTCCCTCTCCACCGCCGAGGATCAGGACGCGACGCGGAGCCCCGTGAACAAGCATGGGCGCGTGTACGAGTGGCTCGTGGTAGAGGAACTCGTCGCCCGTGCACGACTGCCACTTTCCGTCAAGCACGAGTGCTCGGCCATAGGCGCCGGTCTCGACGATGTGCATCTCCTGGAACGGAGTCTTGCCGTAGGCGACGATATTGGTAATACCGTGGGCGTAGTAGTCCCACGGGGTGATGAATTCCTTGATCCAAAGGTCGGCACGGAGTTCAGAGCCAGGCACGAAAGCGGCTCCTGTTTAGACATTCAGGATCGGGGTCAACGCTTTTTCGCGTCTCGCGGTTTTCTCCGAGGCGATCTCGCTGGCGTTCTCGAGACCACGTTTGAGCTTCTTGAGCGAATATCTGCCACATTCTAACGCCTGGGCGAGGTATTTACAGGCTCTTTCAGCACTTGCGTGATCGCCGCAAGTAAAGACGTCAATGGCTGCGTAGCCCACCTCGGGCCACGTGTGAACGGCGAGGTGCGACTCGGCGATGAGCGCCAAGGCGGTCACACCCTGAGGATGAAATTTGTGCGATACCTCGCCAAGCAAAGTGGCCATGCCCTGTTTAACCGCTTCGCGCAGAGCGCCGACGATAAACGCCTCGTCGTCGAGCAGTGCCCTCGGACATTCATACAGTTCCGCAACGCAGTGGATTCCTGTGGCATCCAAGGCTCAATACCCCGAACCGCGCCGAAGCCCCACACCAAACCCGGCGGCTCAGCAACAGGTGTCGACAGTGCCCCATGGTCTTGGTCTGGGGTACGAAGTATTCGCCCGCCCAGTAGCCGGGCGCTCTGCACGGGGGCGCCCTCCCGGGCACGCCTCAGCCACTCGGGCCCGATTGAGGCAGTCTACACCAAACGCCTTTGGCTAGAAACACCGAACTGAGACATGGACTGGAACGGTTACAGACGCCACGACGAACACCTGTGAGGCGGTGGGCCCGCCCTTGCCCCCGGATGTCGCACGGGACACTGCGGCTACGAGTCTGTGGTATCGAGCCTCACCGCACACGGGGCCTGTCTCCTCCGAGCCATGCCGACGGTGGTAATCCTTGTGGTTACTGCCGACCCGGACACTATATGTTGGCCAATCGACCGACGGTAAGGCGGCCCCTCAGAAGCATTCATCAGTCAGTCGATCAAGAGGTTTTGGATTAAGAAATCGCAGATCGCAGCCGCAGCTACCTCGTGGCCCAGGGGTGAGAAATGCAGTGGGTCGTAGTACATTGCCGTCGGATCGATGTTGTTCTCCTGCACATACTTGCGAAAGATAGGCAGAAGATCAAGAAACGCGACGCCGTGGTTGTGGGCGAACGCAGCCAGCTCCGTTTGCGGAAGGGACGTCTCCAACCGGTCAGGTGTCAGTTGCGCCATATGCGGTGCACAGACGATCACGATGGGTACGGATGCCTGCCGCGAGGCGGCGACGATCTTGCCCATGTTGTCGAGAGTGATCCGCCATCCTTGTCGGACGTCCTCGGCATGTGGGTCGTCCAGTAGTCGCGAGGCGCTATAGGCGGCGCGCACATGCCAAAGCCAGCTATCCGCCGGCCGGACCCCCTTTGCCCACCACACACGGGCCGCCCGATACAAACCTGACCACTCGAGCTTAGTTAACGGTGCCGGTTCGTAGCCACGAGAGTATCCTCCAAACTGCTCAAGCTGGAACTTCCCCAGCACATCATTCAAACAGAAGATTTGAATAACAAGGTCCGGCTTGAGCGGCAGCCCATCGTTAATCAGCAAATCGTATTCGTGCCAAGGGGAATAGGCAGCTACAGAGGCATTGATCGCCATTACTCGCTTCTTCTTCGCCTGCTTGGCAAACATCGCCTCGAGGCGGGTTACGAATATGGCTTCCTCCTTGACCCGAGGTCCGAACGTCAATGAGTCACCGAGAAAGAGGATGCGATATTCGTCAGCCCCTTTCCCCGAAGGTACGTCGGGACCGCGGAATCCTTGGCGATTGATCCGAACAAAAACTCCGTCGTCGACACCGGTCCAACCGGGGCGCGACGTCCAACCGCGGGTCGGGTGGGCCACGAAAAGACCTTGCTCCACAATGGGTTTATGCCATAAAAGTGCCAAGCGGTCCATCGAAGCAAGGAGCAAGACGGGGACCATGGCGAGGGCCATCTTGGCGGCAATCGGCGTACCAAACCCGGTCTTTCGCGCAACAGTGCGCAGGATCCAGACCGCGACGACGGCCACGCCGTGGAGCGTAAGCACGTATCGCAGTGTGGTATCTCCATACGGCGAAAGGACGATTCCGAAGGAATGGGCCGCCAGGCGGAGGGTGCATCCGAAGCAGACGAATAACAGATAGCGCAACGCGATCGTCAAGCAAGCGTCGAGTCGGATCTCGTAAGATGATCCAGGTTTCATCGGATGTCTGACCTCTTGTCATCGAAGCCCCACATCAAAACCGACGACCGGGCAACCAGTGCGTGCACAGCCCCATGGTTTTGATGCGGGGTGCAAAGGGCGTCTGATCGGCTGCCGAACCGCCAGCCCCCACGCCACACGCCGGGCAAACGTATCCCGCCCAAAGCGTAGGTCGGCATGAAGATGCGTGCGGCTTTGCTCGGTGCCGGGTATATCCTGGGGGCACGAGTGGCCACCATCATCGTCAGCGGGAGCCTGCTTTCGTTCTTGGTCATTATTCCGGCGATCGCTACGTGGGGCGCGTCAAAACCGCAGCCCGTTTACCCCGCGACCGTCTACACCATCGCACAAATGTCGGCGATGGACGTCTGGGAACGATACGTATGCTATACCGGCGCAGGGGCGGTCGCGACGGCGGGTTTGGTCACCCTGATCAGAAGCATCCCCACGATGATTGACAGTTTCCGCATCGGGACACAGCGACTCGCCACCCGTTTCGACGAAGCGGGTCCCGCAGTATTGCGGACAGCCCGTGATCTTCCACCGCGATTTGTCGGTATCGCTGTCGTGGTGGTCGCGACGCCTTGGCCGTGGTGCCTCACGTCTTGGGAGCCATCGAGAGTTTTGCCATTGGAGCGACGCCGGCCATCAGCGCGGTTTTGTTCATGGTTTTCGCGGCCTATCTCGCACGGCGTTGTCGAGGATGTAGGCTGGGTCATCGACGCACCAGTACGTGGCGTGGGCACCGCCCACCAAGACCCTACAATTCTAAGACCCGCGGGTGCCCACGAGGATCAGGTCGTTGGAGCAAGTCACATCGAACGCTTCCCGGGCGTAACTTCCCCACATGCCATCTACATGTATGCCATATTTATGACACCATTGATGAAGCTCTTCGGGCGTGATCGGATATAACCTGCCCGCGTGCGCGCGGAATTGCCAGGTCACGTCTTTCCATAAGGTGATGTTGTTGACCTCGACGAAATCATCCCTGAACACAAAGTGGCGGACGGAGACATATTCTGTCCCCTCGACGTTGGTGATGCGGGGCCCTCGAACGCAGGGTGTCTGCGACCGCATGAGCGGAAAGTTGAGGATCTGGATGAAAAGTCTACCCCCCGTTCGCAGGCATGCTGCGAACTGCCGGACTGCCTGCATTGCTTCGTCAGCCGTTCCGGCTGCCGCCAGTGAATTGCCAACGCAGTAAAGCCCATCAAATCCACCGCCGACTTTCTCATATAGGGTGGCGTAGGTTGAGTGGATCAACTGGACCTGTGTCGAGGTAGTGTCAGCAAATCCGCGGGCAAGCTCCAGCATTTTTTCGCTGGCGTCGGCGCCGACCACGCGATGGCCGCGCTCAGCCAGCGCCCGAGCTTGATGGCCCGTCCCACACCCGGCGTCGAGGATACCGCCCTCACCAAGTGGTCCAAACACGTCGATCAACACAGGGATCTCGCGCTTTAACCGTGCAGCCCAATCGATCGAGAGGTCATACCAACTGGCGGAGGTGAACAATGTTTCCGCGGCTCGATGTTCTGGCGGGTTACCGTTCATGGTCCGTGACCTATCGTGCTCTGGCTGCCGGTGACTTTATCCATCGTGCGGCAATATGCAAGCGCTCGACATTCGCGCCCGGGTTGACGTTGACACCCAGGCGTTTGCCAGAGCAGACTCGGAAATCGCGTACCGCCGGGGGCTTGTCCCCGGCGCGGGTTTCTGCCGAGTACGACTGCGCCACCCACAAGGGGTGGCGCTACACGAAAACCGGGAATGCTCTCGGGCCGAGCGTGACCGGTTCATTTAAGGCATTTTGCCATCGAGGTTGCTGTAGTGTACGCTTGGGGCATGTCAGTGATCGGGCATGGTATCGATCTGATCGAGTGTGATCGCATGGCCAAGGTGATGGGAAATCACGGGCGTCGTTTCCTCGATCGCGTGCTCACGCCGGCGGAGCAAAAGCTCGCGCAGCGTTACAAGCACCCCATCCCCTTCATTGCCGGGCGCTGGGCTGGCAAGGAAGCCATCCTCAAGATGATTGGCACTGGCTGGCGGGGCAAGATCGCCTGGACCGACATGGAAATCCTGCCCGACGACCTGGGCCAACCTCATGTCACCCTTACCGGCGAGACGGCCCGCATTGGTAAGGAGAAGGGCATCACCCGCGTGTTGCTCTCGATCACCCATACGGAGCGCTACGCCACCGCGTCGGCCATCGGAACGGGTGAGTAGCCCCGGGACAGACAGTGCTGCGAAAGTGATAGGGTAGATAGCGTAGGGTGCTTCTCTGGCGCACCGATTGGTGCTCAGGCACGATTCCCGCTGTCCGCCTCGAAGAAGTCGTGTATTTCCTGGCGGACCCTTTCGAGCGAGACGCCGAGGTTGGTCAGCACCTTGACGGGCATTCCGTGCGGGTCGTGCATGAGGGCGAGCAGGATGTGCTCGGTCCCGACGACGTGCTCATGGTGGTTGCGGGCCTCGTCGACCGCCCGCTGGATTATCGCTTTGGCCTCCGGGGATTGATGTAGGGCATCGACGTGCACAGCCCCGGACCCCTGGCCCACGTGCTTCTCGATCTCCTTGCGTACGTCTCGAAGTTCAATGCCGAGGTCGTGAAGGGCATAAGGGCCCACCCCCGACCCCTCCTTAACAAGTCCGAGCAGAATGTGCTCCGGCCCGACGTGATTGTGTTCAAGTCGCTGGGCCTCCTGGTTCGCAATGGTGAACACCAGCTTCGCGTGTCGTGAGAACTTTTCGAGCAAGGTGAGTCTCCTCCGGGCCCTGTTATTCTGCGCAAAAACCGTGGCCGCTGATCCTACGGAAACGTGAACGGGTATGCAAACTGATCAAAGGCCACCTATTTTTCCTCCGCCGATCAGGAGGGTCCCAGCAGGTCGATGATTCCCTCGCGGACATCGTCGATGCCAAGACCGAGGTTCGTCAATACCTGACCCGCAACGCCTTCTCCTTCGCGAAGTAATCCGAGGAGCAGATGCTCCGTGCCGACATAGTTGTGATTCAGATTACGCGCCTCTTCCATTGCGTACTGAATCACGGTCTTGGCACGTGGCGTCTGGGGCAACTTGCCCGCAATTGCCGTTTCCGGACTTGCCCTGATCAACTTTTCCACTTCGAGTCGGACCTTGCGGAGGTCGACATCGAGGTGCTTGAGCACATTGGCACCGACCCCCGACCCTTCCTTCACCAGCCCAAGCAGGATGTGTTCGGTCCCGATGTATTGGTGATTGAATCGTTGGGCCTCCTGGTTGGCCAGCGCCAGAACCTTCCGAGCGCGATCGGTAAACCTCTCAAACATGGGAAACCTCTCGGTAGGCGTACCGGCATGAGGCCGGGAGTCTGCATGGCCTGTTCAGAGATTGCATGCAAGCAGTCTAACGGTGGCACCGACCTTTGCCAATCTTCCGGCGAGGCGACAATAACGTCTATCGGTACTCCATCGTAGCGAATGGTGCGGCAAGGGCCGCACCCTAGTCGCTGACCTGCGGGTGATGGGGGACTAACGACGAATGGTGCCGCGAAGACCGCACCTACCCATCTCAGTAGTCGGCCCGCGTTGAGTGCCGGAATCTGACGCAGTGGCTTCCTATGAATCCGCAAGCTGATAAAGCCCTTGACCCGCATACTTGAGCCTGCCGCGTGCGACCAGCTCGTCCCAGACAGCCTTGGGGTACTGATTGGGCGGCATGATTGCCACGATGCCTGAAGACTTGCCGCTCGACATCGGCCCGCGGCTGAAGCTCGATTCGTCGTCGAGGCGGGCGAGCTTGAGACGCTTCTTGAACGCCTTCATCGCTCTCTTGAGCTCTTCCGGCGTCGGCGAATCAGACGGTGATGACGGGTCGGTCTCGGCCATGATGCGTTGCTCCTTGGATTGGATTGTTCACCCCGATGAGTATACAGCGACGGCCGGCGACGAACAGAGGCTCGGGTGCGTCCCCGGGCACACCTCGTTGTGGGGCCGCTTGATGGCGCGGCATGGCCGCACCCTACCTGATCGCATGTCTCACACGGTAATACGCAAGCCGTCGTAGGCGAGTTGGATGCAGTCGGGTAGGTTTTGATCGACCTCGGCGTGGCTGATCTGGTGGGCGATGTGGGTGAAATAGGTTCGGAGGGCGCCGATTCGACGGGCGGCTTCGATGGCTTGCTCCAGATTGAAATGGGCGGGGTGGGGCTTTATACGGACGGCTTCGAGAACAAGCACGTCAAGGTCTTGTAGTAGTGCCATCGATTCGTCAGGGATGTGGCTACAGTCCGTGCAATAAGCGAAGTTGCCGAAGCGAAAACCAAGGACCGGTAGCTGTCCGTGCATCAGTGGGATAGGGGTGATCGTTTCACCGTTGATCTCGAACGGTTCGTGGGTGATGGTGTGGAGCGTAAACTCCGGCCGATCATGGGGCGAATCCGGTGCCGGCTCGAAAGCGTAGCGGAACATGCTCTTGATGTTGGCCAGTGTTCGTTGAGTTCCATACAACGGCACGGCCCGTCCGGTGATCCAGTTGAAACGGCGAAGATCATCGAGCCCGGTGATGTGATCTGCGTGATGATGCGTAAACAGAACCGCATCGAGGTGGTCGATTCCGTTGGCGAGGCATTGAAGCCGAAGGTCGGGGCCGGTGTCGACAAGAATGCTCAAGTCGCCCGCCCGAACGAAGATGCTTGGCCGCGAGCGTCTGTCCCGTGGGTCGCTGGAAGTACAAACGGCGCACTCGCACCCGATCATCGGCACGCCATGCGATGTGCCGCTCCCAAGGATGATCGCCTCGATTCTGGATTTACTCCCGCTCACAATTGCGTTTCCTGCCAAACCCGCACCGATGATCCTCAATAGCGCGAGCTCACATCAATCATCATCGTAGAGGGGATGACCGCTGTCCGCCACCGAGACCTGCGCTGATTCATCGCGTGGCGAAGTTGACCACCATCCTTTCGCGTGCTAACGTCGGGTAAGAGCTGCCCACCGCATTGGAAAGCGTCGAATGAAAGGTTGGCGGGAGCATACTCGATGCGCTCCGTCGCTGGACACCCCTCCTACCCCCTTTTCAAGGGGTAAAGAAGGAGGTTGCTGTCAGGCGTTTCCCGAAAGCGCGGTATTCGGATGCCTGATCGGGTGAAGAACATTGCCTGGTGCGTTTTGAGTGTGCATGTCGCGCTCGGTGTTGGCTGCGCCGCTAATGGCCAAAGCGGCGCTCGCTCGGTTGCATCGGCGTGGCAGCGGGGCGAACAGGGCGCGCCGACACCTACCCCGCTTCGCGCAGATGGCCCAGCCACAGATCTGCACAACTCTGGGCAAACGTTAGACCTGAGCGGTCCAGACGTCGCAACGGTTAACGGTCGACCGATTCTGCAGCGTGATTTAAATGACTTGCTGCTGCGGACGCACGGGGTCGCGATCCTGGAGCAACTGATCGGCTTCGACCTGGCTGTCGCCGCCGCCGGAGCGAAGGGGGCTGGCGTCAGCCAAGCCGACGTTGATCAAGAGTACGAACGTACCCTGCGTCGCCTTGCCAATCCCCTGTCACCGGTTGCTCCCGGCCCCTTTGATCGAGTAGCGGCTGAGCAGCTTCTCGAGACAGTCCTCGCTCAGCGGAACGTGTCGCACGAAGAGTTCAATTTGCTCATACGGCGCAACGCGTACCTTAGAAAGATCGCCGAAGCGGAGATGGTCTTCACCCACTCGCAGCTTCGTCAAGAATACGAGCGGCTCTACGGTAAGCGGGCGCGGGTCCGCCATATCCAGCTTGCGACGCTGGCGGAAGTCGAGCGCGTCAAAGAACGCCTCGCTTCAGGAGAGGACTTCGGTGATATGGCCAGGCGTCACAGTGCCAACACCTCGAGTGCCTCACAGCAGGGGCTGCTCGATCCGTTCTCCGAGAATGATGAGGACGTGCCTGCCCTGCTCAGGCAAGTGGCTTTCTCGTTGAGCGTGGGAGAGGTGTCCGACGCGCTCCGCATCGGGGAGTGGTATCACTTGATCAAGCTCGAGGCTTTGCTTCCGCCCCAGACCATAGCGTTCGAGGAGGTCCGGATGGAACTCGAGCGAAGCTTGCGCGAGCGGCTGGCTGACGCAGCCATGTTCGGGGTCTTTGAGAAGCTGTTTCGTGAGGCTACGATAGAAGTGCAGGACCCCTGGCTGCGAGCGGCGTTCGAGAAGAAGCACTCCGACCGTGTTCGGGGTGAAGCGGAACGATACGAGCCCGTGTATCCCGGTCCTCAGAACGAAGGCGGCGGAGTCGCCCCGTAGCAGCCGAACATCGCTGACTCGGTGGGACGACACCCGATATGCCATGGTGGCTGAAAGCGTGTATTCTGCGTCTGGCTCATGAAGCGAATCAACGTGAGAGGAGCGCGTAGTGACCGACCAAAAGCCTTATCCTGCAATCCTGATGTTTGGCGGTCCTGGTTCGGGCAAGGGCACCCAGGGTGTGGTGCTGGCACAAATGCCCAACCTAGTTCATCTGGCGATGGGGGACATCTTCCGTGGTCTGGATACAACCTCGAAGATCGGGCGGGAGTTTCTCTCGTACTCCACCAAGGGTCAGCTCGTGCCGGATGAATTGACCGTCCGCGTGTTCTGCCATCATGTGCAGGGAAAGGTCAAGTCGGGCGAAATCGATCCTGATTACCACACCTTGATTCTGGATGGGATTCCGCGGACCGTCACCCAGGTTGAGCTGCTGGAAAGCGTCATCACGGTGAAGCGGATCATTCATCTGGTGATGGATGATCGTGACGCATTAATCGCTCGGCTTATGGGGCGGGCTAAGAGGGGCGACCGCCCGGATGACGCTGACCGTAGTGTGATCGAGCATCGCATCGAGGTGTATGAACGCGAGACGCGCCCCGTGCTGGACGCCTACTCCAAGAAGCTGATCGCCAGGGTCAATGGTGACCAACCGCCCTTGGCGGTGCTTCGCGACATCGCCGACTCGCTGGTGCATGTCGTCCCAGCGAGAATCTAGGCCGTGTCCCAGGCTCATCCCTTACGGGGGGTACATGCGCCGGACGGTGAAGCCAGCCGGCTTCGGATCTTTGACCAATGCCCACATTCGATCCCGACCAGCTTCGGACCTTTGCCAGAGAGTTCGACGAGCGGTTCGAATCGTACCTCACACCGAGAGATGACGCTCCTGCTGAGCTTTCCGAGGCGATCCGCTATTCCGCCTTGGCACCAGGCAAGCGTATAAGACCTTTCTTGTGCTTTCGCTGTTGCGAACTTGTTGGGGGCAACGTCGAGACTGCCTGGCCGGTCGCCGCGGCCCTTGAATGCGTCCATGCTTTCAGCCTCATCCACGATGATCTGCCGGCGATGGACAACGACGAACTGCGCAGAGGACGTCCGACTTGTCACAAGAAGTTCGGCGAAGCGACTGCGATTCTCGCCGGCGACGCGCTGGCGGTCTTGGCCTTCGAGATTCTCTGTAGCCACATCACGGATGGCGTACTCGCGAGCCGCATGTGCCTCGAGCTGGCGAGAGGAACCGGGTGGGAAGGGATGATTGGCGGTCAAACTGCGGACCTCATAGGTGAAACCAAGCCACCGACCTTGGAATTGGTCAGGTTCATCCATGATCGGAAAACCGCGCGCCTGTTCGAGACGTCCTGTCGCCTGGGTGCGCTGGCTGGCGGCGGGAGAATGGAGGCCGTCGATCGTCTAGGCCGATACGGCGAATGGTTGGGCCGTGCGTTCCAGATTGCCGATGATTTATTGGACCTTACATCAACGCCGGAACGGCTCGGCAAACGCGTGGGTAAAGATGCCGACGCCAATAAACAAACCCTTCCCCGGTGCGTAGGCATAGAGGGGAGTCTTACGAGAGCGAAAGAAACCGTCGATGCCGCGGTCGCCGAGCTGGACATGTTCGGGCCCCAGGCGGACGATCTCCGGGGGTTGGCAACCTACGTTGTTGATCGAAATTATTGAAAGCTGTGAAGGTTACGCTTGCAGTGTGATGAGGTAGATTATCGCACGGCAGGTGTTTCTGTGAATGGTGGCTCGCGGGCGAAGGCGGTCATGGCGCTTCTGGATAAGATTCGGTCACCGGCTGATCTCCGGGAACTCTCTTTAAGTGAGTTGCCCGCCCTAGCAGAGGAGATTCGGCAACGCGTCATTGACGTCGTCGGGCGGCGCGGTGGTCACTTGACCAGCAACCTCGGTGTCACCGAGCTGACGATCGCACTACATCGCGTCTTCGATTTCACTGACGACTGTCTTCTTTGGGATGTAGGGCACCAGTGCTATCCACACAAGCTGCTGACCGGGCGGCATGAGCGGTTTGATTCGTTACGGCAAGCAGGTGGGGTCTCCGGTTTTCCGAACACCGACGAAAGCCCATATGACCTGTTCAACGTTGGCCACGCGGGGACTGCGGTCGCAACGGCGGTCGGAATCGCCCGGGCGAATCAGCTATTGGGCCGGGATCGTCGCGTGGTGGCTCTGGTAGGTGACGCGAGCATTGTCAACGGTGTGGCCTTCGAAGGTCTCAACCAGGCTGGCACACTGAAACGACAGTTCCTTGTCGTTCTTAATGACAACGAGTGGGGGATCTCTCCGACACAAGGGGCTATCGCGGAATACCTAGCGAAGTTTAGGGCGAGTCATCTCTACGAAGAGGTCAAGGAGCGTACCAAGAAGCACTTGCCCAAGTTGCCACTGGTGGGCAAACCCGCCTTTGACATGATCGCCCATCTTAAGGAGGGGATCAAGGCGACGATGTCTCCAGGGCAGATCTTTGAAGCGATGAACCTACAGTATGTAGGCCCCGTCGATGGACACGACATCAAGCATTTGATTGAGATCCTCGAGGTCCTTGAGCGGGCCCAGCACCCCGTCTTGTTGCACGTGCATACGGTCAAGGGAAAGGGTTGTGACTGGGCGTCGGCTGCGCCAGGTAAATACCATAGCCCCACACCGTTTGCGATCGAGGGTGGTAAGGTCATTCTCAAGAGCAGCAAGGGAAAGAGCTGGACAACCGCGTTTGTCGATTCGCTCATCGATCTGGCGGAAACAGATGATACGATTTTTGCCTTGACCGCAGGGATGCCGGACGGGACGGGGCTTAACAAGTTTCAGGAGCGGTACCCTGATCGGTGTCGTGATCTTGGCATTGTAGAGAGCTGCACGGTGGACGTAGCTGCGGGTATGGCGAAGGCCGGATTGCGGCCTGTGGTGGCGATCTATTCCACGTTCCTGCAGCGGGCGTTTGATCAGGTTTTCCAGGAGGTCGTGCTCCAGGGGCTACCGGTCATGTTTTGCCTTGATCGGGCGGGCCTTGTGGGCGGTGATGGGGCAGTCCACCATGGGTTTTTGGATGTTACCTATTTGCGTGGGTTTCCACAGATGGTGCTGATGGCACCGTGTGACGAACTGGAGCTGCAGGCGGCGATGAAGTTCGCCTTGGGGCTGGATCGGCCGTGCGCGATCCGCTACCCACGTGACAATGTGCCTCCACCGTTTCCTAAGTGTCCTCGCTTCGAGCTAGGTGTGTCACGGCGCTTGCGCTATGGCCAGGATGCCACTATCTTGTGTTATGGTGTTACTACGATCTATGCCATGGCGGCGGCGGAGATCCTGGCGGAAAACGGCATCGAAATGGGCGTGGTGAATGCACGGTTTGCCAAACCGGTTGACCAGAACATGGTCACCGAGGCATTCGTCCCCGGGCATTTGGTGATCACGGTGGAGGACCACTCCGTCGCCGGCGGGTTCGGCTCAGCCGTCTTGGAGACCGCCCAGGACATGGGGCTGGACGCCTCGCGGATGATACGTTTGGGTATGCCTGCGGATCGGTTTGTGGCGCACGGGTCGCGCGCGGGGCAGTTGGGGGAGTGCAGCCTCGATGCATCCGGGATCGCGGCAACGATCCAGTCCGTACTACAAGGCAACGGGGCGACCGCGGGACTTGATGGTGTCCACGCTCCAAGCCCTCCCCGGGTGGGCAGCGGTGGTCGGCCGGTTGCGTAAGGCAGATGCGCAGCGAAGACGAGCTGCGGCGCACGATGAATCTGCGTTCGTTTTGGTCAAAATGAGATAATCCCAGATCGAAAGGACAAGGCGTTGTCCCACGCCCCGGCAGAGCGGCGCGTCTTTTTGCTATCCAATCCAGACAAGCCCGATGCAGCGGCTGCACTCGAGGACCTGCGGTCGTTTGCTCAGCCTCGATGCAATGTAGTTGGCACCAGCCTGGGCTTGGACGGCAAGGGGGCGGTCAGGACGAGTGCCGAACGTATCGTGGTCATCGGCGGCGACGGCACCCTGATCGGTGCGGCTCGCTCCTTGGGCGCCAACCAGGTGCCCCTGATCGGTGTCAACGTCGGCAAACTGGGGTTTCTGGCTGAGTTCTCCATCGACGAGCTCAAACAAGTTTTCGACCGGGCCGTAGGCGATGATTCGATCATCAGCCATCGAACGGTGCTCCAGATCACCGTGCAGCACAACGGTGGTGTGCGGGATTCGAGCCTGGCGATTAATGATTGCGTCATCCAGGCTGGCCCGCCCTTCCGGATCGTCAGATTGGATATCTCGATCAACGGGGAGCATCTAAGCGACGTCGGGGGAGACGGGCTGATTATCTGCACGCCGAGTGGTTCGACGGCCCATAATCTCTCCGCGGGCGGACCCATCATGCAGCCGGGAGTGGATGCCATCATTCTGACACCACTTTGTCCCCATTCGCTCTCCCATAAGCCGCTGGTGATCGAGCGAGAATCGGTGATCGAGATCGTCGCGGACGAAGTCAACGAGGGGACGACTGCGATTATTGACGGCCAGGTGTCATTCCCGCTCGACGCAGGTAACCGCTTGACGGTCCGCCGGTTCGACAGTGACTTTCTTCTCGTTCACAACCCCCTGTACGCCAGGTGGCACAATCTGGTGACCAAGCTTCATTGGGGTCAAGCCCCGAACTACGAGTGAGTGGCGAGACCCCCGACATGTGAAAACTGGAATGTCGGGTTATCCATCTCTCCTGTGTGCGCCCCCGTGCAGAGAGCTCATCCGACCTCAACTGGGCCGGCGCATGAGAAAGGTAGAATGTGCCCTCATTCTCACTCACTGAAACCTAGGAGATCACCCACGCCCAGAACGGCTCGGTCGGCATATCCGTCGGCGGTTGACGTTCCGCCGCGATACGCAGAATCCGTCTGGCAACCCGCCTGCGCATGAGCTCCTCTACTGCGTACATTGTCGGAGCGCCGAGCGCTGGGTCGCCCACGAAGGACCCAAAATGATCTCGGAAGAACTCCGCGTCGGTCTTTACGAAAAGCTTGTCTGGGTAGGTATGCGTAGCGTTCACCACCGAAATCGCCGGGACAACAAGGACCCCTTCAGTGGAATAGAGGAACCCGAACGACGCAGGAGTGAGACGAAGCATAGCTTGGCACTGACGTCGGAACCGTTCAAACTCTTTCGGGGAGAGTGGGCTCCCACGTTCGATGCGCTTCGCCTGAGCGAGAAAGCCGATGTCTGATGACACCTTGGCAACTCTCAGGCTCAGGACACCGGCAAAGTCAGCCCCGACCCACGACTCCTGCGAACCCCTCCCGCGGTCCGTAAAAGTCTTCGCCCCCCAGAAGACCCCCTGGTACTGGTGACCGTTCAGCTCCTGCTCAATCCGGCCAAGCATGCGATCCGTAAAAGCCGGCTCATGCTCGACCCTGCCCTCCCTAAAAGCGACTGTGACGCCGTTAACTGCACCTTCCACCTTGGCCACCGCGTTGGTGACGAGCTGTAAACAGGATACCATTGGGCGCCCGCACCTCCCCTCAGTTGATGAATGACGCTGCGCGTCCTTTAATATGCGGCGTCCGGTACCGTGAGTCAACACGAGAACGCGACGAAAAAGAAGGGCGAGATTCTACTTTCCCGTGTTCCTTTCTCACTGTTTCCGCGTCTACGGCTAGAGGGACTGATGCTCTGCCACACCGTGCCAAGCTGTGGGACCTACCACGAGCCGAGCCCTGGTAGGGGAGTTACAGGGTAACCCATGGTAGAGGTCGTCTCGCTCTTGCCCAGCCCCCGGAGGGGGCGGAAGGGCATTGTCGGTCGACAATAGGCAATGCCATGGTGCGTCGCCAGCGCATGGGTTGCATGGCCGTGTTTGGCATCCTTGTGTCGCCCCTGCGGCGCTTGATACCATTCTGTCATCGTCGTCCCACGGGTCACACCGTCTACCAGTTTAGCATGCAACGCGGGGACCCGCACGTTCCAACCGTGTGCCACTGCTGTGCCAGCAGTGCCTGCCAGCCTGAATGGCTGACATAAAACACCCCAGGGCGATGCCCTCGTTCTTCTACACATCTTCGGCG
>CAYOQG010000093.1:0-17218 GCA_964405925.1 uncultured Phycisphaeraceae bacterium | reverse complement strand
CGCGTAAGCCCATAGGATCGCAGTGGCCTCCGGATGATCCCGCAGCGCGGCCAGGGCGATCCGCTCCGCTTCCGCGTGGTTGCCTGCCCGAAGCCTGAGCTCGACGGTCAGGGCCGCCCAGGCAGGATCGTCACCACGAAGGGATAGCAGTTCCTCAGCAGCTGCTGCAGCCGATGCGAGGTCCTTGTGGCGGAGGTACTGTTCCGTCTTCAGACGCAGGAGGTCTGGTTCGTGGTCGACGGCGTCTGCGATTGTCATCAAGAGGTTATCAGCCTCCGCGTAGTCGCCGAGCTGCCTGAGCACCCGAACGAGGCGAATGGCGGCTTGGCTGTCTGAGAGCTTAGGTCGCTGGGCGATTGCGCTGCGATAGGCGTCAGCCGCCTCGTCGAGGTCGCCCGTCAGTTCGCTTGCAAACCCGAGAAGCAGCCGGGCTGAGATCCAACCGGGACGGACGGTGAGGCATCGACGAAGCAGTCCAATGGCCTCGTTGATCTTACCGGCGGTGCGATCGCAGTGCAGCAAGAACCATGCTCGCTCAAACCTCCATGTCAGACCATCGTCACCCTCAATCGCACGAATCTCGTCAAGAAGCCGTCGGGCCTCAGAGAGTTCAGGTGTCCGCCGGATGAGGACTTGCCGCGCGCCAACGTCGGTCGGTCGGAGGGCGATGGCTTGTCGTAGGCTATCCAACCCAGCCTGCGTCTGTCCGGATGCTAGTTGAGCTCGGCTGACGATTTCCCAGAGTTCCCCTTTAAGGTCTCCCCCCAGGGGACTTGCATTGATGTAGTGGACGGCGTCTGCGAATCGGTTGGTTGATCCGCACACTTGTACAAACAGCTCAGGACCCGCTGCAGCGTGGGGGAATCGGCGGGTCAGCTCACCGGCAAGCTCTTCGGCGATTTCGTTGAAACCATGTTCGAGCAGCGTGTAGCCGAGCTCGGCTGCCAGGCGGGCCTTTGGCTCGTCCTCGATGGGCGATTCAAGCAGTGTCTGGACCGCCCGTGCGGGCTGGCCGAGCAACGCGAAGGACTTGGCGAGCAGAGCTGTTGCGGTTTCATCTTCCGGTTGACTGGCGCGCAGACTTTCGAGCGCCACGATGGTCGCCGTAAGGGCATCTTCCTTTGTATCCTGAGGCACCTGTTCAAGCTCACACGCGGCGCGGAGAAGCTTGGCGTGACGCTGGTAGGGCTCACCGGTCTCAGCAAGGACTTGGGCGTGTTCTTGCGCCTCGGGTATGCGCCCCAGTTCTACGTCGAGCCAAGCGAGTGCCAGCCTTATTTCATCCTCGTGTGGTGCGGATAACAGAATTTGCTGGTAGATGTCGGCTGCGGTCTCGACTGCACCGGTCCGCAGGTGCGCGATCGCGAGCAATTCCGCCGCCCACGAGGCGGGTGTGTGATATGCGAAAGCCTTTTCGAGGAATGGGATGGCTGCGTATGGCTCATCGTTGACGAGGGCCTGTGCGCCCCGCAGAACGTCCAACCGGGCATGGAGGGATTCTGGTAGATGGGGGGCGGTGGCGAGCTTCTTGATGCACTCGTCGGCCTCGACCGTCTTGCCTGCGCGAAGGAACAGCTCCGCCGCTCGAGCCACGAAGCTTAGCTCCTTGTCACCGGCCCGTTCGAGAAGCTCATAGCCGAGGGCAGCCATCTCATCGTTGTTGTTGGTCCTAATGGCCCACTTTGAACGCGCCGCCAGCAGCGGCGCAGAGTCAGGCGCCAGCCTCTCGGCTCGGTCAAGAAGCGATTTTGCCTGGTCCAATTGACCCCGGTTGACGCGGAGGAGAGCGGCAGGGATGAGCACCTGGATGTCGTTTGGAGCCAACTCCAAGGCGCGATCTAAGTGCGACTCTGCCGCCTCCGTGGCTCGCTGGCGGGTATGGAGCGTGAACGCCGCCAAGTGCACCTCCTGGGAGTCCGGATGACGCCGAAGTGCCTTCGCCAGCCATTCCGCGGCCTGGTGGGGTCTGTCCAGTCTTGTGGCTAGCAGTTCGATCAGGAGCGCATAGGGACGCGGGTCGTTGGGGCCATTCTCGACGGCTTGCTCGAGTGCTTCCACAGCTTCCTCATATCTTAGCAAGCCCTGTCGAGCGCGTGCCAGTGCAATGAGCGCTTCCACCGAGCCAGGCGCGTGCTTGAGCCAGGTCTGTGCATGCTGCTCGGCCAGGGCGAAATCGCCTACCAGCAGATACAGATCCACAAGCTGCTGGACGGCGTAGAGATTGTCCGGTTCGAGGCGGACGAGTTGACGGAGCGTTCCCAGAACGTCCCCGATTAGTTCGTCTGAGCCCTTCATGCGGTCTTGCAGGACGGCAGCGTACGCAGATAGGGCGACGGTGTCGGCAGGTTGACGTTTGAGGTAAAGCCGGTAGAAAGTGGACGCTGTCTCCAAGTCATTCTGTGCCTGGGCGTCTTGCGCCTGGCGCAACAGTTTCTGTGTATTTGCCTGCTTCTGATGTGTGTGACGAAGGTAACCTGCGACACCAGCGGCCAACACCAGCAGACTGATCGCGATGATCCCGCTGATCCGGATTCGTTCTCGCAGCGTCGGGGTTTCCGTGCCGGCCACCGTTTCCATTCCTGCCGTTCCGACATACGTCGGGGCTCGTGCAACCAAAGACTAAGCTGGCCACGCCAAGGTCTAACCGTAGCGACCACAGATCTTATCGGTTTGCGCGGCCTTCGTAATGTCGGCGAAGGGCCGCGGCACGCGTACAGATCCCGTGCCGCTCCAACCGCTCGGCGAAGCTTCTGAGGCGACGTGGTGCGAACATGGCAAAAGGTGTATAGAGCAGAATCTGGAAATCGAGCCACAGCGAACGGTGACGGGCGTATTCGACGTCGTAGTAAATCCACTCCTGAAAGTCGGACACGTAGCGGCTTCTAAGTCGAAGGACTTGCCACAAGCCCGTGATCCCAGGTTTGACGGACAGGCGGGTTCGACGCCACGCCGGGCAAAGCTGATTCTCGTCGTCCGGGGATGGTCTGGGACCCACCAGGCTCATTTGCCCAAGCAGCACGTTGAGCAGCTGCGGGAGCTCATCGATGTTAAACTGTCTGAGCCACGGTCCGATCTTGGTCACACGCGGATCTTGTCCGATTTTGAACTGCGGGCCATCGACTTCGTTGCGTTTCCGCAGCGCATCCTGAAGCGCGCTCGCGCCCTCGTGCATGGTGCGGAACTTAAGACAGCGGAACTCCTTCCCGCCCAGACCCTGACGTCGGTGGGCGTACAGCGCGGGACCAGGTGAACTAACCTTCACCAGAAACGCCACTACAACGAGAATCGGCGAAAGCAGGATCAGTCCGGTCGCTGACGCCAGCAGATCGATGCCCCGCTTCAAAAACAAGTATATGAGGTCGCCACCGGGGCCCTCAACGGAACTGGACACCGACCCGGTCTCCTCAACGTCCGGCAACGGGTGATCCCGCACCACGACGGCGGCCCCGTCACGCAACCGGTCGTCGGGGATTGCCCCGGCATGCCGAAAGACCTCGACGGTCGGAACGTCGGTATCGGGCCAACCAGGTTCTCGGGGTGCGCGGTGTGGGGCGCTTATTCGGCAACTTCCACTCACATCAGATCGCCAAGCTCCCAAAGGAATCGCAGCCTGCGCACCGACCTCGCACAGATTCCGGGGACTCTGTCGAGGCTCTCCGAGTGCGGCGATCTCCCCAATCGAGGCGGTCATTTCGAACTCGGAGAGCACGCACGGCGCCGATGACCATTGGACGCTGAAGCGGCGGGTCAAGGCGCCAACGCTTTCCAATCCCCAGCCCCGGGTGAGCACATGCGTCAAGATCGCAGGCACTCGCCTACCGGACGCCACCAGGAGCGATGCCTCACCGTTCCAGACGTCCGCAAACACGGGTGAGTCGCAGTAGTGGCGTTTAAACCTTACGACCTCGCCTGTCTCGCTGACGAGCACGGACTCGGAATAGCGGGGTCCCGAAACACTGGATGAGCCGAAGATCAAGACCTCCGCATCGGGGCGGCGGACTGCGGATCGGGCCGCCTGCCAGTCGACGATTGGCAAGTGCCTCCCGTTGACGATCCATACCTGACCCCGATGTCCCATCCCAGGTGGTGGAGAGACACCGTCGTCAGTGCACCATAGCGGCGACACGTGCTCGCATTCGTCGAGAATCGGCGCAAGCGCCTCTCTGTGCGATGCAGGTAGTAAGGCGTACGCCGTCATGGCCCGTTCGCTTGCCCATCGACAATACGAGTCGATCAGGCGCGCGCGACCGGGTGAGAGGATCGTTGGCGAGTCCTCGCCACCTATTGCATCGCTCATTCCGAACTCCGTTCCGAGCGAGCAAACCGGCTCCTGCAGGTGGATCAGCAGTGTTCTGTCGTTTTGCTTAGTGATGGTTGAGCGCCTCCATCCCCATTGTTTCTCGGCCTGCCTGGCCGAGAACTTCGTCCCACTCTACTCCTCCGTGACTGTCCTACTCGCCCTCCGTGTGGGCATACGTATACCCATACCCGTATTTGTAGCCACGCCGTGTCTTCTTGGGGTTGACCGCGTTGAGAACGACCCCGACGACGCGGGCGCCGACCGCTGCCAGATCCTGTTGGGCTTCCACTGCGTCCTCACGAGTCGAGCAATCTGCCCGCAAGACGAGCACCACTTCGTCGACGAGTGTCGACAAAATGACGGCATCACTGTTCACCAGCACAGGCGGCGAGTCCACGATGACTTCATCGTAGCACGCCAACAACTCCTTCAATCGCGTTTGAGCGCTTTGCCTCCCGAGCAGATTGCCGAACCCATCGCCGGGTCTACCGGCAGGGATCACGTGCAGGCCCTCGGGCTCGCCCGTGCAGGTGACCTCATCCGGGGTCGCACCACCGGCAAGCAGCTCCGCCAGCCCGGGTCGGTCAGCCAGCCCGAGGCGTCGCGACACCCCCCGCACATGATTGTCCCCATCGATCAGCAGGACCCGCCGGCCGGTGCTCGCCAAGGTCCGGGCCAGGTTCATCGACATGGACGATTTACCCGTACCGCGAGTGGGGCTTGTGATCAGTCGTGAGTGCGCCTTCTTCGTCGTGTCGGCAAGCAACGCAGCGGAGATTCCGCGGATGGGCTCCAAAATACGCTCATCGGCAACCTGATCGATCGGTCGTCCATTCCCCACGTCGGCGACGCTTCCCAACACGCGAACACCAAGTCTTAAGCTAACCTGTGCCGGGTAGCGGAAGCTGGTGTCCAAGCGGTGGCGCAGAAGCCCCGCCCCCATACCCAGGCACAGACTCATCAGGGCGGCGGCGGCACAATACTTTGGTCTCTTGTCAATATTCGGGGCCAACGGCGCCTCTGCTGGCGATTCGACGGTGATCCGAGCGGCGCGGCGTTGCTCGACGGTGACGTTCCAGATCTTCTGCCGGACTTGGCCCAACGCAACTTCAAGCTGCTCTCGCTCATGTCGTAGGTTATCGATCTCGAATCTCTGTCCGGCTACGCCGGCCCGCGTTTGCGTCAGTTGTTCAAGCTCGTCTCGAAAGACTTGGGCACTCAACTCAGCGTCGCGGATCTCAGCGAGCAGCCTTCGGCGTTCGTCTGCTCGGTATGCTTTCCGGAGCGATTGCCGCCTCTCTTCGATCCGCTCGCGCAGGGTGGCAAGCAGCTCCGCGCGCCCGATGACATCGGGATGATTGGGACCGCGACCCAGGCGATCATCGCTCAAGGCAGAGAGCTCAGCTTCCTGGCGCTGATCCTGCAGACTGAGGAGTTCGGGATCTGTCGCAAGGTACTCTCTGAATCCGGAGAGGTCCACAGTAGCCGCATCCTCAGTCTGTGCGTCTGCATCCAGGGTCTTTAGCTTGGCTGCGGCGAGGGCTCGGTCTTTGTTGGTCTGCGTCAATAGTGCCTGTACGTCGCTCATCCACGTGTCGAGCATAACACCGGATTCCTCAGCCGCACCCAGCCCGCGATCGACAGCGGTTTGGTAGAGTTGGACGCCTTTTGCCTCGAGTTTAGCCTCAAGCTGGCTCTCTTCGGCCCGAAGCGACTCGAGGATGGTTTCGTCCCACTGCCGCTTTCTGTCCTCGTGGCGGCGAAGGTAGGTCATGAGGATGCTGTTCACGATGACCGCCATGTCCCTGGGGTGCTCGCCTACCATCGACACCGACACCAACTGTGTGCCGCGCACGGGCTCGACGGTGAGCGCGTCTTGGAGTTCAGACGCGGGGTCAGTGGATGCACGGATGGAGGGCAATGCAGCCACCTCGGGCAGATCCAGGGTTGCGTTGATCACTGACGGGCTGGTAATCGCCGCCGTTTCGGTCGCCACGTAAACGGCATAATGACGAGAGATGTCGGTGTCTTGATCCGCAAACAGGATTGGCCGCACAACTGGGACAATCTTGATCTCACTAGTGACCTCGTATTTCGGGTGGATGGTCAGAAAGATGGTCGCGATCGAGGCCGCCGCCGACAACAACCCCACCAACAACACGGTGCGCCAACGTTGCAGCAGCACCGCGGAGAAGGTCTCATGTCCCTGTTCGTGGTCTGGTGGCAGGATCTCGGTGAACGGTGACTGATGGGTCACGGTCAGTTGTTTCGTCTCAGACATCCACCCAATCCGCTGGTTATGCCCCGATGTTAGTCAGGGTCGTCCCACACACCGGCATCTGATCGTCGAGGTAGACATTCGGCAAGGTGCGGCAAGAGCAAGTTCATAAAAGCCATAATGTCGGCCTCGGTGGTCTCCCAGGCTCCGTCTGGGGCGGCGGAGGCCACCTGGACCTGAGCGAGATAGTGTCCCCCCTGGCTGCCGCCTTTGCCAGGGCGATGCCAAAACACGCCTCGCGATGAGCCGATGAATGCACCACTGACCACGGCCGCAAACCCCACAGCACGCCGCTCGATCCCTTCGGGCTCGGTGCGAGAGAATCGGTGGAGCGTGATCGTCGCCTGGATTGCCTCGGGCCCGTAGTCAAAACGTACGATTCGCTCTGCCGGCTTACCCTCCCCCCGCCAGCCCACCGCCGGATAGCAGACTTCCGGACCGTGTCCTACACCGGCTTCCTCACTCGCCCAATAACCGACGTACAGCGACAGATGTCTGTCCGACGTGGGATCTTCATAGACTCTGTTGATGTAATGATCCACGCTTGCCGCTCTGAGGATGTCGGTTTCCAGGGGCAGCTCACGCTCTAGTACGTACGGTCCAATTCGGGCAGGGATGGCTGACAGCGGTTGGCGTAACGGCGTATATGTCAGGGCCTGGCTGGCCCGCGTCACACGCACCCAACGCTGCATGACGCCGGCGCAGACGACAACAGCGACGGTGAGTCCGATGATGGCGGTTTTGTTGTGTCCGATCAACATGTCTCAGACTCCAGCCGCATTTCGTCCGGAGACAATTGGCCTTCGATCCACCTGATCGACCAAGGCCGCCATGGCACTCTTTGGAATGACCATGCATGATAACAGCCAAAGCTCCAGCGAAACCAGGACCAAGGCGGCTGGAACCATCAGCAAACCCGTCACGTCGTGGAACGCACCTCGTGCCATCCATCCGTACCCGGCTGTATACAGATAGGCGGCGGCGACGATTCGGCCTACGTTGCACAGCACCGCAATCGGAACACTGGAGAAAAGCACGAGCGCCTTCTGCCAGCGAGGACGCTGTATGAAGTAGGCGAAGACGGCGGTCACGATCAAGAACGCAACGGCCATTCGCAACCCACTGCACGCCTCCGCGACGGCAACGCGATGTCCGGCCACCTCAAGCACGTGTCCGGCAAGCACCGCGGGGATGCCCACGATCTCAAGGATGGACGCAGAAATCCTGGCGCCGACACTCTGCAGCGGGAGCAGGATTGCATCGTGGACCCGATTGGGAAGCGGTAAGGTCAGGAAAAGGAAGGCCATGGGGTATAGGACGCGGCGATACCCGGACCATCCGATCAGTGTCAAAACCAAGCCGTTTACGCAAACCGCCATGCCCACGTTCTCAAAGGACGAATATAGATAATAAGTGCCAAAGAGGTTCAGTAGCAGACCAGCGCAGAAGACAACCAGGCCTACAGGTGCCAAGCACAGTCTGATGTCTTTGAGGACGTCCCGTCGAGCTGCGATCATGTAGATCGCGGCCAGCGGGACAAGCTGACCGGCGCTGTAGTCACCGTCGGTCCGCCAGACTTCCCAGAGCTCTGCAATGGTGTGCCAAAACGCCCAGACGAACGCAACCGCCACCGCCGCAGCCGGCACCAACCCCCCACGGAGGCCCTGCCGCTCCCCTGCGGGGGGGCGACTGCCCCTGGTGGGCGACCGGGAAGCATCCGAATGCTGGCGTTCCTCACGCTGGACGACGGCGTCGCTTGCTACATCCGTGGTGCTGCCCTCGGGATCCTCGTTTCGAGCCCGGTGGGCAATTGTGTGATCTGTGACAAATTGGTCGGTAGACCATGCGCCTGCCGGACAGTGAGCGCCATCCCGGGCAACCACGCGAATAAGCCAGCAGCGGGTGCCGACGCGTGTTCTATTACCCAATATGGCTGGACCGATGACGACGGCGCCTTGTTCGATTCGACATCGATGCCCAATCAGCGCCGGGCCCACGATCCTCGCATCATCGGCCACGCTAACGTCGTCGCCACACCAGATTCCGGGCGCGAGCTGGCGGTAGCCTTCCACAGGAAACCTACCCGTGGAAAGGACGCGGTGAAGTACATACATATAGCTGCGCCAGTCGGATACTTGACAAGCTGGCCGCTTGAGCCCAACAGCACCGACGCGCAAACCGGCATGCTGCAAAGCAGGAACCAACTGCTCCTTCAAGTCCTGGTAACCTGTGGAGCGGATGTGCTCGAGGACCACCGGTTCGCAGCAGTAGACGCCGGTGGGTCGCAGCAGCTTCCGTTGTTTTCCATTGCACAAACTCGGGTCCGTCGTGCAGAAGACAGTCAGAGCGTTTCCCTGTGCGCGATGCTGTTCGAGCATCCAACGTGGGTCGTCCTCCAACCAGACCGATCCCCCAGTCACAAAAACAGTGCCACCACTAAGACACGGTTCACAACTCTTGAGGCATCCGGCTGTTCCAAGCGGAAGACTATCTTCCTGGACGCGAACGTTAAAGGTCGGTGACCGGAACCGTTCAGTTCGCTGTGCGATCAACTCTGCTTGCTGGTTGACACAGATCGTACAGGACTCCCTGTCGGAAGATACGGATCGAAGATTTGCAAGCAGCGATTCGAGCAGGGTCGTACCGGGGAGCGGCAGCAGTTGATGCGGTACATCGCCCGCCCACGATGCCTCATCACCGACAGTACCAGCCAGTATCAACCAGTCCATCCACAAACCCCACGCCGGTTATGCCGTGGTCGTCAACGCACCGCGTACATCCCCGGCGTCCGAGACGAGTACGAACTGAGCGCAAGACAGGTGTCACCCTGATCCAGCTTGCGCGGACCAACCCGCGAACAGATTACCGGCCCCAAGGCGGGTTGGCCCAAACTCAGTGCTTTAGTGTACCCAAGTTATCGCCTCGGTCAATGCGTCTGCCACCGAGTATCGTCATGAATCGTCAACAGACGAGTTGGTGCGGCACGGCAACCGGACGCAGCCTTTACCGGGCCGCCTCGGGCCGGTTCTGTGAAGCCAGGAGGTCTGGGGAGCAGCGGGAGGAACCGCCCGAGTGGCCGAGTTTGCGGACCAGCGCCGGTCGGGCCCCGAGAGACCCGCGCCGTCGGCGATACCGCGCGGTGTCCGTACACGCTTTTCTGCACCACGCTGGCTCCCCAGTTGGGTTTTAACTCGTTAGGTTGCGTCGTCTTTGCGGACCGTTAGAATACGAAGCACCGCGGGGCGTGTGTTATGGCTCGAAGGAGTAGGCCGACCGCCCGCGCGGCAGTGCGCTCGCATCACACGCCCCACGAAGTCGCACGGTTGCCATGCCGCATTCGGGTGGTAACAGGGGTACTACCGGACTTCAGCCGCAGGATGGACCACGGCTGGATCCAATGAGCCGGGTCGATACGCAAAACGGTTATTCATCCATTCACAGGTGCGCCGAGGAAAACCGATCAGTCCATAGAGGACCTCGGGTCAGCGGTTCAGGGTGTTCTCGGCTGTCGTCATATGCGGGTGGGCGACGCATATCGGTACAGCGCGTACGCCCCTGTTATGTGCGGTCGTCGCGGATGCGGGCCGACCGGTCGTCCCTGTGGCAGAAGCGTGGCCGACGACGCCGCGGATACGGGCGGCACCAAAAGATAGGGGATCGCCAGGCCCGCGAGCGTCATGTGGTCGATCCATGAGGTTGGGGGTGTACCCGAGGCCGAACGGAGTCTGGTTGATTGCTTGCGAAGTGCAGTCGCGCCCTACTTTCAATGCGCGGGGTTCCAGGAACCTGCCTGGAGCTCGTGAAAACCTCGGTCGACGTTGTTGCCCCAGCGGCGGGGGATTCCGGGCAATAAAGGCGTTTGTAGTCGCGGCTTTCTGACGTCATGGACAGCGTCAGGCTGCCTGCGATGCTGAAAAGCGGTATAAGTTATTTTCTCATAATAGGTTGCGTCGAATTCGTGCGTACAGCCGACGGGGACGGAGTCTAGGCTGAATGAGCAGTTAAGATGTCTAGCTTTGGCGCTGCTTTTCCTCTGGGAAAGATCTCATCAAGGCCAAAGCCACGGCGGCAGGGGCAGCCGGCAAGCCTGCCTAGCCGGCCGGTGCGCACACTTCTCGACTGCCCGCCTGATCGTTGCTGGTGCGGGCGCCGAGTTCCTGGGCACCATCGTGGGCCAGCGCCGCCAGTTGATGGAGACGCTTCACAGTAAGGACCAGACAACAATACTCCTGGTGCTCCCGGGCCCTCAAAGAGTGAGCAAAGTGAATGGACACGTCGACGATCCTAGTGACTGGGGCGGCTGGCTTCATTGGCAGTAACTTCGTTCGGCTGCTGCTGCGCGAACGCAAGCGTGTCGACGTGGTTGCGCTGGATGCCCTCACGTACGCCGGCAACCTCGAGAATCTGACTGACTGTATTGCTGATCCGCGATGCCGGTTCGTGCGGGCGGACATCTGTGATGCCAAGAATTTGGCATCATTGTTCGAAAGCGGCCTGGATGCGGTGGTGAACTTTGCCGCAGAAAGCCACGTAGACCGCAGTATTCTTGGGGCGCAGGCCTTTGTGCGAACGAACATCCTGGGTGTGCAGGTTCTTCTCGACCTCGCTCGTGAGCATGGTGTTAAGCGTTTTCTTCAGGTATCGACGGATGAGGTTTACGGTTCGTTAGGGCCGACGGGGCGGTTCACAGAAGGCACACCGTTGGCACCGAATAGCCCGTACAGCGCGTCGAAGGCTTCCGCCGATCTACTCACAAGCGCTTACTTTGCCACGTTTGGGCAGGACGTTGTGATCACACGGTGCTCGAACAACTACGGGCCGTTTCAGTTTCCCGAAAAGCTGATCCCTTTGTTTGTGACCAACCTGATCGAGGGCAAGCGAGTGCCGGTTTATGGTGACGGGCAGAACGTGCGTGATTGGATCCACGTCAGCGACCATTGTGAGGCGATCCTGGTGATTCTCGAGCAAGGGGAGGCAGGAAGCGTGTTCAACATTGGGGGCGGCTGCGAGCATCCCAACATCGAGATTGCACGTCGCATCCTCAGATACCTTGGGCACGACGAATCGATGATCGAATACGTCAAGGATCGCCCGGGTCATGATCGCCGGTACGCGATCGATTTCAATCGGCTCACCAAGGAACTCGGTTGGCGACCTCGAATCGACTTCGAGCGAGGTCTTGCGGAGACGATCGACTGGTACAAAACGAACGAAGCCTGGTGGAGACGGATCAAGACAGGTGAGTATATGACCTATTATGAGAAGCAGTACGGACGTGGCGGTGTGGTCGGAGTTGACCCTTGAACGACGCGGTCTGGGCACACCGCGGCGTTCTCGTACTGGGCGCCCGAGGGATGTTGGGACAGGCCTTGATGGCGACACTCCACCGGGAGGCGGCCGGGCAACATCGGGAGCGCATCACGGGGTGGGATATTGAGGAGCTCGACATCTGCAGAGCCGATCAAGTGCGCGAGGCCCTCCACCGGCTGAGACCTTCGGCCGTCATAAACGCGGCAGCCTATACAGATGTCGATGGATGCGAAACGAATGTCGAAGAGGCGATGGCTGTCAACGCAAAGGCCCCTGGCCACATCGCGCGAGCCTGCGCCGAACTTGACGCGATCTGCGTACACATTGGGACGGACTTCATCTTCGAAGGCATCAGTGATCGGCCTTATCTGCCGGAGGACGAAGCCCGACCGCTTTCCGTGTACGGGCGGTCAAAATGGGAAGGTGAGCAGGCAGTACGTGCGGTAGCGTGCGAGCATCTGATCGTGCGAACATCGTGGTTGTTTGGACCACATGGCCGCAACTTTGTCGAAGCCATTATTGAGCAGGTGAGCGCGGGTGGGCCGCTGAGAGTTGTGACCGACCAGATTGGCCGGCCGACCCTGACGAGTGACTTGGGAGACGCCCTGGTTCGGTTGCTCAATGCCAAAGCGCGCGGAACCATGCACTTCGCCAACGCCGGCCAATGTTCCTGGTTCGAATTCGCCCGGGAGATTGTAAGACAAAGCGGGCTCGAGGTGCCCGTGGAGCCGATATGTTCGACAGAGCTGGCCCGACCTGCGCGACGTCCTATGTACTCTGTTCTGGATACGCGCAAGTATACTGAGTTGACGGGACATGTGCCGCCGTTGTGGCAACATGCACTGCGCCAATACCTGGTGCTCCGAGAGAACACGGATTTATCGCCGGCGGAACCGACCGCGAGACCTGCCAGACCGAGTGATCCGTAGTCAGGCCCCCGCGATTGTTCGGGATATGACCTCACGCCAGACCAGGCTGCTATTCCTCTATGTCTGCGGGGCTCGTCCCAACTTCATGAAGATGGCACCAATTGTTGCTGTACTATCAAGGACAGGCCGGTGTGAAACCTTGCTCGCTTACACAGGACAGCACTACGACAATAACGTGAGCCGCCTGTTGGCGAAGGACCCAAGTGAGCGATGAGAAAAGAAGTCCCCAATCTCTCACTGGCGGATTGCCAGGGGAGGATGTGCATATGAACGTAGCCATTCTTGCAGGTGGAAAGGGTTCGAGGTTGGCCGAGGAGACGGAGGTGAAACCCAAACCGATGATCGAGATCGGGGGACACCCAATTCTCTGGCATATTATGAAACACTACTCGCACTTTGGATACGATCAGTTTGTCATTGCACTAGGATATAAAGGCGACGTCATCAAGCGGTACATGGTCGACTATTGCTCACTAAGCAGCAATTTGACTGTGGACCTGAGACAAGCGCACGTAACCGTTCATGACAGTGACCGTCCGAGCTGGACAGTGGATCTGGTCGATACGGGACTTGAAACTCTGACTGGCGGGCGCATCAAACGACTGGCCCCCTATCTTGGAGATACCACATTCATGCTGACGTGGGGGGACGGCGTTTCCAATGTCGATCTCGACCGCCTTGTCCGGTTCCACCGTTCACATGGGAAACTCGCGACGTTGACGGCCGTCCGCCCCCCTGCTCGATACGGTCGCCTGACACTGGAGGGCGATCGCGTCGCGCTTTTCGAGGAGAAGCCACAGCTTGGAGAGGGATGGATTAATGGGGCATTCTTCGTGCTTGAGCCGGGTATATTCGACTACATTGAGGGTGACGATACCCAATGGGAACATGAGCCACTGGAGCGACTTGCTGCAGACGGGCAGTTGATGGCCTACCGGCACGAGTCTTTCTGGCAGTGCATGGACACGCTGCGCGAGAAGCATTTGCTGGAAGTGATGTGGCAGTCGGGTCGCGCACCGTGGAAGACGTGGAGTTGAAGTGACGATATGCGCGTACTGGTGACAGGTCACGATGGATATATTGGTACGGTCCTCGTCCCGATGTTTCAGTCAGCCGGGCACGAAGTCGTGGGTCTGGACAACTACTTGTTTGAGGAATGTGTGTTCGGTGAGGATGTTGCCCCAATCCAGGCTTTGGGGAAGTACATCCGGGACTTGACGCCGCCGGATCTTGAAGGATTGGACGCAGTCGTGCATCTCGCCGGGATTTCGAATGATCCGCTAGGCGACCTGAATCCCGAGTGCACGTATGACATCAATCATAGGGCATCCATTCGCCTGGCCCGGCTGGCCAAGGAGGCGGGCGTCAGGCGGTTCTTGTTCTCATCTTCCTGTAGTACCTATGGCGCCGGTGGGATGGACGAAATTCTTACGGAAGAGGCCCCGTTCCGGCCCGTGACGCCCTATGGGGAGTCGAAGGTCCTCGTTGAGCGTGATTTAACGGAAATGGCTGACGACGATTTTTGTCCCACATACCTTCGCAACGCGACTGCATACGGTGTGTCGCCGCGGCTTCGTGGTGATCTCGTTGTCAATAATCTCGTTGGTTATGCGTTCACGACGGGGCGCGTCTACATCAAGAGTGACGGGACACCCTGGCGGCCAGTTGTGCATATACGCGACATTGCCTTAGCGTTCTTGGCTGTGTTGCACGCGCCAATGGAGAAGGTGTGCGCTGAGGCTTTCAATGTCGGACGAAACGAGGACAACTATCAGATTCGTGACATCGCGGACATGGTCCGGCAGGTCGTTTTGGGCAGTCGTGTGGAGTATGCCGAGGGAGGCGAACCAGATCAGCGCTGCTATCGCGTGAACTTCGACAAGATCCAACGAGTGCTGCCGTCATACCAGCCGCAGTGGGAGGTGAAGAAGGGGATAGAGGAGTTGTACCAGGCGTACAAGGCGATTGATCTGAGGCTGGAGGATCTGGAGGGCTCACGATATCTCCGAATCAAGCATGTCAAAAACTTGATGGAGCAGGGACTACTTGACCACGAGCTGCGTTGGAAAAGTGCCCATCATATGGCAGCAACTAGAGAGACTTAGGAAATGTCTGATTCCCCTGTAGTATGTCGGTCGTGCAAAAACCGGGATCTAGGAGAGGTTTTGTCTCTGGGGAAGCTGCCATTGGCGGACCGACTTCTGACGGAGCAAACCTTGACGGAGCCGGAACCGCGGTATCCGCTCACGGTCATGTTCTGCGAGAGCTGTTCGCTCATGCAAATCGCGGAGACGGTCCCGCCAGAAGTCCTGTTCTGTGAGGACTATCCTTATTACTCGTCGTTTTCGCCGGCGCTGCTCCAGCATTCTCGCGACAACGCGTTGGACTTGGTGAAAACGCGCTCACTTGATGAATCGAGCCTGGTTGTCGAGCTTGCGAGCAATGACGGATATTTGCTGAAGAACTTCGTCGAGCATGGGATTCCCGTGTTGGGTGTTGATCCTGCGGGGGGTCCTGCGCGTGTGGCCCAAGAGGCTGGAGTTGATACACTGTGCGAGTTTTTCAGCTCGCAACTCGCACGCCGTCTGCGCGATGAGGGCCGGTCTGCGGATGTGATCATCGCCAATAACGTCCTTGCGCACGTGGCGGATCTGAATGGCTTTGTCGAGGGCATTGGGATCCTTTTGAAAGACGACGGTGTTGCGGTCATTGAGGTACCATATGTTGTGGACCTCGTTGATCATTGCGAGTTCGACACGATCTATCATGAGCACCTGTGCTATTTTTCGGTAACGTCACTGGCCAGTCTGTTTCGACGGCATGGGCTTTACCTAAATGACGTGGTGCGCCTGCCCATTCATGGTGGGTCTTTGCGACTTTTCGTCGAACATTATGCGGACCCCAGTATGTCCCTGCATTCACTCCTAGACACCGAGGCGAGGACAGGCGTTGTTCGCTACCGTTACTATCGGGACTTTGCTGAGCGGGTTTCCCGTGTGCGCAATGAACTGCGAGAAATGCTCGGATCGCTCAAACGCGAGGGAAAGAGCATTGCAGCCTACGGAGCAGCCGCGAAGGGAGCGACGCTGATCAACTATGCGGGCATCGGTCGTGACTTGATTGACTTTGTCGTGGATCGCAATGTCCACAAGCACCGCAAATATATGCCGGGTCAGCGCTTACCGATCCATCCGTGCGAGCGATTGCTAGAAGTGAAGCCCGATTACGTGCTGTTGCTAGCGTGGAATTTTGCCAGCGAGATCATGCAGCAGCAGGCAGAGTACCTCGGCGACGGTGGCCAGTTCATCGTGCCGGTTCCAACGCCGCGCATTGTGGGTCGTTAGAGACAGAAACCCGAATGAACCCCGACGCGCTGTGCCCGAACTGTGAAACGCAAGGAATGGAGGCCTTTTATGAGGCAAGCGGCATACCTACTCACAGTTGTCTGATGTTCGATGAGCGGGATAGCGCCGTGAGCTATCCCACGCGTGATTTGGTGCTCGGCTTCTGTAAGCAATGCGGCTTCATCTCGAACATCGTCTTCGACCCCAAGGTGCAAGAATACACGACAGGTTACGAGGAGCAACAGTCCTTTTCACCTCGCTTCCGCGAATTCCAGACTCGGCTGTGCTTGCAGTTAGTTGACCAATATGATCTCCGTGACAAGGACGTTGTGGAGATTGGTTGCGGGAAAGGGGATTTCCTGGTCGAGCTGTGTGAAATCGGGGCCAATCGAGGTGTAGGTATCGATCCGGCGTGCGATCCTCCGCGCATGGGGGGACGTGGCAACGGGCGGGTGCACTTCATAGCGGACTATTACTCGGAGGCATACGGGGATCTCCCGTGCGACTTTTTGTGTTGTCGGCACACCCTGGAACATATCCACGAGACGAATGAGTTCGTCAGGCTGGTGCGGAGGGTTGTGGGTGATCGTACGAACATGTTCATATTCTTCGAAGTTCCTGATGTGGAGCGAGTGCTTCGAGAGGCTGCCTTTTGGGATATTTACTACGAGCATTGCTCCTACTTCAGTTTGGGCTCACTGGGGCGGCTCTTTCGGGCGAACCGGTTCGATCTTCTACAGCTGGCCAGGGACTTTGGCGATCAGTACCTGTTGCTCGTCGCCCAGCCGGTGGCGAAGCCGACTGAACCATCGTGGCCATGGGAAGATGACCTCGCTCAACTTGCAGCGGACGTCCAGCGGTTTTCCAAGACGGTCAACGACTGCATTGGCAACTGGCGCAGGCGTTTCGGTTTGTGGAGGGATGAGGAGAAGCGCGTATACATATGGGGCTCTGGATCGAAGTGTGTTTCGGTTCTCAGTGCGCTTGGCGTCTCGAAGCAGGTCGCCGGCGTTGTCGACATCAATCCATATCGCCAGGGGAAGTACCTGGTCAGTGC
>CAYOQG010000092.1:0-17226 GCA_964405925.1 uncultured Phycisphaeraceae bacterium | reverse complement strand
CAAAAGCTCACAGGCCTCCCGCGCGGCGCCGAGCTTCACTACAGCGCGATGGTCAACGGCAAAGCCGTCCAAGCCTGCTACATCGGAGACCTTGGCAGCTGGGTGCCCACTCCGAGCGGCGATTTCCACAAACACGGTCGCCCCGATGACGATGCCGATCACCTCCCATTCGATCATTCCAATGTAAACTGGAAGGCGATGCCCCTCAGTGTGCGGAAAATACTCCCAGTAATCGGCCAGGAGGAGGCACAAAAGCGCCGAGATCAGGACAAGTACGGTCTTCTGAATCCTTTCTGTTGCCAGAAGCAGAAGTGTAATTGCCAAAATCGCACCAAAGACCCACTTCTGATATGTCGGCATAGAGACAGTAGTTGTGCCGCCGCTGGCAAGTAAGATTGTCGAAATCGCGGGAGACATCAAGGCACACTACCTCGACACGGACACATTGAAGTGATGCATACGAAAGTCAGAGTCCGGCAAATCTTCCATGCGTTTATCCTTACAGCGCCAGCACAGGCACATTCCGAAGCTGATGCATCAGGCGATAGTCGGCGGAAGTGACATGACTGCGACCCTCATGGTGAGATCCCACAACGATCAGAGAGTAATTACCGGCAGCAAGCTCCTTGCGAACTGTGGACACCACGTCTCCCAGAGCTATGCGATAGCGCACATCGAACGGCCTCTCCCGGCTGGCCGCCACAATAGCCTTCAAGTATCGCTCACCGTGGTGGGCGAGGTTGCCAAGCAAGGCTCCACCCGCCTGCCGGGCAATAGCAGGCGAGACCTTCAGGGTCTCACGGACGGCATCAACCTCACCTCCACTGATCACGTGCAGAAGGAACAAAGCCCCGCCATCCTCAGCCAGGGTGAAGGAATAGGTGAAGTTCTGCGTCTGCTGAAAGTTGCCGGTAAGACTATGAAGGACATTGGTGAAGACGGTTGCCGGCTCCTCGATCGCCGTTTGGACGATTAGGACAGGAGGCGTTGTCTCCTCGACCAGAGCATCAAGATCGACGCGAGCCATCCCGGATTCTGCGGTTGTTGGCGCGGCCAGCAAGACGAGATCGGTTTCCGAACCCCTGACAAACTGTATAAGGTCACCCGTCGATGCGAAACCCTCCTTTGCGGCGTCGTGACCATGTTGAGCCGCAGTATCCCGCATCTCGTCAACATCCGGTCCGCGCGGGTAATGAACAGTGACCTCGCTTCTGAACCGCTTCTCGAGATAGGCTGCAAGGGACAGAATAGACGCGTCGACAGTGCCACCCACGAGGACAGCATCGACCCGCCTCAGGACAACCTCGTCGATATCGAGAACAGGGATCGATGCCTGCTCAAAGATCGACTCGAACTCGTCAAGCGAACCCTCACGCATACGCGAAACTCATACCATGACCACCAGCCCAGCAACCGATCGTGCGGATTGTCGCAACGCAATCCCATGATGCAAGCCGAGTCGACACGGATTGCAGGCGGTCACACACTTTCATAAGTCCTTTGCCATGATAGCCCGTACGGGTTCATTGTCAGCATAAACGTGCCACTTAGCCACGCACGTGCCGCAAACCACGGCCCGCCACGCCGCGGGTATCTCCCAGTGGTTTTCGCGTTTTAGCTGCCCCTTTGGCGCAAAGGTGCCAGCCGCCCGGCCGAATAACCCGACGTCCTTTCCACTGCAGAAGATCTGTTCGATCGTCACGTGGTAGTCCGGCATCATGTCGAAGTAGGCAGCCCACGCATCGCGCATGGCCTCCCGCCCGACCATTTTCTGACCGCTACCGTCGATGAATGCGTGATCCTTTGTCATCAACCGGCAGATTTCGTCCACGTCGTGCTTGTTGATCGCAGCCACAAAACGCTCCACGACTTGGCAGGCGCCGACTGACTCCAACATTTACCTCCTGACAGGGCTGTGTTGTACCGCCTCCGTACCCACGATTTATCGCCCGACGGTAGCATAGCGACAGGAGCATCGCCTACAAGTCGGCGTCGTGGGGAAGGTCAACCAAGGGGCAGCTTTCGCAACGAGAACGAGCACGGCAATGCCTCTTGCCCACCTCGACAAGCAGGGCATGGTATTCGTTAAACAACTGAGCGTCCGCGGGCAGTGCGTCGTGAAACAAGGCCCGGATCATCTCGTAGCGAGCGTCGGCGCCGATTAGAGAATGACGACGCAGGACGCGACGCGTGTAGGCATCAACGACAAAGCTCGGGCGATCACCGGCGTAAAGCAAGATTGCGTCGGCGGTCTCCGGGCCGATACCGGGAATCGAAAGCAGGCGCTTCCGAGCGATACCGAGATCGCCATCCAGCATCGACGACAGCGAGCCGTTGTGGTGTAGCCACAGGTCATTCACAAGCGCCTTCAGCCGGGCGGCTTTGACGCGATAAGTCCCCGATGGCTGGATGAGCCTGGCTAACTTCGTGGTTGTGAGCCCTCGCAGCGCGGACCAGTCGAGGACGTTCGCGCTTCGCAAGTTGTCGATGGCCCGCTCGGTATTCTTCCAGGCTGTGTTTTGTGTGAGGATCGCCCCGATGACGACCTCGGTGGGCGTGTCCGCAGGCCACCAGCGCTGTGGGCCATACGCCCTGAAAAGGCGGTCGTAGATCTCGCGTAGAATCTGCCGGTTGCGATTCCGCATGATTGGGACAATTGTACGAACTCGGGACGGAAGGGTCACCACTGCCCTGACTCAACTGCGAGAGGACCATTTCCGCCAATCTGCCGATTACCTCTTGCGTCAGCCATGTTAGTCTGCACGATACGCCGTCAATGCCTCGCAAACCACAGTCCAAGGGTACGGATGCGAAGCGCGGGTTGCTTGCCCGCCCGCTGGATTCCCTCGTCTTTTTGCTCCCACTGATTCTGTTCTATGAGCTGATGTGCCTGACGCGCCACAACGATCGGGTGATCGCCTTTGACCTGATGCGCGGTTTCTTCGAGCTGTTCGGGCACGTCGGGATGTGGGCCCCGGGTCTTGGCGCGATCGCCATCCTGGTCGCCACCCATGCGGTCTCGGGTGAGAAGTGGTCGATTCACTGGGGCCGGGTCGGGATGATGTACGTCGAGGCCGTCGCCCTGGCGATTCCGCTGCTGGCTCTGAACTGGGCGATCCCGCTTACGGGGCTAACCAAGGACGCACCCCTGATGTTCGACAGACTCGCGATGGGCGTCGGAGCAGGGATCTACGAAGAGCTCGTGTTCCGGCTCATTCTGATCTCAATCGTGATGATGATCGGCGTCGATCTGCTTCGCCAGAACCACACTTGGGTTGCCTTGGTTGCAGTCGTGCTTTCAGCCCTTGCCTTCGCCGCTCATCATCATCCGCCCGTCGGGGTCGAGCCGTTTTCACCGATGCCGTTTCTTTTCCGCTGCGTAGCGGGTGTTTATCTTGCGATCATCTTCTGGTATCGGGGGTACGGTCCAGCTGCCGGCTGCCACGCAGCGTACAACGTCGCTCTCGCGTGCCTGAACGGTGGCAGTCTGAGTTAACGGGTCGGCGCGAGGACAGCCGCAGGATGGGTCATTGACCGCTGCTCGGCATTTACCTGATGCAGGCTACAAGGCTGCATATCAGAGTGCGAGGTCAAGCCGTCGGCCGGTCTCGTCGGCGGCGAATAGGTGGACGCGCGACGTGTCCACCTTGAACCGCCGACACTGACCAGGCGATATACTGGCGGTTGCGGGAATCTGAGCGACCAACGACTGACCGGCGGATGTCACCCCATGCACGCGTACGCGATCACCCAATGGCTCAACCACAGTCACGGCCAACTTCATGACGTTTTCCCCCTCCCCGTTGGACGAGGAGGTGTTGCCCTTCACCGTCTCGGTTTCCGTATCTGTCAAACGCATGTGCTCTGGTCGGATTCCAAGGACAACTTCGCGTCCTGTGTGCGCCTGGCATCCTGGAGCGACTTGGGCATCGAGTGTCAGCCGAACGTCGCCCTGTCTCACAAACGCTAGAGCCTTTCCGTCCGCCTGCAACCTCCCCTCAAGGAAGTTCATCGATGGTGTGCCGACGAAGCCGGCGACAAAGCGGTTGACCGGCCTGTTATAGACGTCGAGCGGGGAGCCACACTGCTGGATGACACCCCTATTCAGGATGACCAGCCGGTCGCCGAGGGTCATGGCCTCTTCCTGGTCGTGTGTCACATAAATGACAGTGGTTGCGAGCTCCTGGTGCAGACTCTTGATCTCCGTACGCATGTGCACCCTGAGCTTTGCATCGAGGTTGGAGAGCGGTTCATCGAACAGGAAGACCTGCGGTTTGCGGACGATGGCCCGGCCCACGGCTACCCGTTGTCGCTCCCCACCGGAAAGGGCGGCCGGTTTTCGGTCGAGCAGATGCTCGATGCCCAGTATCACCGCCGCGTCATGCACTTTCTGCTTGATCTCATGCTTCGCTGTTCGCCGCATCTTCAGTCCAAACGCCATGTTCTGGAAGACGGTCATGTGTGGATACAGGGCGTAGTTCTGGAAGACCATGGCAATGTCTCGATCCCTTGGTGCGACGTCGTTGACCAGGCGGCCCCCGATTCGGATAGTCCCTGTGTCCATATCTTCTAGCCCCGCGAGAAGGCGGAGCGTCGTCGTCTTGCCGCAGCCAGACGGTCCTGCCAACACCAGCAGCTCGCGGTCTGCGACGACGAGGGACAAGCTGTCGACAGCCCGAACCACCCCGCCTTTAGATTTGAAGGTCTTTGTGACACCTTCGAACGTGACCGTGGCCATCCACTAGACCCCTGTCCTCTGTGCGGGTGCTATGCTAACCCGGCGTGGGTGCCCTGCCCACACCACAGGTGTGGGCATGTCTGTCTCGTGCAAACCCCAGCAAGTCGGGTCCACAGACCCGACTTACACGTCTGCAGCCGTCCACAAGCATGGCCACGCGAGCGTGGAACTCACCCGGAGTATGGCCGACCCTGGCTGAGTCTACTTGCCATCGAGATTCGGGAACAGACTAGCGACTAGGTCGGCTGCTGCGCTCTCAACAGCGCCGGCAGCACCCTGGATCACTGCATCGCGGAACTCTTGCAGGATCGTGCCGGAACACGACAGGGCACACATGCCCGGCGCGGTAACAGTCAACATAAGGACCCAAAGCTTCGCACGATTCTTCTTCATGATTGCAGACTCCTGATACGCAGGCATTATAGCAAAACTACGAGCGGCTAGCGCGGGCTGCCGTCCGCCAGCCGCCGGACGTACGGCCTCAGAATGTGAGTTTGTATTGAACGTAGAACAGATCGGGGTCCTCGCTTGGTCCCGTGCTGGTGATGAAGTTGCTGTCCCAGAAATGCGAGTAGCCAAGCAGGACCGAGGAGTGGGCGTCGAGCTTCCAAAGAAGCGTGAGATCAAGCTCCTGCCCAACCTCTTTGCCGCTCCTGCCCGTCGGATTGCGACGGGTACGCCCCCCACCGGCGTTGTAGAGGGCGTCACGCTCTTCGTTAAGCCAGAAAGCATGATAGGCGATGGCGGTTTTGACTTTCTTCTCGACCGGCCAGGCTGACACATCGACGCGGGCAGCGTTGATATTCTGCCGCCCGATCAGGTCAAGATAGCCAAAGTAGGCATGTCCAAGCGGGAACAGTTGGTCAAACGTTCCCACCTTGCCGTCTGTGGGATTTGCATCGCCGTCAGCCCAGTCAAACCCAAGTCCGATGCGCGGTTTCCAGGGAGTGTCCGCGAAGGTGTGCCCTCCGTTGACTGCCCAAGCCCAGGCGCAGATGGTGTCACCGGCCCAGCGCCCCCATTCGCCCGCCAGGACGGCATCATAGTCAAAGCCGGCAGTTTTGCCCCAGACGCGGGTGCCCAGCGTGTAGCGAGACTCATCACCCCTTCGACCGTTTGGATTCACCCTATCCGCGGTTTTGTCCTGAGCGAAGAAGAACCCGTCAATCCCGTGTCGAGGAATGCCCTTGAAGGTTGCGTAGACCCCGTAGAAATCATATTCCTCATCCCAGCGGTCCCGCTGCTTACGCTGGACGACAACGGGTTTTGCGTAGAACAGATCGACGTCCCAGGTGTTGCCGTGTGCGAAGAGCTTGATGGCGTCGAAGCGCCTCCGGGTGTTGGCCCAGTCGAGCGGCGATACGAAGCGCTGGGCGCCGTACTGCAGTTCCTGCCGGCCGACGCGGAGGGTGAGCGGTAGGTCAGGCCCCAGCACCTTCAGATCAAAAAAGAGCTGCTGCACATCCCATCGGTTCTCGTCGACACCGCGGGGAGCCAGGTCACGGTCCTCATCGAAGGCGGCGATCCCCTGCGTAAAAATGCGAAATACGTCCCCGTACTTCAGATCCGCGTGCAACAGGTAGCGATAGAGCTGGAAGGTGTCCTGCGTCCGTAGATTGGCACCGAAGGCCTTGTTTGTCTCAGCCTGCAATTGAAAGCGGAACTCGCCGCCAAGGGTCAGCCTCCAGTCATCGCCAAAACGTATGTTCTTGATCGGGTCAAAGAGATCCCGTCGATACGTCCCCGGTTCACCGTCGAGGTAGCTGAAGTCCTCATCATATCGGAGGTTGAGGTACTTGGGCTCCGCGAGAGGCTTGTGTGTTTCGAGTGTTGGGGTTTGAGGGGTCTGTTGGCTGGCGTCACTGCCTTTTTGCGGGGCAGATTCTCCGTCGTCAGCCAGGGCTTGTCCGCCAGTTAGGAGCACACAGCAAACTGCAATCCAAGCACCAGGAGCGATGGTCCTTTTCATGACTCTCTCCAAGCTTTGGGCGCCGTCCGGGGCCAAGGCCGTACGGCGCACAGAGGCCGCGCATCGACAGATGGAATGTCTATGACCGCTTTGCCCGATTCCGTGCTTCGACGTAGCCGCGGGCGCAGTCCCAAACCGCACCTTTGCTGTTTCCACGATCGACTGAACAATGTCACGGTTCCTGGGCGCGTGCGGGTTCTACCACGGGGGTCGTCACCTGTCGAGAATTTTCTTCACCGTTTTCTCGGCGTGACGGTCGTCGCGGCCGGCGCTTCGTCGCTCAACGAATGTGCAGGATTCCGCCTCGCTTCTGAGTCCCAGCGGACATTGCGAAGCTTGTCCGCTGGGGCGCACCTTTCTAGCGCCCCCCTTCCGACGGAATGGGATCTGGCAAACGCGAGGTTGGGGCTTGACGGGGGCAGCGGGATTTGATCTGCTGGTCTCGCGGTGTGGTACGCCCGTGCGCGGCCGGGGGCGTAGTGGTCGTTAGCCCAAACACGCAATCGTCTGGACAATGCCGTTTCGTGAGCTAGGTTTTGCGATCGTTCCTGCAAGGATTTATCGCGCATCGGGGCGGCAGCAATTGCTCCGACAAGGCACCAGTGTCGCGCGGAGGCAGGAGTCGTCGGACCACGGATGGTCGACGCTGTTTCGAGTGCCGAGGCCGAAGCGGAACGGCTGTGCCCACCAAGGCCACGAAAGACTGATGATCACATAATGGCCACGGAATCGAATTCAGGAGCACAGCGGCAGCCGGGCGGGCAGGGTGGTCTGCCGTCATGGAGCGGGTTTCTGATCGGGCCGATATTCCTTGTCCTTGCGGCGTGGTTTGTGTGGGGTCCTAAAGGTTTGGACATCCCGGTCCACAAGGCGACGACCATCAATCCTGCCATGCTCTCGACGGCGCCGCGGCGCATCGCTTTGAGAGATCCGCCCGTCGTTCGCATTGGTGGTTTTGACCGCACCTGCATGGACTGTCACCGGATGTTTCCGCCGCGGGATGATCCTCCACAAAAGCTGCTTCAACATCAACACGTTGTGCTCGAGCACGGTATCAACGATCGCTGCCGCAACTGCCATTATGACAAGGACCGTGACAAACTTGTGTTGCACGGTGGTAGGGTGATCGGGTACGATGACGTCGTCGAGCTGTGCGCCAAGTGCCATGGGCCGACATACCGGGACTGGCAGCGCGGGGCTCATGGTCGGACAGACGGCTACTGGGATCCCACCCGCGGTCATGCGGTGCGCCTGGGATGTCCGCAGTGCCATGACCCTCACAATCCCCGCGTGCCTGCCATGGACCTGCTTAGACCACTGCCAGGCCCGAGCACATTGCGCATGGTCGAGCCGCGGACCGAAACGCACGAAACGTCGTTCGACCAGGATGATCCTCTGCAAAGGGCGGTGCATGGAGTGCAGCATCAGCATTCCGATTCCAATACGCAGGGTCCAAGGCCACGTCAGATCGAGTCTGGGCATCAGGAGGAATCCGGATGAGCGCTCAGAACGGTCAAGCTCCTGACTTCGATCGCCGGGGCGAGATGCGCCCATCATCGCGTCAACCTTATGAGCCCCGGGTGACACGTCGTGGTTTCCTTCGCGGTGGACTCGGTGCTGCCGGTGGCGCAACAGCGCTCATCGCCGCCCTGTCCCCACTTCGAGATCTTGAGCGCGGGGAGTACACGCTCGAGAAGTTTCTCCAGAAACACTACAAGGAGATGACGCCCCAGGAGATGGAGCAGGTGCTGGTACGCATACGCAAAGAGATCCGAGCTCGTTACGAGATTGACGCCAACGTCCGCGACGTGAAGCCAACAGGCGGTGTCGAATTCGTTTATGCCCTGCACCTGGGTCGCTGCATCGGTTGTCGGCGATGTGTGTATGCCTGTGTGGCGGAGAACAACCAGAGTCGCTCGCCCCAGATCCAATACATCCGAGTTCTGGAGATGCCGCGAGGCACAACCGACCTCGAGCGGGCAAACCATCATTATGATCGGGACAAGGTGCCCGATGATCAGCATTACTACATGCCGGTCCAGTGTCACCAATGTGCCAACCCACCGTGTGTGAAGGTCTGCCCCGTCGAAGCTACCTGGCAAGAGCCAGACGGGATCACCGTCATTGACTACGACTGGTGCATTGGCTGTCGCTACTGCGCGGCCGCGTGCCCCTATTGGGCTCGACGTTTCAATTTCACCGAGCCGTCGTTTCCTGATCCCAAGGAGGACACCAACCCTGAAATGAGTTATCTCTCCAACCGTCCACGGCAGAGGGGCGTGATGGAAAAGTGCCATTTCTGCTTGCACCGAACTCGGGAAGGTCGCATGCCGGCCTGTTTGGAGGTCTGCCCGGTTGGAGCTCGGAAGTTCGGCAATATTGTGGATCCTGACAGTGAAGTTTCGCAAATCCTGCGGACCAAGCACGTCTTTGTCCTCAAGCACGAGGTAGGGACCCTGCCGCGATTCTTCTACTACTTCGATGAGGACTACCCCCGCGCAGAGACTCAAGTGCCACTGCCGCACACTCTCGACACCGAGGTCAAACCAGGAGGCGCTTGATGAGGGAGTACATTCGCTTTCTCTGGCGCTGTTTCCGGGTCAGCTTCGTGGGCGACTGGCGATACCACTGCTGGATGCTTGCACTGACCGTCATTGTGCTGCTTGGCATCAATGCCTATTGTAAGCAGCTGACGATGGGACTAGTGACAACCGGCATGACAGACCACGTGTCGTGGGGTTTGTACATCGCCAATTTCACATTTCTGGTCGGTATGGCAGCGGCGGCGGTCATGCTGGTGATACCAGTCTACGTCTATCGTCAGCACGAATTGCACGACCTGGTCATCTTCGGCGAGCTGTTGGCCATCGCCTCGATCATCATGTGCATGTTGTTTGTGGCGGTCGATCTCGGACGACCAGACCGTTTCATGCACATATTCTGGCGCTTCAACTTTCCCGTCTCCATGTTGTCGTGGGACGTGATCGTCTTGAATGTGTACTTGTTTCTAAACTTACATATATGTGGGTATCTTATCTATTGCAGTTATCTCCGCAAGGCCCCCAGCCCTATCGTGTATATTCCGTTCGTCTTCGTTGCAATCGCCTGGGCCATTAGCATTCATACGGTTACAGCCTTTCTACTGGTCGGGTTGGGGAGTAGACCCTTTTGGAACACCGCGATCATTGCCCCACGGTTCTTGGCTTCCGCCTTTGCCGCCGGTCCGGCCTTCATCATCCTGACGCTTCAGATCATCCGACAATTTGGTGGATACCATGTTCCTGATGAGGCTTTGCGGCTACTGCGGAACATTGTGGGTGTGGCCCTCACGATCAACGCTTTTTTGCTCGGTTGTGAGCTGTTCACGGAGTTCTACAGTGGATCAAGGCATATGGCTTCGACGACCTACCTGTACATGGGTCTGCACGGATACAACGCATTGGTGCCTTGGATCTGGACTGCGATCGGCTTGAATGCGGTTGCACTCGTTATCCTCTACCTTCCCCTGCGCCGCAGTCTTCGATTGATGAATGTCGCCTGTGTTTGTCTGATCATCGGAATATGGATTGAAAAAGGTATGGGTTTAATTGTGCCGGCGTTCATTCCCACTCCGCTCGGTGAGATCCTGGAATATGCGCCCACACAAAACGAGCTGTTTATCTGCTTCGGAATCTGGGCTTTGGGCTTTTTGCTTTATAGTATCTTTGTGCGAATTACGATTCCCGTACTATCGGGCCGGTTGACGTACGATCAGCGCTATGGACGAGTTGAGAGTCGGGCCTAACAGACCATGGCGGATTGAAAGGAGGTTTGTACGGTGAGGCGTTCAAAGCAACGAGTCGCAGTCGGAATTGCATTGTGGGCTGTTGCCGTCGGGTTCACAGGGTTGCAGGTGTCCTCGAACGTCGCACGAGGACAGGCCATCGGTCTACCTGAAATCAGCGAGGGATCTCGAGAATGCGTGGAATGTCACAAGGAACAGAGCACCGGTCTGTATCAAATGTGGGGCGACAGCAAACACTATCGCGCCAATGTGGGATGCTATGAATGCCACGCAGCGGAGACGCATGACCCCGATGCATATCGGCACTATAATTATACGATCGCCACGATTGTGAGCCCGAAGGACTGTGCACGTTGCCATAGCCGCGAAGTGGGCGAGTTTGTCTCCTCACACCACGCAAAGGCCGCCCGAATCATCGGATCGCTGGACAACGTTCTGGCTGAGGTCGTCGAAGGTAATCGTGGATTTGTGACGCCGGGGTTCCCGGAGGGCAACGCAGCGTCCGCGGTGATGGGGTGCTGGCAGTGTCACGGATCACAGGTCAAAGTCCTTGCTGACGGCAAATTAGACCCAGCCACTTGGCCCAATACGGGAATTGGTCGCATTAACCCCGACGCTTCAGAAGGCTCCTGCACAGCCTGCCATTCGCGACACCGGTTCTCGGCTGCCCAGGCTCGCCACCCAGATACCTGCGGCAAGTGCCACCTCGGACCCGATCACCCTCAGAAGGAAGTCTATGAGGAATCGAAACACGGTATCGCCTTCTTCGCCAACGTCGACAAGATAAACCTGGAAAACGCGAAGTGGATTGTCGGTGAGGATTACTGGGCCGCGCCAACGTGCTCGACCTGCCATATGTCGGCGACGAAAAACCAGGCAGTCACGCACGACATCGGGATGCGAATCAGTTGGAACAACCGACCTCCCATCTCCGTTCGTCCGGAGAAGGCCGACGCGAAGATGGGGCTTCCAGGCAAGGACATCCCCTGGCAGGTGCGTCGTCAGGATATGAAGACCGTCTGTCTGAACTGTCACAACGAAAACTGGGTCGATAACTTCTACATTCAATACGACGGACTCGTGGCACTATACAACGAGAAATTTGCCGCGCCCGGCATGGCATTGTACGAACTCGCCAAGCCGCTACGCGACATACAAGTGAACTTTGCCAACCCGGTAGACTGGTATTTGTGGGAGCTCTGGCACCATGAGGGGCGTCGAGCGCGGCACGGTGCTGCCATGATGGGACCGGATTACACGCATTGGCACGGCACGTATGAAGTAGCCAGGACGTTCTACACGCATTATGTACCGGAACTGCGGAACCTGATTTCAAAGGCACTAACTTCCGGCGACCAAACAAGAGTAGCAGCCGCTCAGCGGCTCGACGCAAAGCTCAGCGAGGTCTTGACGTCCGCAGATCATAATTGGTTCATCGGGCAAATGGATCCGGAAGAAGTGGCAAGACGAAAAAGAGCATCCGAGGAGTTCAAAGCCCGCTATGGGGATTAGATGTCACTGCGTGGCAACGCTAATATAGAATGTTGAAAGAGAAACTCACAATGGCAGTTGTAGGCGCCTTTGCTCGTATAGACCTCTCCAGCCCACAAGCTGTGCGCGAGCGTCTGGCAGCCGTGTCAGGTGTGACAGTCTTTGATTTGGGAGAGGCTGGAAAAATCGGCCTTGTGATCGAGGCAGATGATCTGGACGAGGCACACCGAAAGCTGCGAGTCGAGATCGAGGAGATTGAAGGGGTCCTGGGTGTTTGGCCGGTCTACGCCCATATGGAACCGGAACTGTCGGATACGAAGTGCCAAACACTTGATTGACGTTTCTTGATCGCTCAGAGGAGCTTAGCTATGGAAGCCACACGTCGCGAATTCATCAGAACGAGTGCGGCAGCAGCCGTGGTCTCAGTTGCTGGTAGCCCGGAAGCGATGGGGAGTTTTCTGCAGCCGGATGACGAGACGCAGTGGGTCAAATCGGTCTGTCGCTTCTGCGGAACTGGTTGTGGGGTGATGCTCGGTGTCCGCAACCGGAAATTGGTCGCGCTGCGAGGAGACCCTAAGCATCCGACGACCAAGGGTCTAGTGTGTGCCAAGGCGTTGTTTTTACCCAAGATTGTCCAGTCGAAGGATCGATTGAAGTACCCCATGATCCGCAAAGGCGGCGACTTCCAGCGGGCAAGCTGGGACGATGCTATGTCCCTAATCGCCGAGAAATTTGCGACGGCGATCAAGCAGCACGGCCCTGACAGCGTCGCATTCTACGGGTCGGGACAGGCGCTGTCCGAGGAGAGCTATCTAGCGAACCGGTTGTTCAAAGGGGGGATCGGCACCAACAATGTAGAAGGTAATCCGCGTTTATGCATGGCCAGTGCAGTCGGCGGCTACGTATCCACTTACGGAAAAGACGAACCGATGGGCTGCTATGATGATATCGAACATGCCAGAGTGTTCTTTCTGCTAGGTTCGAACACGGCTGAGTGCCACCCGGTGATCTTCGATCAGATTCTGGCACGTAAGCAGGCGGGACGCGACATCCTTGTCATCGTGTTGGACCCCAGAAAGAGTCCGGTTCGCACCGTTGCCGACATTCATCTCGACCCGGTCCCAGGTTATGACCTACCGGTGCTTCACGCCATGGCCCATGTTATCATCAAGGAGAACCGTCACAATCCTGACTTCATCAAGGACCACGTTCAATTCAAGACCGTCAAGGAGGGCCAACCGAGCAAGGTCAGCTTCGATGACTATGTCGAGTTTTTGGAGCAATTCAGCCCCCAAAAAGCAGAGTTAATGTCGGGTGTCGCAGCTGACAAGATCGTCGAGGCCGCCCGGTTGTTTACCTTCGGTCCCACGACGTCCTTCTGGACGATGGGCCTGAACCAACGTACGGCCGGTGTGTGGGCGAACAACCTGGTGCATAACTTACATCTGATCACCGGCCAGATCGGCAAGCCCGGGGCAACCCCCTTTTCATTGACGGGTCAACCGAACGCTTGCGGTGGCGTTCGTGACACCGGTTCATTGTGTCATATCCTCCCCTATGGGCGAGTCGTCAGCAATGCCGAGCACCGGGAGGAGATCGAGAGACTGTGGGGGGCCAAAGCAGGAACGATCAGGCCGACCCCCGGCCTTAACACCATCGAGATGTTCCGAGCCTTGGGACGGGATGAGATCAAGGCCATGCTGATCCTTACGACAAACCCGGGGCACTCCCTGCCCAACGTTTCCCCCTACCGCGATGCCATGGGCAAGGATCGACCAGGCAAGCCGTTCATCGCGGTGATCGACGCATACCCCACCAGGACGACTGAACTTGCAGACGTGGTTCTCCCGGCTGCCATGTGGGCGGAGAAGAGCGGTGTGTTCGGCATGTCGGAGCGACGCTATCAGTACCAACCGGCCGTCATCGACCCGCCGGGTGAAGCACGCTCCGACTTTGATATGCTGCTCGATTTTGCCGAACGTCTCGAGCGACACCACGTTGTCCCTAAGGCGTATATTTCCGGCAAGCTCAAAACAGTGGACGATGTTTGGGATGAGATGCGGTCGGCGTCGAAGGACACTGCCTACGACTTCATGGGCATGACGCGGGAGCGGCTGAGAACGGAGCGGGGTATCCGCTGGCCAACGCCCTCGGAAGATCACCCGGGAACAGCCAGGCGATTCGTGAAGGGTGAGGACCCGTTACTGGATCGCGGGCCCTACGCGGATCACTCACTGGCTGATGGGGATATCAAGTTCTACGCAGCGCCAGATCACCGTGCGATCGTCTGGCTTCGGCCAGCCAAGCCACCGGCTGAACCAGCCGACACAGAGTATCCTTACGTCTTGTCCACCGGACGTGTGCTAGAGCATTGGCACACCGGCACGATGACCATGAAGGCCGACGAGCTGCGGCGAGCTTATCCCGAAGCCTTCGTCGAGGTCAACCCCGTAGACGCCAAAGCCCTCAACGTCAAGAGCGGCGATCGCCTGCGCATCACCTCACGCCGGGGAGAAGCGGTGATCAAGGCCAGAGTCGTCGACATCCCCAGACCCGGCATGGTCTTTGTTCCCTTCCACTGGGAGGATGAATCCAGCTTCATCAACCGGGTGACGATCGACGCCTATGACCCCGGCTCAAAACAACCGGAGTTCAAGATCTGTGCGGTGAAGCTCGCCAAAGCGTAAGGGGTGAAGACGGAGAAGTGAGATCATGTTTCGACGAACCTGTGTGTGCATGGTGCTTGTTTCGGCAGTCACTGTCTGCTTGCAAGGCCACTCCGGCATCGCCAGAGAATATATCCGATCTTTCTGCGCCGATGGCGGTCCGGGCAGTGCGCGACAGCAGGACCATGGCAGCCAAGCACAACCAGCAGGCGACAGAAACCGTGAACGGCAACCGGTAGAGCACACCGCGGACAAGACAGCATTGACAGAGCCGAGCACGCGAGCGGAGGTCATCTTCGATGACAACGCCTTCCCGCCGACGATTCCAGACACCGAATGGCATCAAAAGGCATGGTGGGAGTCTAATTGCCTGCGGTGCCACGAAACGGGCGTTGGTGATGCACCGATGGTCGTGCACGAGCAGATGCCGGAGATTTTTCTGAGCGCCAAGTGCCGTAGCTGTCACGTGCTCATACCCGGTTCTGCCCCGAAAGAAAAGCCAGGGGAAAAGAGGCTATCACTGTTCGATGACAACGCCTTTCCGCCCATGGTACCGAACTCCGAGTCCCACAACCGGGCCTGGACCAAGGATGATTGCCTGTTGTGCCATGATTCCGGCATTCACGGCGCGCCTGTCGTACGACATGATGGCTTGCCGGAGATTCTCATGACAGCCAAGTGTCGCAGTTGCCACGTGCAGGTGCGGGCTATAGAAGCGGGGCCACCGGCGAAATAGATGGGATTGAGCCAAGATGGATTGGTCGAGGCGCCACGCGCTTGCTGGGATCGGAGCGGTAACCGGCGTCGGTCTAGGTTTGCTTTTTCGAACGACGCGAAGTAAAGGGTGGGAAACATGCCTCCTGCGGCCGCCCGGCGCACTCGCGGAGCCGGACTTCTTAGCTGCCTGCATTCGTTGTGGTCAGTGTGTCGAAGCCTGTCCCTTCGGGACGCTTCATCTGGCAGTCGGTTTGGCCGCTGAAATCGCCAATGGCACACCCTATGTAGATCCCCGCACAGTGCCTTGTTATCTCTGCCAGGGATACGACACTTTGAGGTGTATTGCCTCATGCCCCACTACTGCGCTGGAGACGGTGCCAGACCCGCGCGACGTTCGGATGGGCACCGCGACCATCGACGAGTCCACCTGTTTGCCCTACAAGGGTGTGGCATGTCGCGTGTGTTGGCATGCCTGTCCGTTTCCCAACGAAGCCATACGATTCGACCCGCTGTTAAGACCGGTTGTGGACAAGGATCACTGCGTTGGCTGTGGTCTTTGCGACTATGCCTGCCCGACGGAACCAAGTTCGATCCCCGTGCAGCCCCCCTGTGGTGCTGCGTCCGCATCGGTTAGGGCCGACTTCACGGAATCAATGCCATGATAGGACGACCGGGTTCCCGATTCCGTTGGGCGTGGGCACGTCGGTCAACGGCCGCGGCTTTTCTAGCCCTCTTGTTTCTGGGAAGATTCGACTGGTTCCCGTGGTTGAAGGGGACGACGACAGCAACAACAATAGGTCATATTGTACCTTTTGCAGATCCACTGGCGGCTATCGAGGTCATGCTGGCCACACGAAGCGTTCAGCTCGAGCTCCTGCTGGGCGCGACCATATTGCTGATTTTCGGGGCATTAGCCGGGCCTGTGTTCTGTGGCTGGGTGTGTCCACTGGGACTGCTTCTCGACCTTAACGATACGCTCCGCAGGTGGGTCGCAAACAGGACTCGTCGAACAGGGTGGTCACTGCCGGAGATGTCGATACCGCGTGCAGTGAGGTGCGGTGTCTTGGCACTGGTTCTCGGCTTTTCTCTAGTCGCGCAGTTGCCGGCGTTTCAGATACTCTCGCCGATCAACACGGTATCATGGGTCGTGGTGTTCTTTGCCTGGCACGGGGTGCTGCTCGTCTCCGTGATCGCTGTCGTCGAGCACGTGGCGCCACGGATATGGTGTCGCAGCCTGTGTCCACTTGGTGCGGTGTACAGCTTGATGGGCGGATTCGCCCGGTTGCGCGTGTACGTCCGTCCGCATAGAGGTGGCAAGGTGCGATGTGGTCAATGCGCGTTGTATTGTCCGATGGGAATTCGCGTGATGGAAGAATACGTACTCTCCAACAAGCCCAGCATCGACGATCCTGATTGCACGCGGTGCGGTGAATGTGTCGACCGGTGTCCAACGAAGATCCTCCGCCTGGGGGTGCGATGTGCTGACCCCGACAAGTGAGTGTGCCTTACACGCCAGGGGCGCAGGGCGGCCCACACCCAAAGGAAAAGGGTCGCCGAAGCTCGGCAGCACAACTTTCCTGGGAAGCACCTCCCTGCACGACATAGCCGTCAACGGTGGGTCCCGCCGACGTCGGGCCGCACCACGCAAGAGATAACACAAAGCGCTACGCGGGCCTGGTCTCCGGGTACCCGATAGCCCGGCGATCCGATCCCTTCGGATCCCGAGCAGATCTCGGATGCTGGGGCCGCAGCGCCCCCCGGCTGACGCCGTGCTTTACCGCACTGGCACATTACGTACAATGATCGAGCGGCGCGCATCCGCGCTTGAAATGGGCCAAACGCCCCAGGAGAGGTGTCCGAG
>CAYOQG010000091.1:0-17363 GCA_964405925.1 uncultured Phycisphaeraceae bacterium | reverse complement strand
GGCGGCGTGTCCGAGCACATCTCGTCTTGTCGGTTGTTCACTCATTAGAGGAGCTCCATGGGCACGTACCTACACGTGCGTACAGTGGGTGCCAGCACCCGTCGCTCGCGCTCCGGGCTCGGCGCTGGCAGCGAGATCGACTGATAAGTGTGTGGAGGCTTCATACCCACAGGTCCCATGCGCTCAGTCACCGACACCCTCCGGTGCAAAGACACAAATATGCAGTCGAATTGTATCGACCACATAGATCAAGCCCTCGGCATCGACGGCTACGTCCATGTTCTTGCAGCTAGGATCAAAAACGTCACCCCCGACCCACGCCAAGAGGTTCCCCGTCGAATCATAGACCTTCATCCGCGGGCCGGCTTTCTCCGTGACAATCACATGCCCCTTCACATCCAGTGTCACATTGGTCGGATTGCAGCAGCCCTTGAAATCCTCGACCCGGCGCGTGCCGAACTTGCCAAAGTGGCCCAGCAGCTCGCCGGCCAGCGTGTAGCGTTCGATTCGAAACTTAGCCGGGTTGCAGGCGTGGATGATTCCCTCCGAGTCGACCCTGAAATCCAGGTGTCGGTTGGGAATCAGAAAGCCCTTGGTCTTGTTGTCTTTTCCGATGTTGTTGATCCACTTCCCCTCGTTGTCAAAGCGTCTCAGGCAACGGTCCAAGGCATCAGCGACGATCACGTAATCGCCCGCGAAATCGATTGCCGTCACGACACCAAGCCGCTCGTTGTCTTTCCAGGTCCCAACTGGCCTTCCTGAGGCGTCGAACTTCTCGACCTGTCCCACCTCGCCGACGTAGACTGCGCCGTCATCGGCTGCCGCCACACAGTAGCCCGGCTTATCCGTCTGCCACCGTCGCTGCAACTCGCCGTTGGCGTTTAGAACTTTGACCTCGTTGTCACCCACGGCGTAGACCAATCCCCTGCGATCGACCCAGACACCGCGGAGCGCCTCGGTGAACTGCTCCGGTCCGGAGCCCTTTCCGCTGATGACACGAATCTGACGGTACTCCATGCTTCGATTCCGTCGGAACGACGACAACCTCTTAACGTCATAGGAAAAGTCTAATTCCCCGTCCCACCGTCGGCCGTCTTGCCAACGTCAAGACACACCATCTTGGTCATGTCCCGCACGATGAGCTTCCCATCAGAAAGGGCCATTGGAGCCCAAACGTCGGGTCCATCGAGCACCTTCGCACTCGCGAGCTCGGTGTACTGTGACGCGTTGGCGTCAAGCAAACGCAGTGTCCCCGTCTTGCCCTCGAGGATATAGAACAACCCGTCGGCCATAAGGTAACTGCCCAGCCCAAAGGACGCATGGCCTTCACTGGTCCAGACCTGCTGGCCATCGAAGTCGAGGCACGTAAATAGCCCCCGGCGCTTTTTGCCCACGGCGAACAAGTAACCGTCATGGAGAATCGGTGTGTGGGTCTCGGAATTCCAGTCATTGGATGCCAGGCTGAAGACCTTCTCCGCCGTGAACCCATCCTCCTCGCGTTCGACCCGAATCATTACCGTCTCCGCTTCGTAGCAACTGGTCAGGAAGATGCGTCCGTCGCCAATGGATAGCGGTGACACGGGAACGGCGATATTGAACTTCCAGGGGAAGAACCAGAGCTGCGTTCCGTCCTCGGCTGACACGCCCAAGGCTCCCTTTAGCGTTGTATACAAATATTGCCTGACCCCACCGATCTCAGCGGGCATCACCGAAACGTGCGTCATCGGCAACCCATCGGGGTTGGGGGTCTCCCAGATGGGCTTTCCCGTCGCCTTCTCCAGAGCAACCATTAAAGAGCTACCGCCGGGGGCAATGATGACACGATTTTTCTCGATCAACGGACACTGCCCCGTGTACCACGCGGGGATCGTTGTACCGTATTCCTTCACGAGGTTCTTACGCCACAGCTCTTCTCCCGTTTCTGCGTTCAGGCAGTGAAACACACATTTCGGATCCATGCTGAAAACGTATTTCCCATCGACCGCCGGGACCGTTCGCGTGATGCCGTGGTTTGTCTTGATGCGACGATTGTAACGAAACCGCCACAGCTCCTTCCCATCGGCCAGCGTCAGACAACGAACCAGCCACTCATTTGTCGACTTGTCATAGTCGTTGAAATAGACATGGCCATCGTAGACAGCGGGCGCGGAATAGCCCTCGCAGACCTCGCTCTTCCACAAAAGTGTCGGACTCCCAGCGGGCCAACTGCGCAATAGACCGGTCTCTTGTGATATGGCGTCCCGATTCGGACCGCGGAACTGGGGCCAGTTGTCCGCCAAGGCAACCTGGACCGTCACAACTGCGACACACAAAGGCAGAAGGACATATCTTCCCACGGGCATCCGCATAACATCCTCTGTGGTAGGATCGCAATCTCCCCGGCCGTTTAACGGTTAAGCGTAGACAAGAATATACCACGCCATCCCGCCTTCTTCCAAGTACGGAGCTCTGAAACGATCGTCAGAAATTGTGGGCTTCCCGCCGACACCTTGAAGGTCGCATGCTTGCTGCTCAGATCGTCGCCGGAGGTGTGAAACGCACCACTATGGTTCGTCCGCCTCTTCAAAACCTCGCGCGGTGTGATAGAGCGCCTTGTCGAAAAAGACCGCCGTCCGGCGATTCAGTTCCAGTACACGGTAGACATCGATCGGTCGTTGCCACACGCCTTCGCTACGAGCGAACGCCCAGAGGTTCTTCCGCAGCAGGCTCAGTGAGCTGATCAACTCGTTGAGTGCAATGCCTTGCGCTCGGCGTTCCTGGCCGACAGCCCGACAGAAGGCCCGCATCTGGTCCTCGGACTGTTCACCCTTTAGCCATCGGCCAAACTGCGACACGATGGTGAAACCCCGGTCGTAAAGCCGTTGCGGGTCGAGCCTCTGGTACGAAACCGTTGTCGGATTGGAACGCACGTCGTCAATCCACATACGGGTCACTTCCTCGGCGTGGGCCCATACGAACGCCACCAGGGCGTCGGAGAGCATCGCCCGGGCTTCTTCGGAATGAAGGCTTGCAAACGAGTCTTGGATTGCCCACTCGTCGCGGTGAGCATCCACACACCTCTCAAGGGCCTTCTCATTCGAGCTAAACGCCAACGGTGGAAGCTGATCGAGTGGGAAATAGGCCACAGCTTCGGCGTCGTCACCCGCTCGCTCTTTGCCCCCGAGTTTCTCCAGTTCGAAGCTGACGATGAGCAACTCCCCGTAGAAATCACTCTCGAAGGAGTCGGCATCGAGCAGTCGCACGACGCGACCTTCCACTCCAGTCTCCTCCTTCAGCTCCCGGCGTGCGGCCTCACCGATCGTCTCGTCAGTCTCCGCAAAACCGATCGGCAGGCACCACTCGCCCTTGCGCGGCTCGCGCTGTCGCCTGACCAGAAGCACCTCACGCTTGTCGTTGAGAACGACACTGGCTGCCACCGGTAGCGGATTCTCGTAGAAGATCGTGCCACAGTCTGCGCACACCTCCCTCGATCGTCCCTCGACAACATGCACGGTGACATTACCACTGCACTGGGAGCAGTATTTGGCCTTTAGGGCCATTGCGGACTCCGGCACTGAAAGATCGCGTCGTTCTTCTCTACAACCAGCTCACCCACACGTCGCATGACCACCCGGGCGAACCGTTCGATCGTTTCGGGAAGCTCATCATCCGGTCCTGATTCCGGAACCAGAAACGGAAGCTTGAACTTCAGAAACTTGATCAGGTCTTCAAAATCTTCTGCCTGAAAGCGAAGAGCGTTCTCATAGCTGATCTGCGTGATCTCACCGAACCACTTGTCCAACAGCACCCGACCGTTCTCAGCCGAAAACCGGCGGGTCAGGGCAAGCAGCCTGGCCGCTGCGTCCGGGAACCCGGCTGCAGGAAGCTGACCGACAATGCTGCTCTCGAAGTGCGTGATCGTCAAGAAGATGCCCCGCGGGGCGAGCACTCTCGCGATCTCCGGCAGGATCTCTACGAAAAAGTACAGCGAGTAACAACATACGATCAGGTCAAAGCGACGGTCAGGCCACGGTAATCGTGAGTCCAACCGCCGGCAGACAAACCCGCCCCGATGACCGGCGGCCGTCACTTTCTGCGTGAATGGAGCCCGGTTGGATTTCCACGCGTCAACGCCCACGAACACGGCATCCGGGGCTACGCGCTTCGCCAGCACGTCCTCCATAAACCCGAACCCACAGCCAAGATCGAGAACAGTCCGAACGGCGGAAAGGTCGAGACCTAGCAGGGCCACCTCCCGCACGTCAGACTTGTTCGTTGACCGGCGTCGGATGATGGCGGAGACGGTCTCGTGGTCCACCGGAGATTCGTAAGGCCAGAGGTTTGACGCCGCCATAATCCATACATTATTGGGTAATTGGGTCGTTTTTTCAAATGTCCCCACGTCGTTGACCCTCGCTTGCGGCACCGGGAACCCGGTCTAGGGGGTCCGAGTCCATCAGGTAGGGCAAACGGTATTGACTCACGGCACCTAGGGCGGCGAAACTATTGACTTGCGCCGATTCAACCGGCCCCTCGGCGGACGGCGTCTCAGATCAGGAGTGAACAAGGATGGATAGCGTCAACATCGTCTTCTACGTGCTCGTCGTTGTTGCCTTTATTCAGATCGACCGGCGACTCTACGACATCGTTCGACTACTCAAGCAGATGAGCCCAACAGCCCGTCGCGCCGAGTAGCGAAACACGGCTCTGGCAAGTGAACGTACGACGGGCGTGATCATCCGCACCCCCGCAAGGTCGATGAAGGGAACGTTCGGCGCGAAACGGCTGCCCGCCGGTTGTTGTCATAAGGGCGTCACGCCGGCGTCTCAGCGGCGCTCGGCGTGTCTTGACAAGCTTTCATCGGAACGGACAAGCACGATTTCCTTCCCGATGTGCGCCGGGATGAAACGACCAGGCCCCAATCACCTGGCAAGACCGGTATCGGTGTGGCATGTGGGTCCAATAAGCGCGGCTCGCCCCCGGCAAACACCCACGAAAACCACCGCACCGCAACTTCCCAACCTCCAAGGGCAACCCGGCACGCGCTCGCGTGCAGTGGCCAGCCGCTTGCCCACCATTGCCTGCCGATACCCGCCGCGCCAAGCCACGGGCTTACACGACATTCTCTGAAATCCCGTCGCGGGTCTCCTCCCACCCCGTTTCTCCGTCTCGGCAGACAACTGATGGGGAGTGAGTCGTCGTTGAGTCAATGGACGGGCTAGGGCTGCGACCCACCGGGCGGTGCCAGCCGATCCAGGGCCATGGCGGCTGCAGCCGGCAACGTAGTACGATTCCATTGGAGGCGGTGACGTTCGGAACCAGTCATTCACGCCTCCGGTACCGTACGCAGGGCACCGATGAGGGACGACATCGAGCTCGGTGACAGCCGCAAGTGTGGAAACCCACCGAGCCTGTGTAAGTCGCCGGACACTTTCAACAGATACGACAAGTTCCAAACCGATAATAATCAGGCCAGAGAGACTATTCGCCTGTTGAAACGGCTGGTGGTGACAGCCGTTCAGAGCCGGTACAATCCGCCTTTTACGGACCCGTAATCGAGGGGCTAAACCATGCCCGAAACGCAAGAAACGCTCGACAAAATGGCAGACGAGATCTTCGAGTTGTATCTGCTCGTTGCCATTGCCCGGTCGCGACGCCCGACAGGACCGGACGACCTCTCAGAGACAGAGTTTCTAACGCTTGATACCCTGGCCAAGGAGGAGCCCTTGACCATCGGGGAGGTGCAGAAGCGGGTCGGCGTTGTTCCCGCCCAAATGTCCCGGGTCGTGCGGGCCCTCGAGCAACAAGGCGGACGCGGCTACGTCGAGTGTAAGATCAACCCCAAGGACCGCCGCCGCATTGACGTCAGGTTGACTCCTGCGGGCAAAGCTGCTCACGAGAAATATCGACATGTGCGGCTCAACTCCATGTACGAATCGCTCTCGGCCCTAGAACCGGATGACCGGCTTCATTTCATGCGTATGATGCGTCAACTTCGGGAAGCCTTTGAACATCGCCTGGCGGAGAGCAAATGACGCGATCGTCCGCCGCCGGTTGCCACAGGGCTTTACGCGTGCGATCGCGCTTTGGCGTCGTCTGCGATGACCATAGGACGCGCAAGTTTTTCGGGCGGAGATTGATTGATGCCTTACGTTGACCGCTTCAGCGTCTCACTCGATACGGAGCTGCTCGCCGCGTTCGACAGACACATCGCTGATCGAGGCTATTCCAACCGATCGGAGGCGATTCGCGACATGATCCGCGAACTCCTGGTCGCGGCGAAGCTTCACCACGGTGATGAGCCCGCGCTGGGCATTTTGGTGGCGGTCTGTGATCAGCGCGAAGCTGAAGCTCCCAAACGCCTACGTGCTCACCTCGGTGCGCAAGGAGACCTCTACTGCGGGTCATTCCACATACCGGCCACACAGGACCGCGAGGCGTTGGCGATTGGCGTGCGCGGACCGGTTCAACGTATCCAGAGCATAGCCGATCAGATCCAGTCGATGCGAGGTGTGACGCACGTGCACCTCACCGCGATCCCCTTATCAGATTGGAAAGATGCGGCCGAGATTAGAATCTGACTTGTATTATTGAACTATAGGTGCAAATCTCGGGTTCGGAATGCTGGCCGCGCCGCATGTGTCACCATCCCTGGGGCACAAGTCCTCCGCATCCCGGGCGGGAGATGGGGTTCGCTGTGAGCCGGGCCGCCAGAGCGGCGTATGAGCGATTGACTTAGGTGAAGCAGCACCTATAATGCGGGCTGCATTGCGCCGATACCGGGTGTATGACGTTAATAGGTGGGGTGTGCACCTAACGAGCCCAGTGGTGAGACCGGGCGCGCGGTACCAGCGGGATGCAAGTGCAGGCGAGAGAGGGTGTGCACGGAAGATGAGGGAGTGTGGTAGTGGCGATAAGTGAGCCGTCACGTGGAGGAGCGACCCGTGCTGATCGGGAAGGTTGAGCACGGGTTCGGCACCCAGCCGGGATGGGCGGGTCGTAGCAAGCGGAGCAGGATCATGCGTTAGAGCTGCGAACGCCAATTCGCACCTGGGCTTTTTTCCACGTGGGATCGCGGTTTGCGCCCACGTTTTTTTTGGCAGGGCGGCGGTTGCGGATTTGAGCAGTCCTTGGCATGGCGGCTCGGTGCAGTTTCCGGCTCGACGGGGCCACATTCCCGATGGAGCCCACGGCGAGAGGTCGTCGAGAAGAAGCCGGGAAATCGCGTGCTGTTAACGGCGGTGCGAGGGTTAGGGGCAGCGGATAAGTCGTGACGTAATGAACACCGACCTAATCAGGTTCATCGACTCGATCAGCCGCGACAAGAACATCGACAAGGAGAGCGTGTTTGTCGATCTCGAGGCGGCCATGGTATCGGCCGCGCGCAAAGCGTTTGACGATGCCGAAGATGTGGTCGTCCAAATCGACCGCGAAAGCGGAGCGATCCAGGCCACCGTGAACAATAAGGCTGTCGACATGAAGACACTTGGCCGCATCGCGGCCCAGACGGCCAAGCAAGTCATGATCCAAAAGATTCGGGAGGACGAGCGCAGCGCGATCTTCGAGGAATACTCCGAACGCGTTGGCGTGGTGGTAACAGGAACCGTCGTACGCTATGAAGGAGGCTCTTTGATCGTCAACCTCGGTCGAGGAGAGGGCATCTTACCCCGCGGTGAACAGATCCCGGGCGAAAGCCATCATCCCGGCGAGCGCGTTCGGGCGATGATCCTCGACGTCCGGGAGGAACAGAGCCAGGTGCGAATCGTCCTCACCCAGACCCACCCGGACTACATTCGCAAACTTTTTGAGCTGGAGGTCCCCGAGGTCGGCGAGAAGATCATCGAGATCCGCGCCTTGGCCCGCGAAGCTGGCTATCGCACCAAGATTGCCGTGTCATCCATTGACACAAAGGTCGACGCCGTTGGCGCTTGTGTCGGCGTCCGCGGCAGCCGCATCCGGAACATCGTGGATGAGCTGGGCGGCGAGAAGATCGATATTGTTCGCTGGAACGAGTCGTCTCAAGTGTTGATCACAAATGCCTTGAAACCCGCGGAGATTAGAGAGACGTTCCTCTGCTTTGAGCTCGGCCGGGCCACGGTCATTGTGGATGAGGACCAACTCTCTCTGGCCATCGGAAAACGCGGACAGAACGTCCGACTGGCCGCTCGGCTCACCGGATGGGACATCGACATCCTCACACCCGAAGAGTATGACAAGAACGTCGACGACATGGAAAAGGCCCTCAGTGGCCTCGAAGGCGTCGAGGATGTGCTGTTGGACAAGTTGCTGGCCATGGGCATTATCTCGCTCAGCGACCTCGAGGAGGTGGGAGTAGATCCTCTGGTGAACGAACTCAGCATCGACGAGACGCTCGCCGATCGCGTCGTTCGAGTCGCAGGGGAGACGGCCCGTCGATTGGCCGCTGAATCCGAGGCCAGGAAGGCGGCGGAAGTCGCCGCTGAGCTCGGGGCGGAACCGATTAGCGGTACCGCGGTCGCGCTAGAGCGGGCAGAGGATGAGACCGGCGGTGATGTGAGTCGGGTGCCCGACGAGGTCGATGGGGCAGATGCCGAATCGACTCCGCCATCGGTACCTGAGCTTCAAGATGAGGACATCGTTGCCTCGGTCGTCCCCGTGGGTGTTCGAACCCAGCCTGCGGAGGAGAAGACGGCAGACGTCGACGGCGCCTCTTCCGAGACCGATACGACCGAACTTGAGGGCAACCCCTCAGGTTAAGGGTTTTTCGAGGGCGGCCGCCGCCATCGAGCACGCGAAGGAGATTCGTTTTGGCTGACAAGATGCGAGTACATATCCTCGCCAAGGAACTGGACGTTCCCAGCAAAACGATCATCGAAAAGTGTAAGGCCGAGGGCGTTACGTCGGTCAAGAACCATATGTCAACACTGGGTCCTGGCCTACATGCGACCATTCGCGAGTGGTTCAGTGAGGCAGGCGAGCACACTGCCGTCGAGACCGCCGAGAAGATTGACCTCGACCGCGTTCGGATAAAGCCCAAGCGGAGGAAGAAACCCGCAGGCCCGAAGAAGGACAAAGTGCCAGCCGCGCGAGAGACGGAAGAGGCAGAAGAGGCAGGGGTTGCTCCCGCTGGCGCCGACTTGGCTGCCGCATCCGCGCCGGCTGTCGTGGCGTTCGCCGAGGCTCCGAGCATGCCCAGCACCACGGAGGCACCGGCGCCCACGTCTTTGGAGATTGAGCCGGCAACCACCGCGCCCGCCGCCGATGCCCCCGCTGCCGCCGTCGAGGAGCCGGAATCGCTGACCAGTATCGCCGTTGCTGAAGCACCACCTTCGGACTTGCAGGCTCCGGAGAGTGATCGGGCCCTGGAAGTAGCCGAGACGCCGCCATCTGAAGCGCCCGTTATGGTCGCCGATCTAGGAGTTAAGGCACCGGTTGTAGAGGCACCGCCATCTGAGATTGCGCCGACGACCACGGAGGTCGAGACACGCACCCCCACTGACGAACCCGGGCGTCAAGACCTGAAGGAGAAGGAGGAGGCAGAGTCTATGATTGTCCCCGCCGGGCCACAAAACGTTCCCACCAAGGCCAAGCTCCAGGGCCCGCGCGTGGTACGCTACGAGGCGCCGGACCGTGACCTGCCAGTGACGCGACCGGGGACAGGGCGCTCGAGACGCGGCTTGCACGAGGACTTCGGACCGGGCCGGCTAGCGCCGGCCCCGCCGGCCGGGGAAAAACCTCCCGATAAAGGGCAGGGAAGGCGTCGCGGACGCCTGAGTCCACGCCGCACCACGGGGCGGACCGCCGACGTCGGTGAGCGCGTCGCCGAATGGGGGGACCGCGACCTTGCGGAACGGCGAGAACGTCTGGCCGGCGCCACTGGCCGCCGGATCCATCGGCGACGCGCGGCTCACGCTCAGCCGGGCACCCAGCCGACCCTGGTGGGGCCAAAGACGGAGGCCACGGTACAAGAACCTGTGCACATGAAGGAATTCTGCTCCGCGACGGGGCTGAACTTCATGCAGTGCTTCAAGGTTCTAAGGGACCAACACAACCTGATTGCGAATGTCAACATGACGCTGCCAACGGAAACGGCTGAACTCCTCGCCCTTCATTTCGGAATCGAGCTGACCGTCATACCGTCGAAGACGCGTCTCGACGCACTGGAGGAGGAGTTCGTAGACCGCAAGCGGGACAACCTCGTAACCCGCCCACCGGTGGTGACCATGCTGGGCCACGTTGACCACGGAAAGACCAGCTTGTTGGACGCGATTCGGAAGACCCGCGTCGTGGCTGGAGAGGAAGGTGGAATCACTCAGCACATTGGCGCGTATCATATCGAGACCGCGCGTCACGCGGTGACGTTCCTCGATACCCCCGGTCACGAAGCCTTTACCGCCATGCGAGCGAGAGGTGCGCAATTGACCGACGTTGTCGTGTTGGTGATTGCCGCTGACGATGGCATCATGCCGCAGACGATCGAGGCCATCAACCATGCTAAAGCTGCGGAAGTGCCCATCGTCGTGGCCTTAAACAAAATCGACTTGGGTGATGAGAACAAGCTTAAAATCTTTGGGCAGCTCGCGGAGCATGGTTTGACGCCCAGTGGGCAGTGGGGTGGTGACACGGATGTCATCCCAACCTCAGCTTTGACGGGTCAAGGGATCGATGTCTTGGTCGAGCACCTCGCGGACCTGAGTGCGTTGTTGGAACTGAAGGCCGATCCGACGCTTTCGGCCGCCGGTGCCGCGATCGAGGCAGAAACGAAACCCGGTGTGGGGGCCGTTGCTCGTGTTCTCGTCCAAGAGGGGACCCTTCAGGTTGGGGACTTCGTCGTCTGCGGGCCCGCGTTTGGCAAGGTTCGGGCCCTCCTTGACGACCGGGGACGTCGGATCCGTGTGGCCGGTCCTTCGCTGCCGGTCGAGATTTGGGGCTTAGACGACGTGCCGACAGCGGGTGACAAGTTCTTCTGCGTGGAGAGTCTCCAACGAGCTAAGGAGATCGCCACCGAGACCAAACAAACGCGGCTGGAGAAGGCTCGCATCCAATCCCGAAAAGTCAGGACGCTCGAAGAGATGGTCTTGCAGAAGCGGGACGCGGAGGACGTTCCAGAACTCAATCTGATCATCAAGGCCGACGTCGATGGAAGCGTAGCTGCGCTCCGTCAGGCCTTGGGTGAACTGCCCTCAGATGAGGTCAAGCTGACCATCCGACATTCAGGTGTAGGAGCGATCACGGATAGTGACGCCCTGCTGGCCAGCGCGTGCCAAGGAATTGTGGTTGCTTTTCGCGTCGAGGCCCCGGTTGGCGTTCGCCGCCTGGCTGAACAGGGTGGTGTTGACATCCGATCGTATCGCGTCATCTACAACGTCGTTGATGACATCAAGTTGGCCTTGGAAGGGCTGCTGGCACCCGAGGAAAGGATCGAGTCCCGGGCGACGGCGGAAGTCCGCCAGTTGTTCCGGGTGAGCAAGGCCGGTATGATCGCTGGCTCCTATGTAACCGACGGGGTTTTGGATCGGAACCACTTCGCCAAGGTGGTGCGCGACGGCGTCGTCGTACGCGACCGCTGCAAGATCGCGTCGTTGCGGCGGTTCAAGGATGATGTGAGAGAGGTGCGAGCAGGCCTGGAGTGTGGTATCCGGCTGGAAGGATTCGATGACCTTCACGTGGGTGACGTGGTCGAGTCCTTTGAAATCGTGGAGGTTGCCCGCACGCTCTAGCAGTTGACGGCCTCTGTGCGAATCGTGGTTCACAAACATCGAGACGGATGAGTTTGTCTTGACGGGCGAGGCCAGCTGGGTTTAGCAAGCAGCCACCCGAGCGCTGTAGGATGACGGTCCGTGCGGTCGGCATCCCGATGGACATTGGGATTCGATGGCCCCCGGCGGTCGAGACGATGTCCCGCACCAAGTGCGTCGCTGTTCGTACGAAACGGTTGGTGGGTAGTCCCAGTCGATGCGGGGCAGTGGCTTAATCGTGGTGGCGACACAGTCATGATCGAATTCAAAGCAGAGTGCGGTCATACCGTCCGTGCCAAGGACGAGGACGCCGGAGGCGTCGTCCGCTGTTCCTACTGCGGGCGAAAAGCAGCGGTCCCTGACGAGGGAGACGACGATCTCGATTTCCTGTTCGCCGACGTCGACCCGGCCAAATTGCGGTCTGGGTCCGCGGTTAAACGGCGCTCCCGCAGACCCCGGCGGCTGTTCGCCAGACGCCCACGCACGCCGGGGCAATTCAATCCGTTCTCGCTGGTATTGCGCATGTGCTATGCAGCTCTGCTGATCTGCATTGTGGTGTTTGTTGCCAAAAAATTCGTCATTCCCGCGGTTCAAAAAGGGTTCCACGGGCGACCGACCCAACAAAGAGCCGTCGAGGCGCCGCCGGAAAGGAGCGACAGCGGGCAACGAACAGGGCGGAAGGGGTTGACCGGTATCAGCGGTCGCCCGGGCCTTTATGTCGCCTCGGTACCCTCGGACGCAACCTACTACTGTATCGAGGAATCGAAAGCCCCGCCGCGGGGAAGGATCAGCAGCGTCGAGGGACACTATCACCGCCAGGCTGATGGTGACCTCCTCCGCCTCCCCGAAGGCGTGTATGCCGTCGAGGTTGTACTGCCCACGAACGATCCCCGGCTCAACGATCGCACGTTGCCATACTACGACAAGTACAGAGAGTTGAGACGTGCCCTGCAGACCGCGACCGAGGAAGAGTGCCAAACGATGCTTGAGGCGTTCTTTGTGCCGGACGAGGCGTGGCCCGTCTTCGTCGACAGGTCCGGCGAGCGCACCTACATCGTTCGTCAGTATCGCGGCGTCAAGGTTGACAACGAACGGCAATCGGAGGGCGTGCGGGCTTTGTTCCTCCCCAAGATCATGGTGCCCGGACAGAACACTTTTTCCATTGCACAATTGGTGACTCACTACCTTCCAAAGGACAGAAGGTACGTGTTCGACGAAGTGTACGTACGGGATGAGCTCGACTTCTTCCAAGTGCCGCAGGCGGACCGAGGGTTCGTCCTCGATGGTCTGGCCCGAATCGGCATTATGCCCTACGTCGCGGCGGATGGTTCGACTCGACTCGTCAAGCTGGGGATTCATGATGGCGAATGCTGGAAGAAGGACCTTCGTGAAACCAGCCCATGATCGTCGGAGTGCTTACGATCGATCTCGCAATCTTCGACGCGCAATCCCTCAAGGATAAACGGCGCGTGGTCTTGAGCCTGAAGCAGAAGCTCCGCAACCGGTTCAATGTTTCCGTAGCGGAATTGGGACATCGCGACAACCCCAAACAGAGCCAACTGGGCATCGCGCTCATTTCGCAGGAAGCACGCCCGGTGCACGCGCAGTTGGACAAGATTGTCGACGTTGTCCGTCGATTCAGGGGCTTGTCGCTGGTCGACTACCAACGGGAGTTGCTCTAAGCTCGGGGGCAACGAAAGGTTGGAGGAAGTACGGGGAAGGCCCAGGCCCGTCGAATCGGCACCGTGGTGTTATGCGTCACCTGCGGGTTTGCCAGGGCGCATGTTGCGTCGCGGGCAGCAGTGTCTCGAGACACCGGGGGCGCGAGTCATCCCTTGCAGGTACACTGAGGGTTTGATTACCAAAGTGTGAAGAGCCGTGCGAGCCCACCGCAAAGAGAAGATCGGCAGCGTTGTCCGGCAGGTGGTCGGTGAGACGATCGTCCACCGTATGCACGATCCGCGCATCGCCCCGTTCACCACTGTCACGCGGGTTGACGTAACTGGGGACTTCGCGATCGCTAAGGTGTTCTTGAGCGTACAAGGGGACGATGCCGCGGAACGGCGAACTTTAGCTGCACTGCGCCACGCACGTGGGTTCCTGCAGCGGGAGGTGGCCCGCGGATTGTCCGTCCGACAGTGCCCCGAGCTGCGCTTCGATATTGATCGGGCCGCGAAGGGGGCACGCCGAACGATCGAGCTGTTAGAAGAGAACCGGCGTCGTGAACCAGAGCTCTATGAATCGGGGGAGGACGAGTCGGCAACCGCCCCGCGTACCCCCCCCCTGTCGGGCCCAGAGCAGACTGATCCGTCTGCATCCCACGGAGCGGGTGAATGAAGAGTGGAACGATATACGCTGCGAGGCTCAAGAGAGCCTATGCCAAGATCCGCCAGTCCGTACCCCAGCCGAAGATCCCGGAATCCGACGATCCCCTTCGCCGCCTGGCGATTGCCGTTCTCGGCGTGGAGGGGGCGGAGGAGGAGGCTGAGACGGCCCTCGACCGCGCTTTCACCACCGTGGTGGATTGGAACGAACTGCGCGTCTCCAGCGCCGCGGAGCTGAACAAAGCCACCGGTAACACGATCCCTCACGGAGTCGAGCGCTGTCAGCGGCTGATCGATGCCCTGCAGGCGATTTACGATCGGGAGAACCAGCTCTCTCTGGACCACCTGCGAACCATGGGAAGGCGCGAAGCGAGACATTATCTCGAGCAATTGAATGGAGTCGACGAATACGGTGTCGCCTCTGTCATTCTCTGGAGTCTCGGCGGGCATGCGATCCCGGTTGATGACCGACTCCTCGAGCATCTGCGTAATACTGATCTAGTGAATCCATCCGCGGATCGTGCAGAGGTCCAGGCGTTTCTTGAGCGACACATAAGTGCCGCGGAAGCGAAGGAATTCTGCATCATCATGCGATCGTTTACTCCCAAGAGGACTTCTGGGAAAGCCGGGGTCAGGCCAAAATCCACCGCGGGGAAGAAGAAGATCGCATCGAAGTCGAAGTGAGACCGTGAAGGTGCTAGGCTCGGGCATAAAAGGAATTGTACAAGTTGCACCGACGGGCGCGACCCGTACTCCCCCGGCGAGAAGCGACCGAAATCCCGCTCACTTGTCAGGATAAGTGCTCATGGCCGGCAGACGCACGTTCGCACAGAAGTGCTTTCCACTTGTCAATGTGTTGATAGCCGCACCCTTGGGGTGCGCGGCGATGAGCAGCCCGGGCAGTGAACCGGGCCACCTGTCACGGGCCATCGCCGGAGATGTCGATCCGTCTCGGGCCTATCTGACACTATCGCAGATTGAACCGGTTCCCGTGAAACCCGAGTCTCGCGAACCACTCAGGCCGTTGTCCGAGCGGGCCCAGCGGCAAATCGCGAAAGCCCGCCAGCTTGTCGACCAGGAGCGATTTACCGAAGCCGCGATCGAGCTGGACCGAGCTCTTCGCTACGACCCTGATCACCCCGAGATCCACCTGACGCTGGCGACGCTGCATTGGGAGGCTGGAAACTTCGAACGGGCAAAAACACACGTCAACCGCAGCCTGGAGGGCAATCCCGATCAGACCACAGGTCACTACCTTTTGGGCCGCTGTGCTGCTCGTGATGGTGACCGCGTCGCTGCCATCGCTGCGTTTCGGACAGCTTTGATCTGCAGCGACTTCGGTCAAGACCCCGAGACGGCGTCGCTCGTTGAAGTCCATCTGGCTGAACAGCTCGCCGCAGCAGGATATCTGGAGGCATCGCTGTCGCAGTATGACGCCTTCGAACAAATAGCGGTGAATCTTGACAAAAGCACGGTGCGTTCGGAGCTCGCGGCATGGTTGGGTGCAGACGGTGCACGGATCGCAGAAGCGAAGGCCAGTCTATACGAGAAGCTCGGGCGGTTCTCTAAGGCTGCCGATGCTCTGGCACCCTTGGCGCACAAGGAACCGGCTGACGAACGCCGGCAGCGGCAGTACGCCCGGCTGCTGACAAAGGCCGGGCGGCTCGACGAAGCACTTGCCGCCCTGCGGACCGTCCCATTCAACGACGACGAGACCATCGAGCTTCTGTTCGAGATCCACAGCCAGCTCGGGCATCCGGATCAAATCATCGAGGATTTGCGCAAACAACGCGATCACAGGTCGGACGACTCACGGCTCGTGATTGCCTTGGCGAATATGTTGGAGAGGCTGGGCAAGGGCGATCAAGCTGGTCATGAACTCCAACAGTATCTTCACCAACACCCCCATGCTCATACGGTTCGTTTGCGGTTGGCGGAGCTATTCATTGAAGGGGGTCGTTGGGAAGATGCGTTAGGTGTTTGCGCTGAGGGGATCCGGCAGACTCCGGATCGGGTCGCGCAGCTCGAGTCCATGATCGTCGCGCTCGCGTCCAACACGGAAGCGGTAACCAAGGTGCTGCACGCAGCGCACGCTGACATGGCCCCGGCGGAGGCGTTCCTGCGAGGTGCGCTCGCAGTCGCAGCTCGGCGAGTCGAGCCGGCCGGGCAGTTCCTGCGTTATTGTTACACCCGCGAACCGGCGTTCATCCCTGGTCGTGTCGCCTTGGCACAGCTGTATCTGTCGACTTACGCCTACGATAAGGCCCTGGAAGTGGCAGCCCGCGGGGGCCGAGATGTGCCGGAAGATGCACGTCTCGAACGTGTCCTGGGTGAAGTCTACGAGCGGCTTGACGACCTCGACAATGCCGAGCTGCACCTGAAGGCCGCCATCCAGCTTGACCGAGCCGATGCAAAGGCGATGCTTGCCCTGGCTGAGCTGTATCAGCGCTCAGGAAGAAGGCTCCAGGCCCAACGCCAGTTGCAGGTGTTGCTGGAAAGAGATCCGAATCACGAGACCGCTCGCGAGTTCCTTGCCTACAGCTATCTTGATGATGGCAAGGGTGACGTAGCCGTCCAAACATTCGAAGAGCTTGAGCGGCGGGCTTCGACGCCGATCGTGAAAGCACGATGCCAGGCCATCCTCGAACAGGTCCACCGCCCAACACCCGACGTTGAAGCCTATCGTCAGGCGCTGCTCGACGCGGTGGACAAGTACGGTGGTGATGCTGCCACGTGGTTGGCGATCGCGGAGAGCTATCGGGACGCGTACCCCAGCCTTCAAGCGGCGGATAGTGGCCCCATCCAGCGGCGGGCGGCGTATCGAAGGGTGCTGGACTTCGATCCGGACAATGATCAGGCGGCGGTGGGTCTGATACAGATCTCGCGCAGCCTGCTTTACTTCGAAGAGGCAGCCCGTCAATTCGAGAAGCTGTTGAAGAGGCGGCCAAACCGCCATGCGTGGCGACTGGGACTATCCAACCGACGGCCCGGATTGATCGACTATTACTGGTGGATACAGGATTACGACGCCGCGCTGGCACTCTCGCTTAGCACCTTAGCCCGCGACGATCTCGACGAAGTCTGGCGCAGTCGTTATCGGTTGGCGGTCATCGAGACGCTTCGTCGGTCGAGGCAAGATGAGGAGGCACTGAGGCGGCTGACAGCGTGGGCCCAACCGGAATTGAAGACAGCCTTCTGGCATGGCCTCACCCGCTCGACGATCCTGGACGCCTTCGGCACGCTCACCAAAGGCGAGAACGCAGCGGCTAGAACGCTCAGGCGGTGGGCCGAAGCACTTGGTTTGCAGCAGGCTTCGTGGTCCCAACTCTTGGCTGATGAGTAC
>CAYOQG010000090.1:0-17777 GCA_964405925.1 uncultured Phycisphaeraceae bacterium | reverse complement strand
TTGCGAGATCGTCGGCGATTACGTGACGGATCTGGTGCGTCAGGCCCGGGCGTCACGTGGGAACTCCGCGAAGGTCGAATCGAACGCGTGATCGCGGCCGGGTGCGTCGCCGGCGACGGCGGTGGGGCACGGATCGCAGTGCAGAGCCGACGATGTCGCAATTCTGGCACCGGGCGTTCCGCTCCCTTGCGGTTCTGGCTCGGTTTGCGGTGCGGAGTCGGTGGCCGTCGGTTGACACTTGCGGTTCTACATGCCCGCGCCCGGGTTGGCCGTGCTTGGGCATGGCACCCATCCGCCTGCGCCGCTCCATGACTGTCGCGGTACTGATTCCGCGCTCCGCATCTGCAATTTGCACTTCATGACGCGCAGGTCCCAATCCCGCGACATGGAGTCGGTGGCCGTTGGTTGACACTTGCGCTTCTACATGCCCGTGCCCGGGTCGGCCGTGCTTGGGCATGGCACCCATCGGTCTGCCCCGCTCCCTTACCAACAAATTGCATCAATCCACCGAACCACGGTTTTCGATGCCGGTATCGCACAATCACAGTCCGCTGCACCGGCGTTTCCGACCCCGAAAACGCGTCGTGCAATTTGTTGTTACGGTTGCGGCTGTGAATGATGGTTCCGCTCCCTCACGGTCGCGGCTCTGAATGATGGCGCTGAATTGTGGGCGGTGATCTAGGTAGGGAGTCTGTCGAGCTCAGCCATGAGCATGTCGACGAGCGGGGCGAGGGTGTCGTAGGAGAAGTCGAACTTGGCCCCGGCGGTTTCGAAGAGCTCGGGGAGCGGGCGGCTGCCGCCCAACGCTAGGGCGTTGCGGTAGGCTTGGGTAGCTTGATTGCGGTCCGTGGTTGCGTTGCGCCACACCTGTAGTGCCCCGAGTTTGGCAATGCCGTATTCGATGTAGTAGAAGGGGACCTCGAAGAGGTGCAGTTGCCGCTGCCAAGCGTAAGCGAGGGCGTCTTCGTATCCGCTGTAGTCAACGATGCCGTCGAATCGGTCACGCAGCTCGAGCCAATGGGCTTTGCGCTCGTCGCGGGTGTGATCGGGATACATGTATAGAAAATGCTGGAATGCGTCGATCGTCGCCACCCAGGGGAAGAGGGTGATGATCCCCTCGAGCTGGGTCCGCTTGGCCCGAGCCAGGTCTTCGCCGGTGTAGAACTCATTCTGGCAATCGAGCGCGAGCATCTCCATACCGAACGAAGCCACCTCGGCGAACTCGATGGGGCTGCTGCGGTAGATGAGTAGTGGATCGTGCCGGGCGGCGTAGCAATGAAAGGCGTGGCCGCCCTCGTGGATGAGCGTACGAACGTCACGCTGCACGCCGACGGCGTTCATGAAGATGAAGGGATGGCGGGATTCCTCATACGTAGACTGATACCCGCCCGGTGCTTTACCCTTACGGCTTTCGAGATCAAGGTATCCCTTGCCTCGCATATCATCAAACTGTGCCCCGAGTTCGGGATCGACGCGTTTGAACACGCGGGAGGCTTTCGCACACAATTGGTCGGCGGACTGGAAGGGCGTTAGCGGGTCGCGGCCTTTGACGTCGACGGCCAAATCCCATGGCCTCAACGGATCAACCTTCAACGCCGCCTGTCGCGCCTGCTGGATCTGCCGAAGGGCCGGCACCACCGCCCGCTCCACGGCTTTGTGGAACGCGATGCAATCATCGGGCGTATAATCGAACCGCTGCTTATCCTTGAATGCGTACTCGCGATAGTCCCGGCAGTCGGCGTTTAGTGCCATCTGGTGTCGCAGTTGAACAAGCTGATCGAAGACATCCTCGAGCTTCTCGGCGTCTTCCAAACGGCGCTTTGCCTCGATCTCCCAAGCCTCCCGGCGAATTTCACGCTCCGTTCGCTCGGCATAGAGGGCGAGCTGCTGGAGCGTTTGCTCTCGCCCGTCGAAGCGGACGGTCTGGGCTCCGCTAATTTCCTGATAGCGCTGTTCGAGCTTCGCTTCCTCAGTTTGGAGTGGAACGTTTTTGTCACGAAAGAGCTCGACGGATGCGCGGACGCTTCTGTCCAGGACGCGATAACGCTTTTGAGGCAGCTCGCGTGAGGTGGGACTCTGGGCGTACTTGACGTTCAACTCGTGGTAGCGCGGCTTGCACTTGGGTTCGATGCCCTCGATGAACTCCAAGAATGCTGCTTTTCGTTTGGGGTCATCAGTCTGACACGTCATCTTGACGTGGCGATCGGTTCCGACCTCGTCGATGCAGGCCATCAACTCGCTGTAATCGACGAGCCATTTTTCCAGATCGTCGACCGTGTCAATCGCCTGATCCCGCAGCCGATCGAAATAAGGTTCGATCTTCTCCCACGCGTCGAGCAGAACGCCCTGGGCCACGAATCCGCGTCGAAACTCACTATTCGCCATCACTTCTCGCTCCAAGCTGTGTCCGGCTTCGCAAAGTCAAAGGGGTTCCCACCTCGATGTGCCGCGTCATAAGCGAAGGGATGATCACTGACGGTCCAACGTCGCGGCGCGAGGTTGAACAGTTGCGTGAATTCCGCGCGTTCGGGTGCAGGCCAACCCTTACGAACCCGGCAAGGGCTGGACGTCTGGGCCAGCGCCACGATAAATAAGCGCACCAAGACTCGTGGTCTAAGGCGTCTGATTCAGGGTGACACGTTGTCCGTCGAGTCGTATCGTGGGACCCTCGGCGGATTGGATGATGACTCCTCTCGGGACGAGGTAGATCTCGACGCGGCGATTCTGGCTCGCGCCGGACTCAGTCGTGTTGTCGGCGATCGGGCGATACTCGCCCAGCCCCATCACACTGATGCGCTCGTTTGGGTATCCGTAGTTTGCGAGCACAAATGCCACCGAGATCGCACGGTGGGCGGAGAGATGCCAGTTCGTCGGGTGCTTGGTTTTGGTTTCCGGTCTGACGATCGGCCGGTTATCCGTGTGGCCGGCTACGATCACCTCGAATCCGCTGGCAGCCGGTGACATGATCACCTCGGCAAAACCCTTGAGCGCTTCCATTGACGTCTGCTTAACGACGTCGCTGCCGAGGGCGAACAGCAAGTCCGCTTTCCACTTGACCGTTCCGCGTGCAGGGTCGTAGACGACGGCCGTCGGGTGCGCGTCTGCGAACTCCTTCAGAGCGCTGTCAAGCTGGGCGGGCAGCTTCGGTCCCATGATGGCGATGTCCCCAAGGGTCTGATTGTTCGCCATGTCATCGAGGGCGGTTTGGGTCTTTTCTCGCAAGTTATCCAAAAGCTCGTTCTCCTTGCGGAGATTCGCGAGCAGTTCGGCTCTTGTCTCCAATTCGCGTTCGAGCGAGCTGGCTCTAGAGCGCAGCGAGTCGTTCGCCGCCCGAACATCCGTCATTTCCTGAAGCAGTGCCTCCCTCTCCGCTTGGCCGCGGCGATGCGCCGCCTGGAGACGCTGGTACTCATCCAGACTCACGCAACCGCTGCTGATCAACAAACAGAAGGCAACAGCAGAACACCCAGCCAACGACCCTACACAGCGCATGACATGCCTCCTAACTCACGCAAAACCAACTTTGCCGCCCTGACATTTGGCTCGCCAACGCCAATGACGAGTAAGAATAGAACGTAAACAGAGCCGCGCCAATCCCCAAAACACGCTCCGGCCGCAATCCGCGGCCCGCACCCCCGCACGAAAGGAAGTACTTGCCTCCAGCCCATCGCTACGCAGAAGGCAAGCCACGCCCCACAGGGCTCATGCTAGCTTTTGGAGCGCTTTGCGAGGAAGAACGTCACTACCGCAGCGATCGCAGCTATGACCAGCGCACCTACCGCGAAGATCCACAGAACCGAGTACAACGACTCAAGCACCGAGGGCAACACGCCTCGAACCAGCGCCGCAGCAGCGAGCCCACCAAGCAACATGACCGGGACGGCCACAACCATCAACGCAGTCAGACCGGCGGACACCGCGTCTGGACCGAACTCGACCACTTCTTTCACGACCGCAGCGCCGCGACCCGGCGCCGCCGCGGCTTCCCCCTCTGCCTCCGCCTCCTCGCCTTCTTCGGTCGTCTCCTCGGGAATGGCTTCATCGAGACCGGCTCGCGTGGCTTCGCCCATTTCGATGGTTTCCTCATCCTCCGCGGGCGCGACTGGCTTGGCCTCTTCGTCTCCGGTGTAGATCTCCTCCAGAAGCTCCGAACCCAGCGACGTGTCGTCGCTCTCCCGGGTCAGATCCAGAATGCCGGACCCGCTCCCGGTGCCCTCCATCCCCAGGCCGGCGATGTCGGTTACAGCCGTCTGGGCAAGCGGGTCAACTTGCTCGTCCAGGTCGTCGTCGTCGAAGACGTTCACTCCGACGGAAGGAACGACGGTATCTTCCTTGGCCCTCTTGGCCGCAGCCGTCTCAGCAGCTTCGTCTTCCTCGTCGGTCGTTTCTTCCAGGCTGATGACGTAGCTGGCCGCCTCCGCCAGCTCGACGCTGGAGTCGTCGGCCGGCTCCAATATGAGGTCCTCGGCGTCTATCTCGCCGCCAAGGTCGACCGCGGGTGCACCGAGATCGGCTGGGTTGAGGGCGTCAATGTCTTCAACCTTGTAATTGACGATTCCCGCGTCACGGAACTCGCGTAGCCGGCCCTCCTTGACCAGATCCGTCAGCTTGTCCTCTGTGGCGCCGAGTCGCTCGGCGGCCTCGCTTGCCGTGTAGAACATTTTCGCCATGGCTCTCTGTCTCGCGTAGAGGTCGAACGTGAGGTTTAGGGCATCTCGCTTTCGCTTGCCTGTATCCTGTACTGGCGCTGGTCTTCTACCATCCGCTCGACGGCATCAGGTGGGGGACCGCAGACATTATAGTCCTCCAGATATCGATCATACCGCCAAGTTCGGGCTCCCGCCAGTCGCAGGCAGCCCTTCTGCGGCAGGTATTCATAGACCCACATGGTCATCGCGTCGACATCGACCAAATACACGCCGTAGGTGCCCTTGGAGAGCTGCCCAGAGAACGCGAAGACCCCGCGGGCACCACCGCTGGCGACGGGCTGTCCAAATGCCAGCCCAGGTCCGGGTAGCGAGTCGGGGCGCAGGACGAGAGCGACGGCGATCACGACGAGCGCCGCGGCGATCACCCAGAAGACCGGGTGAGGGCTACGTTTCGATGTTGGCACCGATCTGTATGGTGGGGGTTCTTGCTCACTCATGGTGACGTCCCAAGACCCTCCGAGGGATAAAAAAAGCATAGGGTTGACCGTCGGGCATCCAAGCTGCCCAGACGCTGCGGCGTTTGCAGGCCGGATTATACAAAGGCAAACGCGGGATGCAACGAGTCCGGCAGGGGGCCGCGGCCCAGATGGGGTGGCTGGCACTGTGTCGAGGCCAGGCCGCAGCAGCCGCTCCTGCTAGGTGAGACCGCGGGGCAAAGCGAGGCTCCTGCACGCCAGGCAGAACGGGAGTGAACCGTAAACGCCGCGGGTCTTGCCGACGGATTCGTATGGACCGTTCGCCGACGGTGCGGGCCGGTCGCCTACGGGCTTCGGTTTGGCTTTGCCGTTTCGAGCGCGTGCGCGTGAGGACCGTCTGCCGAATCGCCCTGGCCTAAAGCCCCGATGTACGTCGGAGCATCGGCAGACCATAACTAGACCCGGTACGACAGCAGGTTCACAGGGAAGTCGGAGAGCTCCGCTACATCCCTATGTGAAGCCCAACGAAATGCCAGGATCGGCGGACGCGCCTCCTTACGCCACTTTCTGGGTCCGAGTACGCTAGGCAGAGCGCTCTGACTCTCGTATTGGGACCACAGATCGTGCAGCTTGAGCGCCTCGCGGGTGCTTCGGTTTTCTTGCCGAACCGGTGCTTGAGGTGATATGCTATGGTGCTGGGGTACCGAACGCAGAGGAGTTGAGAAGGGTCGCGGTGGACTTTGGGGCCGCCGCGGCGGACTGACGAGGCGCTCGCTGACGGGCGTCACTTAAAGGGAAGGGGGGGCAGCGATCTAACCGGCTCTTTTTGGCTGGTGACGCGTCGCCAATTCTCGGGACAGGCAACCGACCGCCTGAACCATTGTGTGACGTTCCACGCATCCCAATATACGGTTGTGCTCTTGCATGCTACTGGTTCGGCCTGGCGCCGTTTGCCGGTGCGTTTGGAAGCGCAGTACAGGCGGGCAAGCCGCCCGTGACGCTCGCCCACAACGCGCAGATGCTTGTTGGGATTGGTGTTGCTTGCCATTCGTGGTTTGCGGTACGTGCCGCGTTTGGTTGGCAGTGCCCGGAGGTGCGTCCTTAGGTCGCCCCCTTTGTCGTTCGTCCGAGGAGGAGCGAAATGCGGTCCGATGGCTGGATCACGGTGCTGCGATCGACGATCGTGATAGGCTTCGCTGTCATTGTGATGGCCGGTCCGGAGTCTGCGCCGACGGGAGATTACGACGGCGACGGCATCGTTGGTCTGGTGGATTATGCCTATTTGGCGGAGTGCCTCTTGGCGTCCGGGCCCACCGTCCCGCCGAGCTCTCCAGAGTGTGTCGACACGTTTGACTTTGACCCACTGGCAGATCCAGACGGTGACGTGGATTTAAGGGACGTCGCCAGATTCCAGAACATCTTCGGCTGGGACGGCGTACAGCCGCCGATACGCGGTAAGCACCTCACGTATGACAACATCGCCATCCACGACCCGTACTCACCCGGCTACGACGGCGACTGCATCGGTTGTCATGGAAAGCGATTGCACGAAGTAGCGATGGACGGCGTAACCCCGACCGCCCATGCTCAGATGCTGGCGGTTCTGGGCTCAGCCGAGTGGCTGTGCGTGGCGTGTCACCGAAACGTCGACTTCCGCTCGGAGTCGGGGGCCAATGTTCGGAAGCAGGTGAGCTTGGAGGAGAACGCGTGCACGTCATGCCACGACGGGTCGTCCCCGGAGGTGCCTCAGTTCTACGTGCGATAACGGGTGGCGTGCGTCGGAAAGGAAGAAAAGCCCCTTTGCACAGGGGCGACAAACTCGATCCCGTGTAACGAGGAGCAAACAGCGTGGGAACCTCGAAACGATCGAAGGCGCTGAACGCCCGGCATCTGGCCGGTTGGCTTGAAGCGGGTATCACGCGACGAGCCTTCATGAGAACGACTGGTGCTCTGGCTGCCGGCGCTGCGTTCGGATGTGCGTTCTTCCGCGAGAACCCCGCTAGGGCCGTCAACTTTGGCAATCCGGTTCTTGTTGATACGGACCAGAACGTCGAGGTCAAGTACAGCCTGTGCGGTGGCTGCGAGGCGTCCTGTGGGATGCGCTGCAAGATCGTAGACGGGATCTTGGTCAAGATCGACGGCAACCCCTATCACCCAAGTGGTATGATGAACGACGACGGAACGGAAGGGCACCTGCCGTACGACACCCCAATCGAAGAAGCACTGGCACACACCGGGGCGCTCTGCGCGAAAGGGCAAGCCGGGATCGCTACGCTCTACAGTCCCACGCGCATCAAAGCGCCGCTCAAGCGAGTCGGCCCGCGTGGATCCGGTCAATGGGAAACGATTTCCTGGGAGCAGGCGTTTCCCGAGATTGCGGCGCAGTTAGCAGCCCATCGTGACCTCACGACGAATATCGACGACAATGCTCCCGAGCTTGGACCGCTCGCTAACAGAATCGTATTCACCCACGGCCGTGCCCAGGCCACCAACTTCACAAGGCGTTTCTGGGGCAGCAGTTTCGGCACCGTCAACAACAATCACGGACCTAGCGATCCGTGTTCGGCAAGCCACGGCGTGGGCATGGCGTTATCAACGGGCCTGGGATACCAGGACCACGAATGCGGGGCCAGCCCCGATCTTGCGAACTCTGATCTCGTTCTCTGGTTCGGCCAGGACCCTGTCGCCTCGGGTTTCTCGATGGTCGCACGAGCTCGGCCACTCGTGAACATGCTCAACCGCGGCGGAAAACTGGCGGTTGTCGATCCGCGTCAGAGCGTGAGCGCAAGCAAAGCCACTTGGTGGCTCCCCATCATCCCGGGTACCGACGCCGCTCTGGCACTGATGATTGCCCGATACTTGATCGACAATGATCTGCATAACGTCGCATTTCTGCAAAGACCACACGACGGGGCAGCCAATCCCACCGGTGAGCTGAATACGACGGACGCAGCGCTTTTGGTCAAGGTCGTGGATGGACATGCCATGGCGCATCTTCGGGCGGATGAGGCTGGGATTGTCGGCGGGACACAAGACGATTTCGTGGTCTGGTCAGGCGGCGAAGCCGTTCAATACAACTCCGTGGACACGGGTGACCTCTTACCCGGTGAGGTGACGGTGAATGGGTTTACTTGCAAGACCGCTTTTGAGCTATATGTCGACCAAGTCCAAACGCACACGCTTGAAGAATGGTCGTCGATTTGTGGTCTCGACGTGACCACGATACAGGCCGTGGCGGTCGGGCTGGCTTCACACGGTCGGCGAGTGGCTGTGTGCCATAGTAGTGGCAGCTCTGAACACACCAACGGAACGTTTACAGCCTGGGCGATCGCCTGCCTGAATCATCTCTTGGGCGGCTACAATTGGAAGGGTGGCCTGCACTTCGGTGGCGGATCGTACGATGGCGCAGGTGGCGTGGGCACATCATACAGACCTGAGGTGGTTCACGGTGGTGTCCAACCTTCGGGGATCCAAATCAACCGCATCGTCGCGCGGTACGAAAACACCTCGGAGTATGCGGGCAAACCTCCGGCTGAACGCTACCCAGCGCCGAGACCCTGGTTCCCGATGGCGATCCACGGGAACGCGCAGGAGCTTATCCCGAGTATTGACGACGCGTATCCCTACTCCATCGCTGCCCTGATCAACTGCGCCGCGAACATACCGTACTCGACGCCTGCAGGCAAAGCTGCGTTCGAACGGGTCGTTGCGGATGAGAAGAAAGTTCCCCTATTCGTCTCCATCGACAGCGAGATGAGTGAGATGACGGGATGGGCGGATTATGTCCTCCCGGAGACGACCTATTTCGAACGGTGGGGCGATGCCCTGGTCGGCCGCTGTTTCCTGACCCGAGCCTGCGGGTTCCAGGTGCCGGTCGTGGGGACGTTCGACGGAGATGGCAACTACACCCCCGTGCTTCCCAACACCAAGACCACAGAGGACATCTTAATTGGACTCGGCAAGGCACTGGGACTTCCTCTGGGTTCGGAGGATGCATTGGGCGACCCGGTTCCGATCAATCGAGCACAGGACTACTGGATCCAGCGTTTCCATAACATCGCTGACCAGGACGGCGGACCGGGGCTCGACCATGCCCTAGCTCGCGGGGGGCGGTTTGAGGCCGCCGCGAATGGCTATGAGGGTGACATGGTGCGGCATCGGTGGGGTGCACGGCTGTTCTTCTTCAACGAGACGCTGTCACAAATGGTTGATTCGATGACCGGCGAACGCTTCGACGGATTTCCGAAGTATCAACCTGTCGCTGACCTGCTGGATCAGCCGATCGCGGACGATCCGACGGCGTTTCCGCTGGCGCTGATCACCTATACGAAGGCGTGGCATAACCACGACCGGACGGCAGCCAATCCCCTGCTTATGAGCATTCAACCGGAGAACTTCGTGGAGATCAACACAGTGGACGCTCAAGCTCGCGGTATTCGCACCGGGGACGAGGTTCTTGTTAGCTCAGCCTCTCACCCTGATGGATCACACGGCATCGCATGGGTCACCGCAACGGTTCGACCCGGCGTCGTCGCAATCTCCCGCCATTTCGGACATTGGGGACTGGGATCGCAGTCCTATTCGGTGAACGGCGTGGTACAGGAGGCGGCCAAGTGGCGGGGGCACGGCATCGCGTCGAACCCGATCATGCGAGGGGATCCGGTCAAACCGAACGTCACGCTGCAGGATAAGCTCGGTGGCAGTCCGTCGTCTTTCGATACCCGTGTGCAGGTTGCGAAGGTGTAGGGTCTCACAGAGGAGTACGTGCGATGGCTCAAGTCGGTTGGATCATTGATCTGAGAAAATGCATCGGCTGCCACTCGTGCCACATGGCTTGCAAGACCGAGAACAATACACCACTGCGCACGGACTGGCGATTTATCGTTGAGCGAGAGGAGGGTACGTATCCGACAGCGAAGCGCGAGTTCATTTCCGTTGCGTGCAATCATTGTGACGAACCGGCGTGCATGAAAGCCTGCCCGGTCGGAGCGATCAGCAAGCGCGAATCGGACGGCATCGTCTTGATCGACCAGGATCTTTGCATTGGATGTCGATATTGCATCTTCGCCTGCCCCTACAGTGCACCACGAATCGATACCGATACCGGAAAGACCAGCAAGTGCACGATGTGCGTGCATCGTGTGGAAGCGGGCCTGCAGCCTGCCTGTGCAGCAACGTGTCTAACCGGTGCGATCCAGTACGTTGAGGACTTCACGGGCGAGACCGTGAGCGCACCCTCGGGGTTCAACGACCCTGCACTGACCCATCCGAATGTCGACTTTATCCTGCCTGAGTGATATGTCTGCCAAGTATTCGTTGCTCACCTGCATGCACCGGCTTGTGGCCTGGCGCTTCCTGCGTAACGAACAAATGGGATTCGCGTGATAAGTGCACAAGTCGTGCATCGACCTACGTGCTCGGCCAGGTTGTGCGGCTCCAAGACGGTGTGGCGTCGTCGGGCGCGGCATCGGGAGCCTTTATCGGCGCACGCCCAAGGTCGCCCGGCGAGTGGTCCAACCGCATTCATATCGAGCAGCACACGGCCCGATGGTCCCGGCTTTGTTAAGACCCCGACCCGGTAACCGGTCCAATCGTCCCAGTAGCCTGCGCCGATTTCAAATTGCGAAATGCCGGACATAGAGGTACAATGTTGTGCCTGTTTGGGGAAGTTGGCGCACGGGTGCCTGGCAGGTCCGAAAGCTTGCCTCGGGCTTGTCGAGTTCCAGTGCGCTCGCGAAGAGGGAGGGTACGTGCAAAGCTCCAGTTGCACCGATGAGCGTCCGCATTTCATCCGGTCGTTCGGCTGCTGCACGATAGCCGCGCGATCGGTATCAGATGCTTGCGCCGCGGTTGATGTCATCCACCGTGACAAGAACCATTCTCAAGAAGGAAGAAGAGCCATGTGTCTGCATCGATGGGGAGTTGCTCTGTTAGTCGTAACGCTTATCAATCTTGTTTCCGTTGCGTCCAGCCCCGCAGCCACGGGTGACTTCGACGGCAACGGCTACGTCGACAACAACGATTACTTTTTCCTGGCCATGTGCCTGACGTTGTCCGGCCCGGGCGATGTTCCAGGTGTTCCCGGGTGTCTCGAAGTCTTTGACGTCGACGCGGATACGGATGTCGACCTCGTGGACTACGCATCCTTCTCGAAGAACATGGGCCATCTGCCCATGCCGCTCATGGACACGCTCGGTGACCCGATCACCATCGACTCCACAAGACCCTATAGCCCGCGTCAGACGTGCGGCCAGTGCCACGAGCACGCCGTAGAAGCCATCGAGAACGGTGAGTGGTTCCAACAAGGTCGCACCAATCTGGATGGCCAGGTCGACATGCACGATGACTACGACGGTGACGGCAAGTTCTGGATCAAGAGTGCGGGTCGTTACGGCAAGTGGGGGCAGTCGTTTCAGTTCCAGCTGGCCGCCAAGGACAATACCCATCCATCACAGATCGACCAGACGACATTCGCCTGGGTGCGCGATTGCAGCGGCTGCCACTCCGGCGGCGGACCGGGTGAGTTCGACCGCGACGGTGAGCTCCATTACAACGAAGCGACCGGTCAGTTCGGCTATGAAGTGCTGGGCAAGACCGCAGAGGACGTCGCCCTTGATGGTGACTACAGCGTTCTCGATCGGACTGCGGGGACCGTCAGCCTGGCGCCGTGGGACGTCACCGGTGTGTCAGAGGCCGACTGCCTGCTTTGCCATCGTGACAATCGGCCGACAGTCAATGGTACGGATATGGTCACGGGGTGGCGTAGCGGCGTTTTAGCTGCCGGTGCGAGCCTGGTGGACAATCAGGGCACCTCGGTTCCTGCCTATGCCGCGGCCTCGACGGCCGGGCAGGGATGGTTCTCCGCCAACTCCGCAGCCGCTGCCAAGACCGTATCCGCGAGCCATCAAGATCTGAGTCCGGCAGATCTTGCCTTCATCGAGGAGCCGCGTCGCAGTCCGTCCAACGTCGCAGCCACGACGACGCTTCAAATCGATTACTCCATCGGTGTCGCGGATGGCAGTCTGCTTGTCAACGAAAATGATGAGGTTCTGCTCGCAGGGCCTACCGTCGGTCAGAAGGCGTTGGATCAAGCCTGTGTCAGTTGCCATCCACTGAAGGTCGTGGCTGGCGAAGTGTGGTTTGATGATCGCGACATTCACTATCGAAAGTTCAACAGGCTCAACGATGACGATCCAGACAACGACATCCCGGCGGCGCGGAGCGCTGTCTGTGGTGTATGTCATCCGGCCGGCCTAGACCACAACGCCGCTAAGGGAAATTCCTTCCAACTACAATACCGCAACGAGCTGGACTATGTGGGCTTCCGAACCTGCAGAAACTGCCACCTGACGGAGCTGCCCAACGGCGAGCCGAACCCGCTCAAACATCCGGAGTCACCAGACGTTCCGGGTGACACACCCATCCACCAGATCGGTTTCGCCGAAGGTGAAAACGGCCCGATGCGGGTGATGTCCTGCCAGGCCTGCCACATCCCCTATGCCCTGACTGCAGGTCTGTTCTTCAGGGATATTACAATCCCGGGCAACCTGGCGTGGACTTCGCAGTATCTCTCTGCTGACCCACTAAACCCTCAGAATGCCGACAAGAGCAAATGGTACCCACCGCTTCTATGGAAGAAAGACACCGACGGTGTCGAGCGTCTGTTCCCAGCCAGTGTGTGGATCAACATCTATTTCGGAGACTGGAATCGGAATGGCACGCCTGATGACCTGAGCGACGACGTGATCGCGCCAATCTACACCTGGCGGGTCGCCCAGGTCGTGGGAGGTTCACCACTTCCCGTGCTAACCGATGACGATGGTGATGGGCGACTCGAGATTGATCGCCCGGAAGAGATCCTCGTGTATCTCAAGACGCTGCGCCTCCCCGATGCCAACGGTGTGCCCGTCGCAACGAACCCGGTGTTGGTGAGAGGACCGCGTGTATGGTACTTCGATCCGCAGGTTCCGTCCGGCGTCAACTATTTCTACCACGAGGACAAGGGAATTCCGATCACGTCTTACCCGTACATCTGGGGAATGGATCACAACGTTCGCCCGGCAGTGGAGGCGTGGGGCGCGGGAGAGGAGCCTGAAAGCTGCAACACCTGTCACCGCAACGATGGTCAGTCACCCGTATTCGACCGGAAGGTCCTCACCGATCCGCACGGTCTCGACGGCAAGCCCGAGTATACGACCGTAAAGGAGATGGTGAAGGTCTATCCCTTCCACTCACGAATCATCCTGAAAGACTACCTCGGCAATCCGGTGACCGCCGGCTCGACCGCCCCGTACAGCGGTCGACAGACTTGTGGCGGACCGAGATGCCACGATACCTATCACGTGACGAACGGAGCCTGGTTCCAGGATGGCCGCACAGACGTCAATAACGAATTCGACATGAAGGACGACTACAACGACGACGGCCGATACTGGATCAAGAGTGCAGGCCGATACGGCAAATGGGGACAGTCCTTCCAATACCTGCTCGCCGCGAAAGAGAACACCAATCCCTCGCAGATTGACCAACCGACGTTCAACTGGGTGCGCGACTGCAGTGGATGCCACCCCGGTTCAGGTCCCGGAGAGTGGGACCGTGACGGCCAGCTCCACTACGACGAGACGACCGGCCTGTTTGGCTATGAAGTTTTGGGCAAGACTCCCGAAGAGGTCCAGCTCGATGGAGACTACACGAGGCAGGACTATGCAACGGGCACAGTGACTCCTGCACCGTGGGATGTGACGGGTCTGTCCGGGCCTGACTGTCTGTTCTGTCATCGTGCCGACCGGCCACAGGTCGACGGGACGTATATGAGTCTGACTTGGCGCAGGAATACACTGGCCGCCGGGGAGAACCTTGTCGACGAGAAGGGCAACCTCGTCCCCGCCTTTTCCGCGGCCGGAACTGCGGGGCAGGGTTGGTTCTCCACGAACACGACCGCAAGTGTCGCGACAAAGGCAATTGCGCAATCCCAAAGTCAGAAGCGCCCGGCGGACGTGGCTTTTCTCGACGCGATGCTCGGACCTCTTGACGGTGCTCGTGGTCGTGCTTCCTCCACATCGACCCTGCAGATCGATTACTCGGTGGGCGTCGACAACGGCAGTCTGGTCTCGGACGCCCTGACCGGCGTACTCTCGATGGGGCCGACCGCGGTCACATACCCGCCAAAGGATTTGGCCTGCTGGCAGTGCCATCCATATGGCACCATTACGGGGACCGTCTGGTTTGACGATCGCGATATTCACTATCGCAAGTTCAATTTGCTCAACGACGACGATCCCTACAACGACATTCCTCCAGAAGAAAGCCGTGTATGTACTTACTGTCACCCGGGCACCTTCGATCACAACATCGGCAAAGGCAACAGTCCGCAGCTCAAGTATCGCAATGAGCTTGACTATGTGAACTTCAGGACCTGCCGGAATTGCCATCTCTCAGAGCTTCCGAACGGTGACCCCAACCCGCTCAAGCACCCGGAAGCACCTGACGTTCCGGGGGACATTCAAGTCCACCGAGAGGGCTTTGCCCTCGGCGACCGGGGTCCGATGAACACGGTTTCCTGCCAGGGTTGCCACATCCCCTACGCCCTGACCGAAGCCGTGGTCTTCAGGGACATCACCATACCGGGAAGTGTGGGGACGACTTCGCGCTACTACTCGACGGACCCACTGGATCCGTGGGCGGAGGATGATGACGACCGTTGGTATCCGGGATTTGTCGCCAAGGAAGACGTCGATGGCGTCGTGCGCATCTTCCCCGCCAACATCTGGATCATGATCTACTTCGCGGACTGGGACCAGAACGGAACGCCAGAGGATCTGGCCGACGACGTGATCGCCCCGCTCTTCACGTGGCGTGTCGCCCAGGCGGTCGGGAGTACACCGCTGCCGGTCGTCACCGACGACGATAATGACGGCCGGTTGGAGATCAATCGTCCCGAGGAGATCCTCGCCTATATCAGTGTGCTCAAGGGCCTCGACGCCAATGGTGAGCAGATCGCCGCCAATCCGGTCCTGGTGCGGGGCAAACGTGTGTTCTATGAGGATCCAGATGCCCCGGGTGGTGTGGGATCGTTCGAGCACGAAAGAGCGGGGGTCGCCATGGAAGCGTGGTATCCCTACATCTGGGCGATGGATCACAACATCCGCCCTGCGGAGGAGTCCTGGGGTGCCGATCCAGACCTTGCTCCGCTGGGGTGTCGCGATTGTCATCGCCCGGCTGAGTTCAACTCGCCCGTCTTTGACCGGCTCATCCTGGTTGACCCGTGCAACGAGGATGGGGAGGAGGTCTATCTGAAGGTGAGGCAGATGACCGGGCTCAATCCGCCGTGATCGGGATGATCTGAGTCTGCTATGGGTTGTCTCAGCAGGGGCGGCGCTGAGCCGCAGGCTTTAGCCTGCGCGGTCGTACAAGGCCAGTTGTTGGCTGGGCACCGCAGTGGGAAGTCCTGACATCGCAGGTAGTACGGCTTGTCGCCGCGACTCATTCAGCGGCTGCCGTCACGAGGTTCTCCGCCGAGACAGTCGCCGGCGTCCGCCGTACGCTTCGCGGTCGGGCGGAACGGACGAGCGCTCCGGTCACGATAAGCTCCATTCGGCGCAGGTTTTCCTCCCAACAATGGTTGACGGCCACGAACCGCCGGGCGTTTTTTCCAAGTTGCCTTTGTTCAACGGGGTCATGCAATAAGCGCACGACATTCTCGGAGAACTCTCCCGGTTCGTCGGTGATGATAAAGTCGTGCCCGTCTCGAGCGTCAATGCCCTCCGCCGCCCGGCTGGTCAATACGATGGGTTTCGCTGCGGCCATGGCTTCCAGGACTTTGTTTTGCAGGCCGCGGGCTGTCTGTATGGGCGCTACGCTCACCTCGAAACGCAGCACCTCGGCCATCGCATCCGGTACACCACCGATCACCTCGACACCGGGCACGGCTGCCAGTTTTCGAACCTGGCGCGTTGGCGAGCGTCCGACAATGCGGAAGGTCGCGCTAGGAAAGGCACGGTGAACGCGAGGCCAGCAGTTTAAGACAAACCAGCCGACGGCTTCAACGTTCGGGTGGTAGTCCATCGCACCCACAAAGCCCACAATGGGGCTCTTTGAGGTCTCACCGTCTTGCTCTGTCCTGCTAGCGATCCTGCTTCTTCCATCACACGTGGAGCCTTGGACACTTTCGTTACTGTCACCGTTGAGATCCGGCAGCGATACGCCGTTGCCGACGATGTGTAACTTGCCGCGTCTCTCCACCGACGAAAGCGGCTTCGCTTCCGCCTGGGTGATTACCAACGTGGCGTCGAATTCGTCCAAATAGGTGCGCTCCGCGACAGCCAATCGCCTCCCCTCGGTTTCGTACAGTCGGCGTAGAAGACCGCGGGATGTTCTGGCGTAGTCGAGCCATTTCTGTGAGTCGAGATCACACAGGTCGAGAACGCGTCTTTTCGCGGGAACGGCTAGAGCGTATGGTGCCATACTCGAAGAGAACGCCACCACGGCGTCGAAATCCACTGCCCTGGACCACCTCTTCAATGTCGCCCGCATCCGCGAATGCGAATAGAAAGACTCGGTAAGCGTCCGGCCGCACAGCAATCCGGCGAGGCCTCGGATCTTGGCTCGTGCTCGCGAAAGTGGAATCGCCGCCACATCCTGACAAAATGCCCTCAGCGGGTGAACGTGAGCTTCGTCGGCGGGGTCATCCACGAAGCACGCGCACCAGACCCGATGACGCCGGGCGAGATGTTCCACCTCGCGGTATGACCGCAGCTTGTCGCCCTTATCAGGCGGATACGGAATCCGGTGTGCAAGGTACAATATGTTCATCTACGATCATCCTGGAATATGCCTGGCCATGCGCGCTCCAGCCGCACGGGTGAACCATAGTGGCAGGTGTGGCCAGACGCGGCGAGCAAAACGGAACTTACGACTGTCCGGTGACAGGTCCGGTGCTTTAGCGCCGGGTGCCGTGTAGATCTGGTAGCCCAGTGGCCGCGGCTCGAACCCGTTGAAACGCTTGAAATTGAAGCTCCCATTGTTGTGACGACGGGAACGGCCAAAATCAAAGACGCGGTAGCCGCAGGCGACGGCCCGTTCCATCACCGTCAGATAAATGAAATTGGCTGCACTGCAGCATCGTGCGTCGTTGGTGGTCCCGATGAAGTAGGGCATGACGGTGTCGCGAAACAAGAACGTCACCAGTCCGGCGACGTTCCTTCCATTCCGTTGCACAAGGGACACCCAGTGACGGTCCGGCGTGTTCTCGACCAGTTGCTCAAAGAACGTGTACGGATACGTCAGCGAGCTCAACCGCCTCATGCTGACCGCATAAAGGCGCCAGACGTCTTTGAGGTGTTCGTCACCGACAGAGACTGTCAGCCGGTACTTTTCTCGCCCATTTCGGGCTGCCGCTCTCGCTTTACGCGGCAGCCAGGCTAACACATCCTCTGGCTGCTCGGGGAGTCTACGGCGAAAGCCCACGTATCGATCGTTGACCGCCACACCTGGTATGACGGCTCCCTTGCTCCGTAGGTCAATTGCTTGGAATCTCCGCTCAAAGGCTATTGATTTGGCGCCTTCGAATAGGGTCGTCACCGCATCCGTGTCGTCAGCGAGAGGGGGGGGGGGGGGGGGGGGGGGGGGGGGGGGGGGGGGGGGGGGGGGGGGG
>CAYOQG010000089.1:0-17927 GCA_964405925.1 uncultured Phycisphaeraceae bacterium | reverse complement strand
CTGGCACTGGGCGTTGTGGGTTACCATACGGTCCGGATGTGGGTCGGTGTGGTCGCCGCAGGCGTCTTCGCGCTGGTGGCCCTCGGCGTCTTCGGCTATCAGCGGGTCATGCCCTATCTTGCGGAGTTTGAGGCGTCGCCGAATGGAGCCCTTGTCAGTAGTGAGACGACGTCGTTCACTGTTCCCTCGCCCGATGACCAGCAAGCCTATCGAGACCGCAATCCCCGGCAATTTGCGGAGGAGTTATGGGCCTTCGCGACTGAAAGGGACGTCAATCTGGAGTCCAACGGGAAAGCTGTCGCATTGCTGGCGATTGTCGCCGGCTTGACCCTCGGCGTCGCCGCTGCACGCTGGGCGCTCATCCTCACAACGTCCCTGATCGGCACTGGTCTCGTCGCGATGGCCATGGGAACGCTGGCACATGCGTATACCCCGGCGAATTATCAGGCCCTGCAGCAGCGCCCGGCGCTGGTCGGCGTTGGCATCGGGGCGTTCTTGCTGACTTCCCTGATCGTCCAGACCCTGCTCACACGAAGTGCCCCCCGGCCAAAGCGGGAGGGCAACGACAAGTCCTGATCCTGATATCGTAGGCTAATAAGAACCAGGGAGCTGCGCGCCGTTAACGTGCAGCCGGCATGCGGATGGGCTGTCGCGAGCGTCCAGCTTGCGCGTTCGGCGGCGGAGCATAGACTCGTAATCCTAGCTTTGCATCCTATCGAGGTGACGAGATGGCAATTACCTCCATTTACGATTGGCTGCTCTTCCTCAAGCAAGCCGGCAGCGCAGCCGGCTTTCCGTTGGTTGTGGCAGGGTTAGGGCTTATGCTCTTTGGCTTTCGGGTTTGGAAAATCGCCGTCGTACTCTCGTATGCCGTCATCGGTGCCGGACTTGCGGCATGGCTTAAAGGACCTTGCGACCAGCAGTGGCTCTATGCGCTCGGTGGAGCCGTTGTGCTCGGCGCCCTCAGCTACAAGCCCATTACGCTCGCGGTCTCGCTGCTCGGAGGAATGGTGGGTGGTGCCATCGTGATGCGGTGTCTTTCAGTTGTCGGGTTTCACGACACGCCGCTGTGGGCCGCCGGCGCAGCCGCGATGATCGCCTGCACTTCCGTCTCCTACCTCAATCGCCAGCACATCATTATTATCGTGACTGCCTTCCTTGGTGCGGTACTGCTTCTCTCTGGTCTGACGGCATGGGTGATGGCTTCGCACTGGCTTTACGGCGCGTTCCGTTCGCTGGCGTCCGAAAGCACTCTTATCCTGCCGTTTGTGCTGGCGGTTCCCACGGTGATGAGCAGTTTCTACCAGATCGCTGAAGTGCATCGTATTGGCGCTGATACCTAGTGCATCGTCAACCCTTGTTTTGCGGGTATCGTGGTAGGTCCTTTCCGAGCCGCGCCCGTAAGGAAGCGGAACTCTCACCGGCGTTGTGAACGCGTCCGGTCCGGTGAACCCACATATTTACGCATGACGAAGCACTAGCCTGGACTACAGGCCTCTTTCGAATCGTGTGGTGGAACCTCGTTTTCGTCCCCGTTGCCGCAGGGGAACGACCTCCTATTATCCCCCCTTCTCAGGGCGGAAGGAGGGGTCTGAGCCATAGGCAGGGAAACGAGTGCGCTTTACGGGTCACTCGCACTGCCATGCCCGAAGTCCCTACCTCCTGCCCTCGCGGGTCTTGCTGGCATCACCCGGTCCGTCACCGTCCACGGCTTACGTCCTTTTCTGCAGGGCATCCAGGAGCACTCCATTTGGCAGAGTTCACGGGCCTGATAAAGTATCGCGGGCGGTAGGAAGTACTCTACCGCCGACCTAAAAGACAACGTTGGAGGAGCGTTCCGTGGCCAAACGAGAAATAGGTCTGGACGTTGATGATCTTCGGCTACCGACGAAGGCCGCACTGCGCAAAGCCGCCGACCTCAGCTTCCGCACCATCGAGCTCGCGACCGGCGAGGGGGACCTTGCACCGTCGAGCCTATCCAAGAGTGGCCGACGACACCTGTCCCATCTTATTGAGAGCTTGGGCCTGAGGCTCTCCGCCCTCGTTGGTGACACGCCCGGACTGCGACTGACCGATCCGCGGACCGTGAATAAGCGGGTCGAACTGACGACTCATGTGTTGGCCCTCGCTGCAGATCTGAAAGTGCCGACGGTGACAGCCTCTGTCGGTGCCTTGACACATCCGGAAACAGGGGAACCGTCGCCGCTGGCGATCGAAGCGTTACAGCGGATCGGCGAGTTCGCCGACTCGACCGGTGTGCTCTATTCCTTGCGACCTTCGTATGACAGCGGACGAAGAATCGTCCGCGTGTTGGATGCTCTTCGCTGCCCATCGATTGGTGTCTGCCTGGACCCAGCCGCGTTAGTCATGCACGGTGCTAATCCGTTCGAGTCGATCGATCGATTCATCGAAAAAGTCAAGCTGCTTCACGTTCGCGACGCGACCGCCGGGCTCTCCGAAGGCACAGGCCACGAGACACGACTCGGCGAAGGCGAAGTCGATCTGGTTGGTCTGTTGGCTGTCCTCGACGCTGCCGACTATCAGGGTCCATACATTCTCCGCCGCAAAGACTCCAACGACCCCACAAAAGACATCCAAGACGCCCGGGACACCCTGAAGCGCCTCCTGCCATAGTCGTGACCGGAGCTGTCGAACAGCGGCCGGGACCCGGGGTTGCCGAGCGACCGATCCGTGGGACGACGACAAGAACGTCCGCCAGCTCCTCCTCAGCAGGGAGGAGAGCTGTATCCCAAAAACCTCCCCCAGCCTACCCTACGACTCGGAGGCCGGGTCGTACTCGACCGCCGCGCGGATCAGAGCTGTGAGCGCCCGGCGGCGGATGTCTTTGGGGTTGCGCAGCTTGATATGGCGTGCGGATTTCGCAGTGCCTTGGAGGAGTCCCTCAGGATCGGGCAGGAAAGCTCCATGGATGAATCCCAGGTGCAGCACGTCATCGCGCGGGGCGATCATGCACACGTTTCCACCGATGACGCCGTATGGGGCGTCGGATTTGTAGTAGCACAAGGCGTGGAAGGCGATCTTCTCATCCGCCTCCGGTGCGACTTTCAACACGAACTCACGTAGCTCCAACGCGAGATCACAGACCTCGTTGGGCCAGTCGCGCATCAACGCTGCGATTTCATGACCTTCCAAGCGTTTCCTTGGCATCGCCGGCTTTCCCATTTGTTTGTGTCACAGACTGACCCTCCGCCGCGCACACCCCGCGCTCGCGCTTGGGGCTCGGAGTGTTGCACCCCGCGCCGTCGGAATGTCGAGTGTCGAATAGCGAATAGCGAAGGAAAGGGCCTCGAAGCATCCCTCGTTCATCCTTCATCCTTCACCCTTGTTCCTCCCCCTGTCACAGCCCACGTGCAATTTCGAGGTAGACCTCCCGGATCTGTCTTTCGAATCGGTTCGGACGCGAACAGGGTTCGGACCCGGCAAAGTTGCACCAGCCGACCTCGTTGAGATGGTCGGCGTCGATCTGTTTGACGAAAACATCGTCACGCCACTTGGCTGATTCAAGCGAAACGAGTCCGTCGTTGGGCCCTTCGCGTTTTTCGATGATGCTGTAAGGCACCCGGAGGGGTAGGAAAACTCGGTCTAGCGGCTGAATGCCGAAAAAGGTCTGGTACTTGACGCCGTTGCTTCGCTCGAACGTCTCCGCCTGGTCATTAAAGGCTTTGCATTTCTCGCTTGTCAAGTCCTTGAAGCCTACAAGGTCGATGCCGAACGGTTTGAGAAGGTCAGCGAATGCTTCAGCCAGTTTGACGCCCCAGTCAGCGAAGCTGCTGCCGTGATGCGGTGTGCCGATCGTGGTCAGCGACGCCACCCGATCCTCCATGCGATGCTTGTAGATCATGTGGCGAGCGTCCAACCCGCCCATACTGTGAGCGATAATGTGGACCTTGGTGAAATCTTGAAATCCGTCGGTGTACTTGAGTAGCTGCTCTCTGAGCTGATCCGCTCGCGTCTCGACTCCGGCAGCCCATCCGACGCTCGAATGAAACACCGTAAATCCATCCTCGATCAGCGTGCTGCGAATGCGCTTGAAGTAGTGGAGCCGGTCATCAGCCTGGTTATCCAAGCCGAAGGTCACGTTCAGCAGTTGGTCAAAGCGGCAGATGCCATGGGCCAAAATGATCGGGTAATCACCTTTCATCGACACGATACCACTCCCTCAAGAAGGCGTTATGTCACGCTGGACTGTACAGATCGTATCGCCTGCTGGGGAAGACGTCGATATGGGGGATTGCGGATTGACGATCGTGGATTGGGGATTGCTGACGGGATGGGTGGTGGGTCAATCCCGATTTGCGGTAGCAACGAGGATGCGGCAGAAGCGGTCCTGGATTTCCTTGTAGCGGGTGCTTGGTCCGTTGTAACCGTTGAAGATCACGGCGAAGGCGTAGCGCGGGCCGGCGTCACCGTCCACGTAACCTGCCAATGAGCGAACGCCCTTCATTGTACCGGTCTTGGCATGTACCCGCCCGGGCATGTCTGCCAACCGCTTCCGCAGCGACCCATCAACACCCGCCACCGAGAGATTGTCGACCAGCAGTGAGGCGAAGGTTTGCCGGTGCGCCCATGCAAGCAGTTGAACAAGTTGTCGAGCCGTGCAAGTGTTCTCGCGACTCAGGCCCGATCCGTCAGCAATCACAAGACCTTCTGTATCGACGCCAGCCCGTGTGACGAGCTCCTTGACCGCCTGTTGGCCAAGCTTCCAACTTCCCTGCGGGTTAACGATCCCTTGGCGTCTCGCCCAGTCGTAACCCGACCGCTTGAGCAAGCATTCCGCAAACAGATTCTGGCTGTTTTTGCCGGCACGACGAAGCACCTCGATGAGAGGTGTAGTCCGTCGACCAAGGACCGTTAGATGCCCTGACACCGTGCCATCTGCCAGACGTTGTCGTTCACGTCGCATCGTTCCGCAGATGGTGATGCCGTTGCTTTTCAGCACCGTCCGCAACGAGTCCGCAAAGAGCAAACCGGGATCGGGGAAGGAAACAGAACCAAAAGGCCAACGTTTGTTGCACCGTCCGCTGATTGCGTACTCGAACGTATCGTGGGCGTGGTGCAGAATCGGCTTGCCGTTGCCTCCCGAACGGCACTTGTTGACGATCTGCACCAAGCTTGTCTCCGGTTGAACCGTAATAATCGCCAGCGCTCCTGCGGTCTCGGATGGGCTGACCGTGATGTCCACACAGTTGTCGTTGAAGTTGAGACCGCCGACCGGTGCGGCGTACCAGTTGTCGAGATCATCGTCCTCCCAGGAACGGTGCACCCAGTTACCATCGAAGACGGACTCGTCAATCACCAGGTCGCCCGAGATGACCGTCATACCACGCTCGAGCAGAACGGCTGCCCAACGTTCAAAGTCCGCCGTAATCCCTTCGCCGCTCTCACCATGCAGCCTCTCATCGCCAAAAGCAGGATCGCCGGCACCGATCACATAGAGATGTTGGCCATCGGTCGCCAGAAGCGTTTCAAACGCGAAATCGGGGCCGAGCTCGACCAGGGCGACCGACATCGTGAAGACCTTGAGCGCACTGGCAGGGACAAGCGAGTGGTCCGGATTCTCAGCAAACACTACCTGACCGTCGGAAAGGTCGACGACGAACGCACCCACGCTCGTCTCCGCATGGGGACAGGCGGAAAGCGTTGAGCGTAGCTCCTGTTCCAGCGGCTCTTGCGCGAGCCCAAATCCTGGAAGGACTGTGCCGAGGGCCCAAATCAGTACCCAGCTCGTCGTTGAACGTGGGTGGTCCGCATGAGCAACCTGTGCAATGTTGCTTCGTCTCATGGTGCGCAACAGGATAAGGCTCACGCCTTCGTGATCAAGTCGCAAGATGCAACTCGGACGGAGCCTGGATCGACAGGTTCAGCCGAGGGGAGTAGATTGTGCCGGTAAGGACTCAAGTTGTTGTGAACAGGCTCGGCGTTATGCGCGAATCGACATCTCGAGTGAGGACCGCTGCGGAGCCTGCAAACAGTCCGTGGACTCCGTCGAGGACTTTTAACATCGCGTCGTACTTGCCCCGTGTGGCTGAGGCTTCGCCCGATCGGACGGCCGTGGTGGTGACGCGATCGCGGGATTGGAGCGGGCGGGCTATCTACGCCTCCATGACCTTTGCCGAGCTCGAAGCAACGTCTAATCGATGCGCGAACGGCCTTCGCAGTACTGGTATCGACCGAGGCACCCGGGTCCTGGTCATGGTCAAGCCCGGATTCGAGTTCGTTGGCCTGATCTTTGCCCTTTTCAAGATCGGGGCTGTCCCCGTCATAATCGACCCCGGGATGGGCGTCTCGCGGATGCTCGAGTGCATTCGTATGGTCGACGTGCAGGCGTTTGTAGGAATTCCCCTCGCCCAAATCATGCGGGTATTGCGTCGGCAACCTTTCAAGAACGTTCGGCATGTCGTCACCGTTGGGCGTCGGTGGTTCTGGGGAGGATCAACACTCCACGATCTTCAACGGCGAGCGAGCGAGACTTTCGAGCCCGTCAAGACAACACGCGACGAGATCGCCGCCATCCTGTTTACATCAGGGAGCACGGGGCCGGCGAAGGGGGTAGTCTACGAGCACGGGATGTTCGACGCCCAGGTGTGGGCGATTCAGCGTCATTACCACATCGAGCCCGGTGAAGTCGACCTGCCGACGTTTCCGCTGTTTGCCCTGTTTGACCCAGCCATGGGTATGACGGCGGTCATCCCTGACATGGACGCGTCGCGGCCCGCCAGAGCCGATCCGGGCAAGATCGTGCGGGCCATCTGCAAACACAACGTGACAAACACGTTCGGTTCGCCAGCGCTTTGGGGCCGGGTCGCGGCTTTTTGCGTCGAGCGGGACATCAAGCTGCCAACGCTTCGTCGCATCCTGATTGCGGGTGCACCTGTGCCATACTCCGTCATCGAAAAGCTGCACCAGGTGCTCGCCCCGGAAGCTGACGTGCACACGCCCTATGGGGCGACGGAAGCGCTGCCGGTCTCGTCGATCAGTGGACGGGAGGTCCTCCGCGACTGCGCCGAACTGAGCCGCAAAGGGGCAGGGATCTGTGTGGGACGTGAGCTCCCGGGTATCGAGCTGCGGTTCATTCGCATTACCGACGATCCGATCGCCCATTGGAGCGACAGCCTGGTCGTACCGGACGGCGACATCGGCGAGCTGGTTGTCTCAGGTCCCGTCGTGACCAAGGAATACTTCGGTCTCAAAGAGGCAACCGCACAGGCTAAGATCATCGACGGCGGGCGAATCTGGCATCGCATCGGAGATGTCGGATACCGGGATCAACAGGGACGAATCTGGTTCTGTGGCCGTAAAGCGCACCGCGTCGTCACCGCAACCGGTACGCTATACAGCGTTCGTTGCGAAGCCATCTTCAATGAACACCCTGACGTCGCGCGCTCCGCGCTCGTCGGCCTCGGATCGCCCGGTCAACAGAAACCGGTGATCATTGTCGAGCCGCTGCCCGAGCGCTTCCCCACCGGTGCCCGACTAGTACAGTTTACGAAGGAGTTGCTGGGCCTGGGGCAAGCGGACAACCTGACGCGAGGGATTGCCGACATCCTTTTCCATCGCTCCCTGCCCGTCGACGTCCGCCACAACGCCAAAATCAGCCGCGAACAACTCGCCTTTTGGGCAGAGCGACGCCGCCGATGAGACCACCAGACATTGGGGATTAACATTGTCAGAGCCCTACAAATTGTATCGAATCAGACCTCGCGCCGTTTGTATGGATCGGGCTCGGTTCACTCCCGGGCAGAGGAAGCCGATGCCACGTTTTGAAAATTCAGGCGATCTCGTGCATATTTTCTGCGACAGAACGGTTAAAATGTCGAAACAGGCACTGTTTAACGAGAACAGTGACAAGATTGGAGGCGAGATCTAGGTGCTCATCGAGTTTGCGGTTACGAACTTCCAGTGCTTTCGCGACGAGGCAACCCTGAGCCTGGTTCCCGCTCGTCAGGACTCGAGACTACGCGGGAACATTTGGACTGGTAATAGGTACTCGGCACTGAAGAGTGCCGCGATTTTCGGTCCCAATGCTTCCGGGAAGACGTCACTTCTTCATGCGCTCTACGTGCTGCGGGATTTCGTGTCGCGCTCGACTTCGGGCATGACGATTGGCGATCCGATAGCTGGGGTCAGTCCATTTCGTCTATCCTCTGTGACACACAAAGGCCCGTCGAGGTTCCAAGTCCTCGTCGAGCTGGACGGTGTGGGATTCCGCTACCGTGTTGAAGCCACCCGGGAGCGCGTACATCGCGAGCGGCTCGAACGACAGGACGCTGCGACTCGATCCAACTGGGTTGCCCTTATTGAGCGGGATGAGAGGGATCCGCACCAATCAAAGATTGTTCTGCACGAACGACTCGGGGCGCAAGCCAGACGCGAGCAAATCATTGAGGACACGCGCAACAACGCACTGGTCCTGTCGCGTGCGGCAGAGCGGAATGTGGAGGTTGTCCTACCGATCTTCCGATGGTTCAAGCAGGGGATGTGTCATTCGGCTGCCGCTACAGATTCGCCTCCTGATCTTTGGCTTTTGCAGTCGTTTGCCGGCACTGCCAAGAAAGACCAGCACTATCTAACACGACTTGCAGAATTGGTGCGCGATGCGGATACGGGGATCGTCGCATTAGGGACAGAAGCCGTCGCGTTTGACCCGTTCAGCTTGTCTGAACTGAAGATGCAGGAGGGTGCACCGCCCGAGCTTAGAAAGGCGGCGACACACATACGGGAAGCTGTGCGCGTACTTGCAGAGCTTTCCGAAGAAGAAGAGCGCGTTGCTCCGAGCCCTTTTCGATTCTACACGGAACATGAGGGGTCCGAGGGAGATCGTGTTCGTTTCGATCTCACCGATGAATCTGCGGGTACACTTCGTTACTTGCTTATTGTCGGGCGACTGCTCGGCCACTGTCAGCGAGGGGATCTTATTGTCATTGACGAGCTGGATTCCAGTCTCCACCCACAGCTTGCGCGACGGATCGTTCAGTTCGCCCATAGCCCTGAATTCAGTCCGTCCGGAACACAACTGCTCTTTTCGGCGCAGGACGTAACGCTCATGGACCCAACGTTATTGCGGCGCGACCAAGTCTTCTTGACGCAGAAGAACTCCGATGGTGCGTCCGAGCTTTACTCTTTGTGGGACTTTGAGCAAATGCCGCGTAACAATGCCGCGTGGGCTAGGAACTATCTGGCTGGGCGGTTCGGGGGTGTTCCTGTGTTTGGACCCCTGTTGGCAGATGTACCACAACCCGATGAGCCGACAAGGGTCCAGGTGTCCGACCCTCATTCTGCGGAGATCGAGTGAGTGCCGAAGCGGTCCGCGTCAACCCGACCGCGAAAGCCGCGCAGACTGAGCCCACGATTCATCGTTGCCTGTGAAGGACGAAAGACCGAATACAATTACTTCACGGTGCTGAACAGCGCGCTTAAGGCCAGGCAACGCGCGGCATTGGTTTTGCTGCCGGGGAAGGGCGGCACCGCCATTGATGTTGTCAATCAGGCGATAGAGCGACGCAGGAAGGATAAGCGTGATGGCAAATTCGCCGCCGCGGACGGCGACAGAGTGTACGCAATCATCGACGTCGAACCGCATGATCTCACGAAAGCTGCGCCGCTTCAACAGGCGTTAGGCGTCGCGTCGAAGAACGGCGTGACCGTGCTCCTTTCCAATCCATCATTCGAAGTGTGGCTGCTATGTCACGTGTCGACCGCCGTGGAAATGAAGCGCGTGTTCGCGAGCCCGGCCGAGGCACAGGAGTCGCTTAAAGCTCGATGTGGGTGGCACAAACAGGAGTTGAACGCAAGACCACAACGATACGGAGGAATCGCTGCGAAGGCGGGCGACGCTACTGGCGTCGCACGGGAGGTGCATGAGCAGCATCACACAGGTTGTGTGGACTTGCGAAACGCAAACGCCTGCACCGAAGTTTACCGCCTGGTTGAATACCTGCTCGGGCAAACGGACGCACCGCCGTGAATCCTTCGATGGAGTACTACCCCTCCTCCCTTCTCAGAATCGGAGACAGGTCTTGAAAGCCCTGGTAACCGGTGGTGGCGGGTTTCTCGGTACGCGCATCGTGGAGATGCTCAGGGCGCGAGGTGACGAGGTCGTCGCCTTCGGTCGGCATCGCTATCCACATCATGAGCAGGCGGGCACACGAACCATACAGGGTGATCTGCGTGACCCCCGAGCCGTCGATCGCGCCTGCAAAGGAATGGACGTCGTCTTCCACGCCGGTGCCCTTGCGGGGATATGGGGACCGCGCAAAGTGTTTCGGGACATCAATGTGAGGGGTACACAGCACGTCATCAAAGGGTGTCAGAAGTATGGCGTTCCACGGCTTGTCTACACCAGTTCACCGAGCGTCGTGTTTGGCGACGAGGAGTTGTGCGGGGTCGACGAGTCGCAGCCCTACCCCCGCCGGTATCTGGCCCATTATCCCGCAACGAAGGCTGAAGCCGAGCGTACGGTCCTCGCCGCCAATGGCGTAGCGCTGGCGACCGTCGCCCTTCGCCCTCACCTGATCTGGGGTCCCAAGGATCCCCACCTCCTGCCGCGGGTCATGGCTCGGGCGCGGGCGGCTCGGCTGGTCCAGATTGGCAACGGCGAGAATTTGGTGGATATCACTTACATCGATAATGCCGCCGAAGCCCATCTACTCGCAGCCGACGCGTTGAGGAGTGACTCGGCAAAATGCGCCGGGCGGGTGTACTTTATAAGCCAAGGTGAACCGGTCGAGTTGTGGTCTTGGCTCGCCGAGATTCTTGCGGCTGTCGGAGCCCCGCCGGTTCGGCGGAGCCTGTCATATCATGCCGCGTATCGAATCGGCGCGCTGCTGGAGGCCGCATACAGCGTCGTACGGGCCAAAGTAGAGCCACCCATGACCCGCTTTCTGGCCACACAACTGGCAAAGTCTCACTATTTTAACATCACAGCCGCCCGAACCGATCTGGGCTACGATCCGGTGGTTTCGACGACGGACGGCATGATGATGACCATTCAATACCTTTCAAGCGGAGCGGCGGGGCTGGTCCGTGCCGCCACGCCCCGCTGATCGCGTACCTGGGAAGCACCCCGGCGGGAGACACAGTCCACATCCGTTCCCTCAATTTGCAGTTCTGGTAAGATGCGTTGCTCTCTCCGTCCATCGAAAGTACGGACCAACCTGGCCGGCGGATGCCCGCGTTCGGCACGGAACCAATGATAGATTCCGAGAGAATGGTCATTACGGGAGTGGGGCTCACGGCTCCGAATGGGAACACGCCGGAAGCGTTTCGGCGGAACCTGCTTGCCGGTGTGTCGGGCATCACGCGCATCGAGACCCGCTTCATGGGCCAGGTACTTGCCGGCGTATGTGACTTTGATGAATTCAAGCATCAGGGTCGGCGGGAACGCCGGCGGGGAACGCGGGCGGGCTCGGTTGCGATCTACTGCGTCCACGAGGCGATTCGCAGCGCGGACATCGACGTTCAGCGGCTCGATCGATCGCGCGTCGGCACCTACATTGGGATCACCGAGCACGGGACGGTCGAGACCGAGAATGAGATTGACGCGATCCGCCAATACGATTATGACATCAAGTACTGGTCGCACCACCACAACCCCCGGACGGTGGCTAACAACCCAGCCGGAGAGGTTACGGTGAACCTGGGTCTCAGCGGGCCCCACTACACGATCGGGGCGGCCTGTGCGGCGGGCAACGCGGGTTTGATCCAGGGCGTCCAGATGTTGCGGCTTGGCGAGGTTGACATGGCCCTCGCCGGTGGTGTGTCTGAGGCGATACGATCTTTCGGGATCTTCGCGAGCTTTGCGAGCCAAAACGCGCTCGCATGGCACGACGACCCGACGCAGGCATCCAGACCCTTCGACGCAGCCCTGAACGGTATCGTCGTATCGGAGGGTGGGTGCATCTTCGTCGTGGAGCGTTTGCGCGACGCCAAGAAACGCCGTGCACCGATCCTCGCGGAGATTGCGAGCTACGCGATGAACTCGGACGGAACCGACCCGGTCCATCCACAGCACGAACGGGTTGCGGAATGTATGCAGCTGGCGATCGACCGGGCGGGCATTGAGCCGGGCGAGGTTCGCATGGTCAGCACGCACGCGACGGCCACCGAGATTGGTGACCGGCAGGAGGCAAAGGCCCTGCGGCAGGTGTTTGGCGACTGTCGCGAGGTCTACATAAACAACACAAAGAGCTTCATCGGTCACGCCATGGGGGCAGCCGGTGCGCTTGAATTGGCGGGTAACCTGGGAGCGTTTGACGACGGGGTCGTGCACCCGACGATCAACCTGACGGAGTTGGATCCAGCCTGTGAGGTGCGTAATCTGGTGGCGCAGCAACCGAAAGAGGTCGGGCGAATCGAGTACATCCTGAACAACTCGTTCGGGATGCTGGGGATTAACTCCGCGGTCGTCGTCAAGCGGTATCCAAGCTAGCGCTTAGCGGCGCGTGGGCAAACGTACGTTGAACCGAAGTGTTGAGAGCGATATGCTAGACAAGCAGATCAAGGACATCATACTCGACATCATCGCAACCGTAGCACCGGATGCGGATCTGTCGGGTTTACGAGGTGACGTTCGGCTGCGTGATCAGCTTGACATGGACTCGATGGACTTTCTCGACATCGTGATGGAACTGCGCAAACGCTATAAGGTCGAGGTCCCCAAAGAGGACTACCCGCACCTGGCGACGCTTGACAGTTGTGTCTCGTACCTGAGTCCGCAGCTTCAGGCCGCGCTGGCCTCGCCGTGAGGACACGAATGCGCTCCCGCCGGGTGTCGTAGGGCGCATTGCGGGGGCCCCGTCTCGCTATAGTCCCCATGCACTACGATGTTGTCATTATCGGTGCGAGCATGTCCGGGCTCGCCGCGGGCATCCGCCTTGCCCAGTTCGACAAGCGGGTCTGCATCGTCGAGAAACACTCCGCCTACGGGGGGCTCAATTCCTATTACAAGCTCGGTCGGCGCGAGTTTGACGTTGGTTTGCACGCCGTCACAAACTACGAACCAGCCGGTCACCGATCTGCACCACTAAACAAGCTTCTTCGGCAGCTACGCCTCACGCACGAGGATTTCGACTTAAAGGCCCAACGATTCTCTGAAGTGCAGTTTCCCGATCGGCGGTTGCGCTTCGGCAACGACCCGGACATTCTGACGAACGAAGTGGGGGCGCTATTCCCCCGCGACGTTGATCATTTTAACTGCTTACTGTCGGACATCAAGGCCTATGACGATATTCGGGCGGATTGTCCCTACCGATCGACACGCGAGATTCTGGCTGAATACCTGAGCGAACCGGTGCTGATCGAGATGCTGCTGTGTCCGGTGATGTACTACGGCAATCCGCAAGAGGACGACATGGATTTCACCTCGTTCGTCACCATCTTCAAGAGCATCTTTCTTGAAGGTTTGGCCAGACCCTTAGGTGGGGTCCGGACGATGCTCAGGGCCCTGGTAAAGAGGTACCGGACCTGCGGTGGAAAACTGCAGATGAACTGCGGGGTGGAGTGCATTGAAACCTCGAATGATCGTGTCACAGGGCTGACGCTTTCATCCGGGGCGACGATAACGGCTGACATCATCCTCTCGTCGGCCGGGTACTTTGAGACAATGCGTCTCTGTTCCCCCTCACATGCCGGTTCAACCGGTGAGGTGCTTGGCAGGATTTCCTTCGTAGAGAGCATCGCCGTGCTGGACGAGTCTCCATCCGATCTGGGCCATGAGGCTACGGTTGTCTTCTTTAATGACGCCGATACGTTCGACTTCCATGTGCCCAGGGACCTGGTTGATTTGCGAAGCGGAGTGGCGTGCTGCCCGGGCAACTACGAGGCCTGTGAAGAGAACAGCCGCCATCTCTTTCGCAGCACGTGGCTTGCCAACTACGACCACTGGGCTGGGTTGGATGATCAGGCCTACGCCGCGGCGAAGCGGTCCTGCGCGCAGCACCTTGTTTCACTCGGCAGTCGTTTCATCCCCGGATTCGCCGACGGTGTCGAGTTCGTGGACGTCTTCACCCCTCGTACCATCGAGCGGTACACCGGGCGGATCAACGGCGCGGTGTACGGAGCACCCCGCAAATGGCGTGATGGTCGGACGCATCTGTCGAATCTCTTCATCTGCGGGACAGACCAGGGGTTTCTCGGTATCATCGGCGCCATGTTGAGTGGGATCATGATGGCGAATCGACATGTGCTGCTGGGGGAGTAGACGCGGTCATGGTGCGGGACCGATTGCAGGGCGTTAGAGACTATTATGACGTTGTCGTCATCGGTTCCGGTCTCGGCGGGATGACCGCTGCCAACCGCCTGGCCAAGTACGGTCGATCGGTCCTGCTTCTCGAGCAGCATTACAACTTCGGCGGACTGGCCACGTGGTTTCGCCGAAAGGGCGGGCATATTTTCGACATTTCGCTGCACGGCTTTCCCATCGGCATGATCAAGAGCTGCCGGAAGTACTGGACAAAGGAGATCGCCGACTCGATTGTCCAGCTCAAGAGCATCCGCTTCGATAACCCGCAGTTTCAGCTCGAAACCACGTTTGACCGGACCGACTTTACGAGAATCCTGGTCGAGCGCTTCGGACTCGATTCGCAGACCGTCGAGCGGTTCTTCGACACCGCCCGGAGCATGGATTTTTATGACGACCAGACCATGACCACGGGGGAGCTGTTCGACCAGTTCTTTTCCGGCCGGTCCGACGTCGTACGCCTGCTGATGGAACCGATTGCCTATGCCAACGGTTCGACACTCGACGATCCTGCCATCACCTACGGCATCGTCTTTTCCAACTTCATGAGCAAGGGCGTGTACATCTTTCAAGGCGGCACCGACAGGCTCGTACGCCTCATGAAAACCGAAATGCAGCGAAATGGGGCGGATCTGCGCAGGCAGGTTCGGGTCGAGCGCATCGTGGTCGAACGCGGCCGGGTGTGCGGTGTAGTGGCCAACCGTCGAAGGATCAACTGTGGAGCGGTGTTGTCCAATGCCAACCTCAAGACGACCATCGGCAAGATGGTTGGCTACCGGCACTTCTCCGACGAGTTTGCCCAGCAAACGAAGGCGGTGAGGTTGAACAACAGCAGTTGCCAGGTCTACATGGGTTTGCGGGCGGGAGAGTCCATTGACTACATCGGCGATCTGATTTTCACGTCTACAAGGGAGGAATTCGATTCCGTTGCCCTATGTGCGAAGGACATCACCAGCCGAACGTTTTCGCTTTACTACCCGGAAATCAGACCCGGATCAGACCGTTACGCCATTGTCTCTTCCACGAACGCAGACTGGGACGATTGGGCGCACATGGGCCCGGAGGAATATCAACACCGTAAGAAGCGTCTCATCGAGACGACGATTAAGGCTTTGGAGAAGTTTCTACCCGATATTCGTAGCAAGCTGGATCATGTCGAGGCCTCGACACCGCTAACGTTCCACCATTACACGCAACACGCTCAGGGAGCGACCTTCGGGACCAAGTTTGAAGGCTTGCAGGTGAGCATGGACCTGCCGAAGCAGCTACCGGGGCTCTTCCATACAGGATCGGTGGGCATCATCATGTCCGGTTGGCTCGGGGCCATCAACTACGGTGTTATCGTGGCGAACGAGGTGGAAAGCTTCATGAGCGCGGAAGTCGGCGTGGGGCAGGAGGTGCCCTCATGACCGGCTCGGTGAGCGTTGACTCGATCCCCCACCGTCCACCGTTTCTCTTTGTGGACAAAATCGTTCAGATCAACGATCGCTGCATCGTGACCAGAAAAACCATTGATCCAGCGTCCGACTTTTTCCGCGGTCATTACCCTGACAATCCCGTGATGCCGGGTGTTCTATTATGTGAATGCTGTTTTCAGGCGGGTGCACTGCTGATTGCCGACAGGGTTGGTGCGTATGATCGCTCGCAAGGTGTTCCCGTCCTGACGCGGATCATTGACGCTCGTTTCAAGCGTATCGTCAGGCCAGGCGAAACGGTGGAAGTGGAAGCTACGTTGGACGACGAGCTGGACGGGGCTTACTTTATGACCGGGCGGGCGACGGTGAAGGGGCAGTTAGCATTGCGGGTGAGCTTCGCCTGCATGCTTACCGAGGGAGAGGAAGACCGGCCATGAGTTTTCTCGATCTAGCGGGCAAGACGTTTCTGGTTCTCGGCGTCGCGAACAAGCGAAGCGTTGCCTATCACATCGCACGGGTGTTGGAGAGCGAGGGGGCCACGGTCGTTTACAGTGTCCAGTCGGTGGATCGCCGTGACAGTCTCGAGCAGCTTCTTTTGGATCGCGAGGTCTACGTATGCGACGTGGAACATGACAATCAGGTGCAATCGCTCGCCGAGGTTGTACGAGCGAAGCATCCGACGATTCATGGGCTTGTGCACTCAATCGCCTTCGCCAACTACGAAGAATTCTCCGGCGTGTTCCACGAGGTCCGTCGAGAGGATTTCCTGCAATGTGTGTCGGTGAGCTGCTACTCGCTGATCGCCGTAGCCAATGCGTTTAAGGACCTGTTGGATCGGCGGGCGAGCGTGGTGACCATCTCGATTTCGACGACCCGCATGGCGGTCGAAAGTTATGGCTATATGGCACCAGCCAAGGCGGCCCTCGACTCGACCGTCGCCTTTTTGGCCAAGTCATTCAGTCAGTTCTCGGAGGTCCGCTTCAATGCGATTTGTGCGGGCCTTCTCAAAACGAGTGCGTCCGCCGGCATCCCCGGCTACATCGACCACTACATGTTTGCCGAGCAGGCGACGTTACGAAAACGAGGCTTGACCACCGAAGAGGTGGCGAACACGGCTGCGTTTCTGCTCAGCCATCGATCCAGTGGGATCAATGCCCAGCGTATCGTCGTCGATGCGGGTATGGAGACCAATTACTTCGACACCGAGATCATCAAGCATACGATCGCCGGTGTGTGGCCCGCCGACACCCCATGAAGACGCTCACACCCGTGATTGTTCCCGTCCCCCAAGGTGACGACGACCGAGGACAGAGTCGTCACACCGACCTCGAGCGACCGGAGCCCCCGTCGCGCTCACCTGCTGCCGTCCGGCGGCAGCGAGAGAGTGCCCGTCTGGCTCTTGAAGCGTGTGCCGAGCGATGTGGCGCCCCGAAATCAGGTTGGGAGCAGGACGAAGCCGATAAACCGCTGCCCAACGACGGATATTACTGGTCGGTGTCACATGCGCGTCGCTTCGCAGCCGCGGTGATCTCCGATCGCCCGGTTGGCATTGACATCGAGGAGATCCGCCCGCGTGATCGCGAGCTACATGAGGGATTGGCTGAACCCTCGGAGTGGACTCTGTTGGGAGACCGGTCGTGGCGGTCCTTCTTCCGCTTGTGGACCGCCAAGGAGGCAACACTAAAAGCAAACGGCGCAGGGATTGCCGAGTTATTAGATTGTCGTTTGACAACCGTAGAGAGTGACCATCGCCTGTGGCTGGACTATCGAAACCGACGCTGGTGTGTCGAGCAATACTACCACGCGGACCACATTGCGGCAGTCACCCGCGATGGGGCATGCGTGGAATGGTATGTAATGCAGTAGTTGTCGAAGCGTCGAAATGTCAACGTGTGGAGCAGCGAGACGACAAGGACCCCTTAACCGTCCCCCCTTCCAGGGGGGACCATAGGGGGGTGACGTACTGACTACCCCTGAGTGACCAGTAACAAACGATAACTGACCACTGAGAACCTCCAACCATGCCCACCTGGGTCCCCATCATCTTAGCCTTGGCTGCCCTGATCACCTCGATCATTTCCGCGATTCTTGGGATGGCTGGGGGCATGTTGCTGCTGGCAACGATGCTTTGTTTCATGTCCCACGGCGAGGTCATTCCGACCCACGCAGCCGTCCAAATCGCCAGCAACGGAACGCGCACGCTCGCCTTTGTCAAAAACGTCGACGGACGCACCTATGGCCGGTTCGCTCTGGGC
>CAYOQG010000088.1:9842-17944 GCA_964405925.1 uncultured Phycisphaeraceae bacterium | reverse complement strand
CGGCGTTCAACTCGTTTCTTTCGTCACCCACAAGGGGTGACGCTACGCCGAGAAACACCGGTCAGCGTTTTTCAACAGGCTGCTAGCCCGTGCGGAGCACACATGACCTTCACGCCGATGCACCTCCAACCACGATCCCAGACTCACACCCCTGCAAGCGGTGATGGAGAGTTTCCCGGACGACCGTCGCGCCTTGTGGGTGTTCGCCCTCCGCAGCGATACCCGGTCGGCAGTGCGAATGTCGCGGCACCGTTGCCCTCACGGCAAAAAAAATCGATCAAGCTCTTAGGGCTTAATTGTTCAAGTGTCCGGTAAGATCGTTCAAGCGGGCACAATGCGTTGGGTCCTCAAGGTTATCGGGAGTAGAGATTCCTTTTCCGCCGGCTCGGCGCGGCCACAGGTCCGTATGTGGGGTCCGTAATGTACTAAAGGCCGTTTATCGGCAAGACGATTTTTCGGGTGTTATGCAGGTGGCGGATCGCTGCCTGCCCGCCCCGCGGGGTACCGGCGAAGAAAAGTAAGACCTCGCGGGAACTCGTCAAAGGCGGCTGCAACCACGCAGCATGACAACGATGACGTATGGGACTGATCGAGTAAATCGATCAATGGGGTTCATGGTCTTGGCAGGTCGGGACGAGCATGATGCCGCTACACCGGCCGCGTCGTTTTGTGGAGTCCAAGGCGCACGTTGATTGACCGTGATCGACGCTAACGCGCTATCAACGACGCGTTGGGAGGCACAAGTACAATGAGTCGGATCAATACAAACATCGAATCGCTGATTGCTCGCCGGGCGTTGAGTCAGAACAACGCGTCGCTCAACAAGGCCCTTGCCCGCCTTAGCACGGGTCTGCGCATTAACTCCGGGCGGGACGACCCAGCCGGTCTGATCGCCTCGGAAACTCTCCGATCCAACATGCGGGCCATAAGCTCCGCGGTGGACAACGCCCGCAGGGCGGACACCATCGTCAGCGTGGCAGAGGGAGGCCTGCAGGAGGTCAGCTCGCTTCTACTCGAGCTGGAGAGTCTGATCGACCAGACCGCCAACGAGGCCGGCCTGACGGACGCGGAAGTCGCCGCCAATCAGTTGCAGATCGACTCCATCCTCCAGTCGATCAACCGTCTCGCCGACGCCACCGCCTTTGGTGACAAGAAGCTCCTTAACGGCAGCCTGGATTTCACGACCTCCGGCATCAACGTTAACGAGGCTACGGGGGCGGCGCTCACCCACCTCGACCGGGTGCAAATCAACGCGGCAAAGATCCCGACCGGGTCCTTCCGTAGTGTGAACGTCAATGTGGTTGCACCGTCTGAAGTCGCGGTCGTCAGTGCCGTTCTTGCCGGCACCGACGGAACCGGGGCCCTGAACTCGACGCTCGATGGTGCCACTACCCTGCAGATTCGCGGTAACTACGGCAGCGAGATCTTGAGCTTTGCGTCAGGTACGACAGCCGCTCAGATGGCCACGGCGATCAACGCTTCCAAGGAGTTGACCGGGGTGTCGGCGACGGCCTCGGCAGCCGCTGGTGGGGCAGCGTCGCTTCTGCTTCAGAGTACCTCCTACGGTGCTGACGAGTTTGCCTCGGTCTCTGTGCTTGAAAATGCTTCGGCATTCGTGTCTCAAGCAGCCGAGGTGAGCGATTACGGAGCCAACGGAACCGTGACCGTCAACGGTGCCAATGCGATCGTCGACGGTCTTGACATCTCCGTTCGCTCCGGTGCCCTATCCATCGACGCGACGCTCGACCCCTCATTTGGCGGTCAGGGCACTGGCAGCACGACCTTCGAGATTACCGGCGGCGGTGCGGTGTTCTCCATCTCGCCCACGATAGGGCTCTCCGGCATGGAGTCGCTCGGGGTGGGAGAGGTCTCCACCGCCAAGCTCGGCAGCACGGGCATGGGATTCCTGGCGTCTCTGGGAGCGGGTCTGACCAACGACCTGGCCAGCAAGAACTTCACCGCAGCGCAGCGAATCGTTCGGGCGGCGATCGATCAGGTGGCCAGCCTGCGAGGCAGACTCGGCGGGTTCCAAAAGGACACGCTTGCCACGACGATTAACTCGCTCGGTGTGGCTTTGGAGAACGTGACCGCAGCCGAAAGTGCCATCCGCGACGCGGACTTCGCCGTCGAGACCTCGAATCTGACGAGATCACAGATTCTGGTGGCTGCCTCGACCTCGGTCCTCCAGCTTGCCAATGCCATCCCACAGAACGTGCTCTCTCTGCTCGGGTAGCCAGCGAGCTGGGATGCATTCGGGGAGAGGTGACGCACCGGGGCAACGCCCCGCTCCCCCGCCTGAGGTCGTGGTACGGACGGGGGTCAGCCGGAAAACGTCAGGACCTCCCTGCATCCAGCACCCCACAGGCTGCGGAAATCCTCTCACATAGCTAAAGAACGTCCGATCACCCGTCGACTGACCAGAGATGACCCTCACGGCAGGCGACAGGCCGTGGTTGAGGGCCCCCGACCCGGTGCGAGGTTCGGGTGCGGCCCCACTCGAAAACGTGCCACGGGTATCGCAGGCAGAATGAGTGATGGTCGCGCAGGGTAGCGCGACCTCAGGCATTGCGGTTTTGTGACCATGCCTGAGAAGTCAGGGAGGACGCCATGGCCCGCATCAACACGAACATTGCTGCCCTCCAGGCAGTACGGCACCTTCAAGGCAACTATGCGGACTTGTCGTTGCGGCTCGAACGCCTGGCGACCGGTCTGCGCATCAATCGCGGACGCGACGATCCCGCAGGGCTCATTGCCTCCGAACGCCTTCGCCTGGAGGCACGAGCCATTCAGCAAGCCATCGAGAACTCCACGCGAGCGTCGAACGTGATCACCACAACGGAAGGCGCTTTAAGTGAAGTCAACTCGCTGTTGCTCGATCTGCAAGCTCTTGTCGTTGAGGCCGCCAACAAGGGTGCAATGACCGCCGAGGAGATCAACGCCAATCAGCTTCAGATCGATTCGATCCTCGCGAGCATTGACCGGATCTCAAACAACACCGCGTTCGCGGGTAAGAGACTGTTGGATGGCAGTCAGGCCTATGTTCTTTCTGCCCTACCGACCAACGCCCTCGGTGCTGTCTCGGTCTTCGAGGCGCGGCTATCCAACGCCGGGAACCGCACGGTCAAGGTTGACGTAATACAGTCGGCCCAGACCGCCCAGCTCGACTTCATTGGTGCCAATGCCGGTGGTGTGTCAACGACGTCCGCCGCGAGTATCGAAATACAGGGCACACTGGGCACGATGATCCTTTCGTTTGCCTCGGGTACGACCCTTGCAGACGTCAGGACGGCCATCAATGGCGTCACCGAATTGACCGGTGTCTCTGCCGTCGTGTCGACACCGTCCGTCGGGGGGGCCGCCAGTGCCCTTCTGCTCAATAGCACCACGTTGGGGTCAGACGCCTTCGTGTCCGTCACCCCCATCCAGGGCAGCTTTGTCACGAACGGCAACACCAACACGGTCTTTCACGACTTGGGCGTCGACGCCGATGTTCTGGTAGACGGACAACGTGCGTACACGAAGGGCCTCCGTACAGATGTCCGCACCGGCGGGTTGGATGTACGGATGTACCTGACCCAGTTATTTGCCCAGACGCTGTCCTCAGCCACCTTCAACATCACTGGAGGCGGCACGATGTTCCAATTGGGACCGGAAGTCACACCGAACGCCCAGATTCACGCCGGTCTCAACTCTGTGAGAACGACTCAGCTCGGCAATGCCATCGTCGGCAGGTTAAGCACCCTCCACTCGGGCGGCGACAATGACCTGTCAACCGAAAACTTCCTGTCGGCCCAGGATATTACACGGGAGGCGATCGACCAGGTGTCCGCGTACCGCGGGCGGTTGGGCAATCTCCAAAGAAACACGATCGATCCGAACATCCGTAGTCATGGGGTCACCTTGGAGAACGTCATCGCTTCCGAATCGGTTATCCGCGACGCAGACATGGCTGAGGAAGTGTCCAACCTCACCCGAGCCCAGATACTCGTGCAAAGCACACAAAGCACGCTCCAGATCGCGAACTCGCTGCCCAACCTAGTGCTGTCACTGCTCCAATAGTGTCGCGATCGGGTATAACGCCCGATGTGTCCGAGGGCGTGAGCATCCATGTTCTCCACCCGTTCCAAGGGAAAACCCGAACGGGGTGATGCCCCCGACCCGCGAAACTGTTCGTGGTGTCCCGCGGCCCTTGGTGGCTTGATAGGAGCACCATGACGCACGGCTGCCACCACCACCGCCGTTTCTCGCTTGCCCCTGCCGTGCCCGACCAACATCGCAGGTGTTGCCGTAACCTCTGGAAAACAAGGGTTTTGCGTCCATGTCATCGCCTTCACCGAGTTGTCGAGGCCACGACGATGCGGATTACGCCCTCTCCGCAATTTCATGGCTGCCAGTCAGCGCAAAGCGGCGATGCTGCTTACTCTGACGCTCAAACATCCGTCCGCGACACCGAGCGGTCTGCCGAACAACTGACCTTTCCGCCCGCAACGAGCCTCCATGGGCTGCCAATCGCAGCAACTTTTTTGTAAGAGGACCACTCTTTTCTGTCTGGCCTCTGAGTTGGCGCTTGCCAGTAGCCGGCCCGAACATGGTTCGCTCGCTCGAAAACGGGCGCACAGCACCCGCCCTTTATTAGATTCCCCGTAGGGCGACGACATTGACGCAAGAGTCCCAGTGAAATCACGTCAAGGTGACAGGGCGTTTGGCACCCAGGATTGGGGGTGAACCTCATTGCCAAGCCTCTCACACTGGTCGGGCCCCCGCAGCCGAATGTGCTGATAGCCGCCAAGCCTCCTCTCCGAATGTGCACGGAACTCGATCTCGGTCCATCCCCACCCCTCCTCATGCCGATAACAGCGATTGAAGTTGGCCGCGTAATGGAATTGAGGCAACCGTGGCCTGGGTTGGAGCGAACCGACCGATGAGCGGAATATCCAGTGGTATTGGCCTGATATCGGGCATCGACATCGCCAGCCTGATCGACCAATTGATGGCCATCGAACGTCAGCCGGTCAATAACCTCGAACAGAGGGTCGGGGCGATCGATGTCCAGCGGGCCGCCCTCCTGGAGCTGTCAGCGCAACTTCTGGCGATCCAGAACTCCGTTCTGGGCATGGGGCGATCATCGTTTTTCCGAGCCTTCAGCTCGACGAGCACGAACGAGAGCGTCCTGACCGCCACGGCTAGTGAGACCGCTGCACCGGGAACCCACACCTTTCGCGTCCGGTCCCTGGTCTCGAGCCATTCGTTGATCAGCCGCGGATTCGCGGATGCGGACACCACACCCGTTGGCGCCGGCACCTTGACGTTCGAGATGGGGCATGGACGGGTCGATCCCAGCACCCGCTTGGAGACGCTTCGCGGTGGTATGGGGGTCCGGCGGGGGATGGTGACGATCACCGATCGCAGCGGTGCATCGGCCGAGATTGATCTGAGGACGGCCGTCACCATCGACGACGTGCTCACCGCCATCAACTCGAACACCGCCACCGACGTCAGGGCAAGTGTCACCGGTGTAGCATCGAATGGTGTAACTGGCGATCGGATCGTCATCGAAGACCTCAGCGGCGGCACGGGCAACTTGATTATCGCGGACACGGGCGGCGGGATGGTGGCCTCGGATCTGGGCGTCGCTGTCAACGTCGCGGCCGATCGGGTCGACGGGGTCGACCTTGTCCGGCTGTCACGCTCAACCCCGCTGTCGGCTCTCAACGATGAAAACGGCGTCGGCCGATTCGCCAACGGTCCCGACCTGAAGTTTAGCACCTTATTGGGCGATTTTGACGTGTCCTTTTCGAATAACCTCGCCCTCAACCTCGACACCGATCTGCGGGTCCTAAACAGTGGAAACGGGGTGCGTCTGGGCACGATTCGGATTACCGACCACGGCGGAGCCACGGCTGACATCGATCTTTCCAACGCGGTCACGGTCCGGGATGTGCTCGACGCGCTGAATGCGGCCGATGTTGCCATCAGCGCCACGGTTGTGACAGCCAACGACGATTCCCACTTCTTGATCACGGATGCATCCAACGCTTCGGGCGAAGATGCCGGAACGCTGACGATTGAGGACGTCACGGGTTTCACAGCCGCCGATCTCGGGATCGCCAGCGACACCGACGAAGAGTCGATCCAAGGCCACGATGTTTACCGGATCGAGACCATCGGGGACGTCATCAACGCGATCAACTACGCTTCGGGCAACATCGGCTTCGTAAAGGCATCGATTTCCGCGGACGGAAACGGCATCGCGCTTGAGGCTCTTGGAAGATCTGACACCGGAGCATCGAACACGTTGACCGTCACCGCCGGTGTTCTCAATGGCGTAGAATCCACGGCGGCCCGCGATCTCGGCCTCCTCGATGCCGTCAATGTGGCAACCTATGAATCACCGCACCTGATCGCAGGACTAAACACGGTGCTGCTGAAATCGCTGAATGGCGGGCGGGGTATCGACAAGGGCGAGATCCGATTGACCGATCGCGCGGGGCAGACAACTACGATCGACTTGTCAAATGCCTGGACCCTGCAGGATGTGATTGACCTGATCAACGCCGATGACGCTACCTCGCTCGTTGCCTCCGTGAATCATGTCGGCAACGGGATCAGCCTGGGCGACGAGTCCGGCGGTACGGGCCAGTTAATTATCGAGGATGTCAACGGCACGACGGCGGCCGATCTGGGGATTGTCGGCAGCTTCGACCAGACGGTCGGTGAAACGCTTAACGGTGGAAACCTCCAGCTACAATACATATCCCGGCAGACGCTGCTGTCGGAATTGAACGGTGGGCGGGGTGTCGCGACGGGCACCTTCCGAATCACCGATTCCACCGGCACCGTCCACGCGGTCACGATTGATTCCCGTGTGACCACGGTGGGCGGGGTGATAGATCGCATCAATGGTACGGGCGCCTCGCACGCCGTGGAAGCACGAATCACCTATTCCGGCGACGGAATCGTCATCGTAGACGCCACCGGCGGAACGCTGAGTCTTAAAATCGAGGACCTGGAAGGCGATCGGACAGCGGCTGATCTGCGACTGGTAGGACAGGCTCGAGCGGGCGAGAGTTTCATTGACGGGTCGTTCGAGATCCGCATCGATGTTGGGGCTGCTGACACGCTTCAATCCCTTGCCCGAAAGATCAACGAAGCCAACGGCGACTTCTCGGCGTCCATCGTCAACCACGGTGGAGCGCTCAACCCCTATAGTCTCACAATCACCTCCGAGCTTTCGGGCCTGCGAGGTGAGCTGCTCGTCGACTCGCTCGATCTTGATCTGAACCTGACGACGCTCTCGCGAGCGCAGGACGCCGTTCTCACCATCGGAGGCGATGACGGCTCCAACCCTGTCGTCGTGACCAGCCCCACAAACACGATCGATGACGTGGTTACAGGTGTGACGCTAAACTTGCTGTCCGCCAGTGACGAACCCGTCACGATCTCGGTTGTCCAGGACGTTGACAGCATGGTCGAAGCGATCAGCACTTTCGTCGAGACCTACAACGGGGCAATGGACGCAATCGACCGAGACACCAGTTTCAACTCCGATACCTTCGAGAAGGGACCGCTATTTGGCGATCCGACGGTGAACCTGGTTCGGGACCGCCTGAATCGGGTCATGGTCAGACGGTTCGAGGGTTTCGACAGCACGTGGTCGTTTGCCTTTTCCATCGGGTTACGGCTGGGTGAGGGCAACCGTCTCGAGTTTGATGAGGAGCAGTTCCGCCAGGCCTACGAAGACTCACCGCAGCAGGTCGAGGCGTTCTTCACAAAGGAGGAGACCGGGTTCGTCGCCGTGCTTCAGGACACCCTTGAGGAGCTGACCCGGGACTTCGACGGGGTCATCTCCCGCAAGGACGACCTTCTCTCCGATCAGCAGGAGCTGTTGAACGATCGGATCGAGAGTCTCAACGTGCTCTTGGAAGCCAAGCGGGCCCGCCTAGAAGCCCAGTTTGTCGCCCTCGAATCAGCTCTGGCGGCCCTGCAGGCTCAGCAAAGTGCCCTGAACTCGCTCGCCCAACTTGGCGAATGACCCGCTTTTAGAAGGAATCCGCACCTGCGCACCCTCCCCAGTGCCGGTAGCGGCGGTTTTCAGTTACCTC
>CAYOQG010000088.1:0-9832 GCA_964405925.1 uncultured Phycisphaeraceae bacterium | reverse complement strand
GTTACCTCCCTGCCCCGCACGACCGATAGTACCGGCATCATGACCGAGAGGAACGACAATCCCTACCTACGCGACGCGGTGCTGACCGCCGCACCGGAGCAGCTCCAGCTTATGCTCTACGATGGTTGCATCCGCTTCGTTCTCCAGGCACGCGACGCGATCGAGAAAAAGGACTATGAGACGTCCTATGAGCGACTGACACGGGCTCAGCACATCATCATCGAAATGCGCAACGGCCTCAACCGCGAAGTCAACGCCGAGCTCTGCGATCGCGTCGCATCGATCTACGGGTTTCTCTACCGCAAGCTCATCGACGCCTCCGTGAATCGGGACGTACAAGCCATCGACGATGCCCTCAAAGTGCTCCGAATCGAGCGGGAAACCTGGCAGATTCTCGTGGACAAAGTCAACAAGGCTCGGCAGCTTGTTGAAAACGGCGCGGACGAGCCGGGGCAGGGAGGCGAGACCACCCCGATCAGTTTCTCAGCCGAGGGATGATGATTGAGTCTCACCGGTTGGCATCCTTTGTCTGTTTGCCTCTGGACGCGTCACGGGCTGTAACCGCAGCGCCTATCCACGATCCGGTCGATCCAGGCTTGCCGGCGCGGTCGGGTCGGTCTATAGTCGATCGCGGGCGAGGAGGAAGTACTTGAGATCGCCGCCCAAGTGGGGCGCGGGCTTGGTGTCTTCAGCGCTTCAGCCGGTTCGGAGTGTGTATGATGCTCAGTCGATTGTTCATTCCCGCTGTCGGTAGCGCCCTTTTCTGTGCCTCGATGTACATCGGGGTCTTCGGCCAGGAAGTTGAACCGCCGCCTGTTCGGGCGACGCCCGCCCGAGGGGAACGCAAGGCTGACACCGGAACAGCACTTGAGGATAATAGAAGCGTCGAGGAGTTGATTCAGGCGACAATCGAGATCCTCGACGAAGCTGAGGATGTGCGCAACGACCAAGGGAACGTGGACCGCCTCCAGACGCTGTTTGACCAGGCCAGTCAAAACGTCCAACTCATTCAAGAGCGAGACGCTGCAAACGCCTGGCTCTTGTACCTCCGTGGCCGGGGGTACAGCCTCACCGATAGACCCGCGGATGCGGCGGAGCAGCTCCGCCAATTCGTCGAAACGCGGGAAGGTCGCAACGAGTGGCGGGCTTATCGATCACTCGGTGATCTGTTCTCCGAGAGATTCCCCCGCCTTGCCAACGCGAACTACCAGAAGGCTGCGGCCTTGAAGGCAAACGAACCCAATGTCCTGATCGGCCTATCCAAGTGCCATTTGAAGTTCGGCGACACCGGTGAGGCCATACGCTTCGCACGCGAGGCGATCCAAGCCGACGGTCGGAAGACGCCCCGTTATGTCTCTCACCTTGCGTCAGTGCTACAGGAAGCCGAGCGATGGGACGAAGCTCTCAGCGAGGCAGAGTCCGCGGTGCAGCTTGCGAGGAAGCGCGCGGAGAATAAGCCCGGATTGCGCGGTCCGCTCCGAAATCTGGACACTCATTACGAATTGCTCATCGAGATCTTGCAGAACCGGATCGCCCGCGCCGAACATGGAGACTCCCAGGACTACATCCGACTCGTCAGATACACGCGTGAGAAAGCGCAGGTCGAGCAGACACTGGCCATGTTTGACTTGCTGCGAATCGTCCAGCTCGGCATCGACGAAGCCGGTAGTGACAAACCACCGGATTTGCTCGAACAGTACGCGATCCTCCTTGCTGAGGTCGGCCGAACGGATGACGCTGTCGCCGCGTTCGAGGAACTTCTCCAGGCCGATCCGGGCAACCCTACAGCCTCCCAATGGCTGAAGCGATTGAAGCCCGCATCACCGGACGTGCCGACTGCCAAGACTCCCTGATGCCTCTCCATTCGTAGGTCATTGGGTTTACGAGAAAAGCCGCGCTCGGGTGGTACGGGCCCGCGCTGGCGGACCCGTGCGCGCGACACCCCGACGTCTGTCAGGGCTATGCGTCACTGCGCTTGCAACGCCTTTAGCGCTCGATAGGATGTGTACACTAACGCTCAGTCGAAATGTTCCGGGCTGGAGATCGCTGCTGGTGGTTCGATTCGCCAAGTTGCTGTGATTTCCGCACACCACTGGAGTTCGGTGTCGGATGCGGCTGCACGCGTGACTTGTCGACATGGGAATGCGGTAGAAACCGTCGGAGGTCATTGTCGATGCGAAGCGGGACTTGTCGCTCACTGTTGAGTGCGCCAACCTGTGTGGCTGTGACAGCCCTTTGGCTGTCGTTTGGGTATGGGCACCCAGCTGTGGCCCAACACAAACCCAAGCTGCCGCCGATTTACGACGCCAAGGCTGATGGCAATAAGCAGATCGCCGATGCGCTTGCCATCGCCAAGCGCGACAACAAGCGGGTGTTGCTCCAGTTTGGGGCCAACTGGTGCATCTGGTGTCATCGACTCCATGACTTGTTTGACAATGATCCGCTGGTGTCGAAGAAGCTGCTATATGAATACGTCCTGGTATTGATCGATGTTGATACAGTAGACGGCAAGAAGCACAACGAAGACGTCGACGCCCGATACGGCCGACCGAGCAAGTATGGGTTGCCGACGCTGGTCGTGCTCGACGCCGACGGCAAGCAATTGGCTCTGCAACCGGCTCAGCCGTGGGAGCTGGGCGACCAACACAATCCGTTCAAGGTGCTGTCGTTCTTGAAGAAATGGCAAGCTGAGCCACAGTCAGCCCAGGCCGTTCTGTCGACGGCACTTTCGCGCGCCAAGTCGGAATCCAAGAACGTCTTCCTCTACTTCACTGCCCCATGGTGTGAGTGGTCCCGACGCATGGACGATTTTCTGCACACCGGCAAAACCGCTGAGGTTCTAAGCTCCGTGTATGTTCCTCTCAAAGTTGACATCGAACGCACGACTGATGGTAAGGAGCTTGCGAAGACCTTCGGCTGGAACGCCGACACCGGCGTGCCATTCTTCGTGATCGCCGATCCCAACGGCAGCAAGCTCGCCGACTCGAAAGGTACCAACGGCAACATCGGCTTCCCCTCGCAACCTTCCGATATCATCCATTTCGTGACTGTGGTCCGCAAGACCGCCCCAGCCTTGACACCCGAGCAGATGGGGACGCTCGAGAGCGCTATTCAAGGGCCCAATCCGTGAGGCTCCGCGCGACTGGCCCCAAATCCGGTTAGGGGTATACGCCGACCAACTGTGCCTTTAGTTTGTCATGGCTCGCTGGGCGGAACCGGTGGGATGCGAAGTCCAACGCCGATCGCCCCGGCGCACAGCGCGACACCCGCGTAAACAGTGCTCGACTGCAAGAGCACTGCACCGATCAGGGCAATGAGTGCACCGCCGATGGCACCAATGAGCATCAGCAAGAATCGATGACGCGTCAAGGGCGGTCTCGGCGGACGTTGCCCGGGCGTCGCTGTCGAGTCCAGTGAATTGACCATTTCTGTCCCCCTCGAAGTCTGAATGGTGTTGCTTCTGGAATGGTTCCCCTTCAATTGGGGCCGCAACATCCCCTTGTCGGTGCTCTCCACCATCCGTTCACACAACGGGCCCGCCGACACAGGCTCCCTCGAATAGATCGACAAAAACCCCCGCTGGGTTGACCAGAGCACATTCCCACACCGGCCGGGATCGCAGGTTGCCGAGTCTTTGGAGACGTTATCGGGCGCAACGTTGGACCTCAGTGTGCGAAAACGTTAATCGCTTTCGTGTGGAGTTGGTCAGAGACGGATGGGGGTTGCAGGGCTGCACTCACGGATTTAGGCAGCCCCGTTCAAGGGGCTTTCCCGCGGTAGCGGGCTATTAGCCTGGCCCTTGTAGGGCTGGGTTTCGGGAAAGCATAATTCCCTCTCCAGATCTGTTACTATGCAGCCCGTTTTAACGGGCTTTCTGCAACAGGCGCGCGCAGAAGAAATAGGAGGGCCGCGCAATGCCACGGAGTGTCTACGCCGAGATAAACTTGCACATAACCTGGCACACCTACGGGAACGCTCCGGTGCTTGTCGATCGGGTCGAGGACCGTCTGCACCATTATCTGACACATCGTGCGCTCCAAACACCGGGGGTCATTGTTCACGCGGTCAACGGCATGCCGGATCACGTGCACCTCGCAGTGAGTATCCCTCCGACTGTTGGGATCAGCGATTGGATCGGGGAACTCAAGGGGGCAAGCGCGCATCATATCAACCACGAGATCTGCAACCGAAAGATCCTTCGGTGGCAGAGTGGGTATGGTGTCGTCAGCTTTGGGACCAAGGGTCTTCCCTGGGTAATCTCATATATACAGAATCAGAAATCACACCACGGAGCCGGGACAATCCATGAGCGCTTGGAACAGGTTGCCGCACCGGAGGAACGCGACGGACAGCGATAAGCCCGTTGAAACGGGCTCGGATCGATAGTTGGTGGGGCGCAGTCCCCGGCGCAAAACGCCGGGGCTAGCAACCCTGCGGGAAAGACCGCTGAAGCGGTCTAGCGACGTCCGAATGTTGTCGCCTGAAAGCTCTTTCGTAGCACGCGAGGTACCGGTGCAGCAGGCGGCCCGGTCTATTCGAACCGCAGGGCTTCGACCGGGTCTAACTGGGAAGCGCGGATGGCGGGGTAGATACCGCTGACGATACCGACAAAGGCAGCCATGATCAACGCGACCACGATGATCATCGGTGGGGTGTAGATTTCCAGGACCTGGGTGAACTCACTGATGAAGTTGGCGATGGCCCATCCGCAAACAATCCCCAGCCCGCCGCCGAAGGCACTGATGATGCTCGCCTCGGTCAAGAACTGCTTCAGGATATCGAAACGGCGCGCACCGCACGCGATCCGTACGCCGATCTCCCGCGTTCGCTCGGTGACCGAAACCAACATGATGTTCATGATCCCGATCGCACCGACCACGATGGAAATACCCGCAATCCCATACAGAACCACGGCAAAGATTTTGGTGATCTGGGCGAAGTTCTGCTTAACCTGCTCCTGCGTAAAGACGGTGAAGTCATCGTCGGCACCGGCCTTGATGCGATGGGCGATGCGCAGCGTCTTCTTGACCCGCTCGACACATACGGGTACCCGCTGTGCATCAACGCACTGAGCCACCAGCATCGAGAGGTTTCGCTGGCCGAACATCCGCTCCATGGCCGTCGACAGCGGGATGATGACCTGGGTATCCACTTCGGCGAAGCCAATGGCGCCGCGTTCCTCCATGACCCCGACGACCACCAGGCTCTTGCCGTTGATTTTGACGACCCTTCCGACTGCCGGCCTCGGGCTGAAGAGGTCCTCGGCCACCTGATGACCGAGCACGCAAACCATCGTGCTGCCGGCAACGTCCTGCTTGGTGATGAAACGACCCGCGACGACGTTGTACGAGTTGATCTCTGCGTATGATTCGGTCGTGCCCAGGATCGTACCCACTGTGTTGCTGGCAAGATACTTGATCTGCCCAACGCCCTGGCTCTGAGGGGCGGTCGCGATGATGAACTCGGGATTCTCTCGTTCCATGAGTCTGGCGTCGTCCGGCTCCAGAGACTGGATCTGAGTGACACGGCCCTGTCTCCTCTCACTGCCGTTGAAAATCATGACCTGGTCGGCCCCGAGGCTTTCGAACCGGTCGAGGATGTCGCGCTGGGCCCCTTGAAGAATGGATACGGCCGCGACCACCGCCCCGACGCCGATGATGACGCCCAAGGTCGCCAGCAGCGAGCGAAGCAGGTTCTGGTACAGACCTCGAAGCGCCGTGAATGCCAGTCTCAGGTGAAACATGATTCCGCCTCAACTACCTCCGTAGATCTTCTCTGGCTCGGAAGCGATCGGCGCGGATGCCGCTGGGGGCCCACCGCCCGGGCTCTCCTCATACATCCGCGTGTGGGCGTCGCGGGTCAACGCAAGGATCTCGCTTCGCTTGGCCTCGTCCACGATGGCGTCTTCCACAATCCGCCCATCTCTCATGTGGATCATCCGCTTGGCCTGCACCGCCACGTCGAGCTCATGGGTGACCAGCACGATGGTGATGCCGGCAGCGTTCAGCTCGTGGAAGGTTTGCATGATCTGCTCGCCGGTGCGTGAGTCGAGGTTGCCGGTGGGCTCGTCCGCCAGAACAAGCTCGGGATTGTTCACGATTGCTCGGGCGATGGCGACCCGCTGGCACTCTCCACCGGACATCTCGCTGGGGCGGTGCCTCGCTCGATCACGAAGGCCCACTCGTTCCAGAGCGGCGAGCGCGGTCTTCCGCGAGAAGGCGCGGCGCGTGTACATCAGGGGAACGCATACATTCTCGAGTGCGGTCGTTCGATTGATCAGGTTGAAGGTCTGGAAGACGAAACCGACGTGCTGGTTCCTCACCCGCGCGAGTTGTCGCTCGCTGAATCGGGCGACATCTTCCCCTCGGAAGTGGAGGGCGCCGGACGTCGGGCGATCGAGGCAGCCGAGGATATGCATCAGCGTGCTCTTGCCGCTTCCGGACGCACCCGTGATACTCAGGAAATCAGCCGCTTCGATCTGAACATCCACGCCATCGAGCGCACGCACGACCGAGTTGCCCATATGGTACTCTTTGTGGAGTTGGAGCGCTTGTATCATTGGGTGTGAGCAGAAGCGACGAATCTCGTGCCGGAGTCCGCCGCCTAATCCTTATCTCGATCCTTCTTGGCCGGGAGTTTGGTATAGACCACGTTCCCCTCTTCCAGGTTTTCGCGCACCTCGGAGTAGTTGCCGTTGTCCAATCCGAACTTGCAGGCCACAAACTCCGCCGGCCACTCATCGTCTTGCGTGACCTTCTTCGGTACATACACGCCCAGTTCGCCCGTCGGCCCCTCACGGATCGCATCATTCGGGCAAAGAACCACGTTCTCGACGTGTTCTGACGTGAACCGGGCATCGGCTCGCATCCCGGGCAGGAGGCGATCGCGATTCTCGCTGACAATCACGACGTCAACAAGGTACGTCACCACCCCGCTGATTCGCTTCGGTTCCGGATAAATCCGCTCGATGATTCCCTTGAACTCCTCCTCGCGGAACGATTCGACGGTGATCACCGGAAGGTATTGCATCGAGGCTGCGGCGTTCTGCAGATCTTCGGGCATCTGCGCGTCGGCAGGATGACCCGGCTTTGCCCACGCTGGAGCGATGTCGAGCACCCGCCCGATATCGGCCTCGTCCACTTCCGCCCGCACCAGCAAACGACCAAGGTCAAGCACGATGGCCAACTGCGTTCCGCCGGTGAAGGTCGTCTTTCCTCCCTGAATCACTTCTCCAATCTGGGTAAACACCTCGCCTACGACGCCGTCGACCGGCGAGACAATGTCGGTCTCCGCCAGCCTCTTTTCGGCGTCTCGCAGGAAGTTCGTCGTCGACTCGTAAGTGGCCGCGGCCTGCTTCACCAGCTCCTCAGCCCGGGGTATAGCCAACTTGGCTTTTTCGACCGTTGCACGAGCGCTTTCGAGCTGGGCAACCTGACGCCGATAGGTTGTATCCCGTTCCACCATCTCCTCGTCGCTGCGTTGGTGCTCGGGCAGGCCTTCGAGCTTGTCTTTGCGGAACTTGGCGTACTCGACCGACGCTTCCAGCTGAGCCACGTTGGTCAGCGCGGTGTTCATATCCGCCGTTTGCGCCTGTTCGAGGGCGAGCTTCGCCTCCTCCCATCGTGCCTTGGCGACTTCCGAATCAAGCCGGGCCCGATTGACGGATCGCTCTTCATCGTCCTTCTGCAGGCGGACGAGCAGGTCGCCCGCTTTGACGAGGTCGCCGGGATGCCTGGCGATTTCGATCACTTCACCGCTTGCCTCAGACTTGATGACGATGCGGCGAAGCGGGAGGATTTCGCCCGTGGCGTTGATGGGCAACGTCAGATCCCCGCGGTGAAGCGTCTCCGTTTTGCCCTCCAGCCCTTCGAGCGAGAGACGGAGCTTGCTGGTTGCGGCGATGTAGCCGGCGACCAGGGCAATCAGGGCCAGGATCACAATAATGATATTCTTCATATCTGCGCCTCCGTCCTAAAGCGGTGGCCTGCCACAACCCGCTTGGGTGGTGTGGAAGAAACGCGACGGTCAACGCGAGCCTGCGACTATACCTCCGCTTTGCGCACGACGCAATTCACACCACGTAATGTCCAAGAAACGGCCACACGCGACAGAAGCGCCCGTCGAAAGGCATCAAGGGGCTGTATGAAGTTGTGGATCTCGCCAGGCAGCCGTCTCGGCAGACGCTGCCTGAGAGCCATCTTTCCCCCACCTGCGACCGGACGCTCATCATACCGGCCCAAGGATCTGCGCCTTGCGGGAAACCACGCCGATTGGTTAGGATGACTATCCAAGCGAGCCCGCCGATGGGAGGTCGATGCAGCGCGACCGCGACCCGCGGGCGCGACGGAGCGTCACAACAGACTCTAATCCGATGGAGTGTTCATCAATGTCTCTATCTGTCACTGTCAATCCAAACATCGTCGAGATGGAGTATGCGGTGCGCGGCCCCATTCCCCAGCGGGCTGCCCAGCTTAGGCGAGAGGGTATGACCATCATCCCCTGCAACATCGGTAACCCTCAAGCACTGGGACAACGACCGATCACCCTCTACCGGGAGGTTCTCAGCCTGCTCGAGTCACCCGCCCGAATCCAGCGTGAGCGGAAGCTCAAGGCCTTGCTTCATCGCAATCCAGCGGGCTTCGAAGGTATCGCGGACGATGACTTCATATCAGATTACGTCCTTAACCTCTGTGAAGACACGCTGTCCAGGCTTGGCACCGGTATGGGCGCCTACACCGAAAGCAAGGGACCCTTGTTCATACGGGAGGCGATCGCCAGGTACATCGATCAGCGTGATCGTGTGGCGACCACGGGCGGCGTGAGGTCCGACCCGGAGACCGTCTTCCTGACCAACGGTGCCAGCGAGGGGGCGAGGCACGTCATCGAGATGCTGCTGGCTGACCGCCATGACGGCATCATGATCCCCATTCCGCAGTACCCGCTTTATTCCGCTACGATCAAGAAAGCCGGCGGCGTTCAGGTCAACTACTATCCCGAAGAGGAAGCCGGCTGGACGCTCGAGAAGTCGATGCTCGAAGCGTCTTTTCAAGAGGCGACACGCCAGGGCGTCAACGTCAAAGCCATGGTCGTCATCAACCCCTGCAATCCAACCGGGGCTGTCCTGCCCGAGCAGAGTGTGATGGACGTCGTCGACTTCGCCGAAGAGCATGGTTTAGCCATCATCGCCGACGAGGTGTATCAGCATAATCTCTACGGTGCCACGTTCGTGTCGTTCGCCAGCGCCGTCGGCGGGCGAGAGGTCCCCTTATTCAGTCTGCATAGCACCTCCAAGGGTTTCTATGGCGAATGTGGCCAGAGAGGCGGCTACCTCGAGGTGCGCAATGTCCCCCGGATCAGGGGAACTGATTTGAGCTTCACGGATGTGCTGCTCAAGCAGGCGTCGGTGAGCCTCTGCTCGAACACAGCCGGGCAGGTTTTGACGTTCCTTATGGTAAGCCCACCCAAAGAGGGAAGCGAACCCTACGACCAGTTCGTCCGGGAGAGAGATGCTGTACTGAGTGGTCTGTACGCCAAAGCCACCATGATCCGGGAAGCCTTCAAGCAAATGGACGGTGTGCAGTGTTTCGGGAGAACGGGGGCAATGTACTTGTTCCCGAGGCTCGACAAGCTGCCGCCCGGAACCGACGACTTCGACTACTGTATGAGTCTCCTGGAATCGACCGGCCTGTGCACTGTCAACGGCTCCGGCTTCGGCCAAAGAGAGGGAACCCACCACCTGCGAATCGCCTTTCTACCTTCCAAAAAGCTCCTGGAGGACGTCCTCCCACGCTGGATCGCCTTCCACAACGAGTACGTAAACCGAAGACGGTAG
>CAYOQG010000087.1:0-17988 GCA_964405925.1 uncultured Phycisphaeraceae bacterium | reverse complement strand
GGGCAGCGTGGTGTTTCCGGACGCCGATGCCAAGTTCATCCTCCAAGCCACATTGGAAGAGCGGGCACAGCGTCGTTATCGAGAGCTGCTGGCCGGTGGTGCGGAGGTCGACTTGGCCGATGTCGAAAGGGATTTACAAGAGCGCGACCGAGTCGACGCGGTCCAGTGGGCGGCGCTTGTTTCTGCCGGCGCGGCTGTTGTCATCGACACGACCGAAGTGACCGTCGAGGAGGTGGTGGATCGGATGGCTGCGATCGTGGAACCTCTGCGGCGGACGGAGGGGAAGAAGACTGCGGCGGGTAGACGTCGTACCGCCGGGTGATGCCCGAGAGCGGCGGGCCTGTGCGGACCGCGAACCGTCCGGGCGTACGGCACCCCCCCAGGTTGTGGCGTTCCAGAAAGCAGTCCCGTCCCCAGATCGAAGCTTTTGGTGTTGAGAACGCGGACATCGAACTCGGGTACTATCGGCCTATAGGCGATGCAATCAGGGGCGTCAGGGGCGTGTACAAGGTTGCGAGACGTCACCGGGAAGCAGCGTGCGCATGAGGGTCAACGGTGTACGAGTCCGTACGGTGGGAGCGGATAATTGACGGCGAAGCGGAAACGGGCTAGGTTGCGCGAGACGGCCACGGGACACGGTCGGCCGTCGTAGACTTGGCTTGGACCACGGAGGGTCTGATCGTGCCGCTTCCTTTCACGCGCAGCTCGCAGTCCTGCAGACGAATCGGTAGTGTGTCCGCGCGTGGGACGGGGTGGTGTGTCTTGGGCGTCCGCAGCGCGCGCGATGAAGGAACGTTGAGTGCCGAGTTTCACGTACAAGGCGGTTAGCGACGCAGGCAAACCCGTTAGCGGTGTGCTGACGGCGGAGAACTATCAAGTAGCCTTGCGACAGCTTGATGAGAAGGCGCTGTTCCCCGTCAGCGTGACCGAAGGGATCGAGGATAGCAAGATTCCGTTTGCCGCTCGACGGCGGGTCAAGACGCGGCACCTCACGACCTTCTACAGTCAGTTGGCTGATCTGCTGCAGGCCGGTGTTCCGATGCTCAGGGCCCTGGACGTTTTGTCGGGTAAGGGCTCGCACGGTTCACTAGTCCACATCGTCAGAGAGCTTCGGGAGGACGTTGCCGGTGGGATGTCACTAGGGGATGCAATGGGAAAGCACCCCCGGGTGTTCTCACCCTTGCACGCATCGATGGTCCGGGCCGGTGAGCAGGGTGGTTTTCTCGAGGACGTGCTTCAACGGATCGCGATCTTCTCGGAGAAGCAGGACGAGCTGCGCAACAAGGTGATCGGGGCGATGATCTACCCGAGCATTCTCGTTTTTGTCGGGAGCGCGGTCGTCATCCTCCTGATGACGTTGGTTGTTCCCAAGCTCCGGCCTTACTTGAGACCCGAGACCTTCAACTTCATGACGGTGATCGTGTTCAAGGTTTGTGATGTACTTCGGGATCATTACGTGGCGTTGATTCTCGGTGTTGTGGCCATCGTGCTGACGATATCGTGGCTCATTCGGACCAAGCAGGGCCGTCGCATGTTTGAGCGTTTCAAGCTGCGGGCCCCCGTGCTCGGGGGTATCATGACGATGGTGGCGATTTGCCGGTTCTGCCGAATCCTTGGCACCATGCTTCACAATGGTGTTCCGATTCTGCAGGCCCTGAAGATCTCGAAGGACTCAGCCGGGAACGACATCCTTGCGGACGTGATCTCGGAGGCGGCCGACAGCGTCAAGAAGGGGGCGGCCCTGTCCAATCCGCTCGGTTCGTCGGGGCTCTTTCCCCAGGCGGTGGTCGACATGATCGCGGTGGCGGAGGAGAGCAATAACCTGGAGACGGTTCTGGTTCAGATTGCAGACACGAACGAGGCTCGAACGGCCCGGGCCATCGATCTGGGTGTTCGCGTGTTCGAGCCGATCCTGCTGGTGATCATGGCGTCCGTCGTCTTCTGCATCATGGTCGCCCTGCTGCTACCGATTCTGACCATGGGTGTGGGTCTGCATTGATTGCGGCTTTGGCAGAGACCTCGTGTCGACATAGCGTTGGCGCAGACGGCGTCCAGCGGATTTACGCCTGTTGTGACGGTGACGAGGTTGGACCTCCTTATCAAACGGAGACGTACGATGCGGCGGAACAAACACAGTAGAAGATCAGGGTTCACACTGATGGAGCTGTTGCTGGTGGCTGGCATATTGGCCCTGCTTGCAGCCTTTGCGATTCCCAGGCTGTTTCAACAGGCCCAACAGGCGAAGATGAAACTCTGCGAAGCGGCCATTGGTCAAAACGGTCCGATCGCCAAGGCCCTAAACAGTTACAAGTGGGACATGGGGCGGTTCCCCGACACGGATGAAGGGCTCGAAGCGCTGTTCCAACGCAAGCAGGAGGTGGACGACGAGAGCTACAAAGGCCCTTACCTCGAAGGGGCGTTCGAGGAGCTGAAGGATCCCTGGGAGAACACCTACGAGTATCGGTATCCCGGAGAGGTGCATGGCGAGGAGATGTACGATCTGTGGAGCCGCGGACCGGACCGCGTGGACGACGGGGGCAAGGAAGGCAGCGACGATATCAAGAACTGGATCGAAAAGTGAAGTAATGTTACCGCCATCGCGTTTTCGTGGCGAGGATACGGTTGAGGCCGGAGAGAGCGACGAAGCGACAAAGGGGGGAATCGGTACCGCGACTCGTGGGGAAGTGGGGCTGTCTTCATGGTTTCCGGGTATCCCGGTGTGGCCGGAGCACCGCTTCACCGCAGCCGTGCTGGGGTCCGACGGGGTAGAGGTAATAGGTGTCGGCACCGGTGGTGATCTGTGAAGAGAAGAGAAATCCAACCACGTCGCGCGTTCACGCTGCTGGAAGTAGTGCTCGTGGTCGGCATGTTGGCGCTGCTCGCTGCGATGGTAGTGCCGACTTTCATGGAGGAGATCAAAGGGGAAGCACTCGCCCGCTCCGCCGAGCAATTCCGCTCGCTGATTGCACTGACTCGGGCCAACGCCGCATTTGACGGTAAGCGCTATCGAATACGCTTCCCCAACGAGGACGAGGAGGACCTCTTCGGCGGCAGGCAGCAGCCTCTCATCGAACGGGAGGACGAGCCGATCGACGATCCGGAGGTCTTCACCCTCGTTGAGGATTCATGGCTGCTTGGGAAGATCCTGCTGCAAGACGTCCGCTGCGCCGAGGTTCGGTTGGGGCGACCCACCATCGAACTGCTTCAGGAGCTGCGCAAGCGAGCGGCTGACGATATCGAAAAGAAGCTGGAAGAGGCGTTCGGGGAGGAAGACCTGGATCCAGAGCGCCCGCCGCTTTTGATCGAACCTGACGGTACAAGTGAGTGGGCGACGTTCGTGCTGACAACGGCACCGCCGGACGTCGAGATCGATGCTTTGGAAGACTACGAGAGGGTCGAGCTGATCGTCGACGGCCCCACGGGGCTCGCCTGGCTGCAACGGCCCTTTTATGACGAAGAGCTCGACCTTTTTGAGGAGAAGAATTGGCCCGCTGTCTTGCGACAGGATTTTCTCGATTCGAAGGTGCTGACCGAAGACGATGTCCTGGAGATCCGGGAGACAGAGCTTCGGGGGCGTCGTGTCGAGCTGAAGGGGCGGGAGCTGGAGACGGAAGAAACGTCAGACGTGGGTGATCAGCCATGAGCATCATGGGTGATATTACATCGTTTGCCTTGCGGACTCGAAAACCCAAAGCCAGGGGTGCGACGCGGGTCCGCCACGTGGGACCCGAATGCACGGAGCCTGGGTGTACGTTAGGAGTCCGCGCCGCCCGCCGTGGTTATGTGTTGCTGGAGACGGTGATCGCGACGGGGCTGTTGGTTGTGGGTCTCGCGGTCATCGGTGCTCAGGTGCAGGACTCGCAGAAAACGGTCCGCAAGATGGAGCGGCAACTAAGAGCCATGATGCTGGCAGAGCAGCAGCTCAATGAGCTGGAGATGGGGCTGATCGAGCTGGATACGGTTGACGAGATCGAGGAGAAGGATTTCGGACCTCGGTATCCCGACTGGGCCTGGCGGCTGACGATTGAAGAGACAGCCTTGGAGCAGATGTTCTTACAGAGGCTGGACATACTGTTCAAGCTCCGTGAGGACGAGTACCGTGAAGACGACTTCGATTTTGACAACGCAGAGACGCTCTATACCGTCTATGTCATGCGGGCGGCGCCGGCACCGGTCAACTTCGCCGAGGATTTCGGGATGACGGACGATGAGCTTCTCGATCTGAGCGAGAAGTTCAGCGAAATCGGGATCGAGGGGCTTGATCCGGAGGCGTTCGACCTTCGCTTTTTCCAAGGGGTGGACTTTGAGGAGCTGATCGAGTCCCTCCCATTGATTATGGATGCCCTGGGGATGGATCTGACCGAGTTCACGTCCCGCCTCCCGCCGAATTTACTTAACCAACTTAAAGAAAGCGGCATACTCGGGGATGAGTCTCAGCCTGAAGACGCCAATGAACCTGGGGAGGAGGGGGGAAGCTGATGCAACCGCGCCATGCCAAGCATGCACGTCGTGGTGTCACCTTGCTAGAGGTGGTGCTCTCGATGGGCATCCTCGTTTTTCTCTCCTCGATGACGTATTGGTTTTATGCATCGTCGCTGGAGTCGAGCCGACACGGGACGGCGGCGGCTCAGCGCCTGCGGTTGGTTCGGGTCATTCTCGACCGAATCGCCAGGGAGATTCGTCAGGCGGCGGTCATCACCGTTGACGATAACGTCGGCCTGCGCGGCGAGGCGGAGCGAATTTGGATCTCCACCTACCGAGTGCCTACACGCGAGCAGAGCCGGAAGCGCAGGACGCGAGACGACCCAGCCCCGCCGGAATATGACTTGGTCCAGGTGGAATACAAAATCGTCCGCCATCCAGAAATCCTGCATGAGGACAATTACGAGCTGCCCCTGGGTCTTGCCCGGATCGAACATCTGGTTCCGCGACCGCTGCCCCGGCTCGAAAACCCGGATGAGGCTGCGGGAGAGGATTTGCCCGACGCCCAGGAGGCAGGTGCGGAGGAAGCGTTGGACGGAGGCGCGGCGTCGCCAGGCGACGAACAGTTCGCCGGTCTCGAGGGGGCGCTCTCCGGCGAAGAAGCGGACGGGCAGGGACAAGCCGGTGACCCAAACCTGGGATCGGATATCCGGTGGGATGAGCTCTACTCCCCGGAGATACGCTACCTGAGGTTCTGCTATTACGACGGGAACCGTTGGTGGGACACTTGGGACATCACCGGCGAAAACCCGCTGCCCCAGCTTGTGCGGGTGACGATCGGGTTTGAGCCCATGCCGCCCTTTGGGGAGGGTTTTGTCGGGCCCGACGAACCGAATGAGAGATTCTGTGAGTGTCTTAATGAAGATCCCGTGGATTGCGAGCCTCTTCCTGAAGATCAATACTCGATTACCGTTCGCACCGCCCATGCGGATCCACTGTTCCGATCGCGTGTCAGCCGCGAGGCACAGAACTTCGTCGAAGAGATGGCCCAGGAGGAGCCCGAAGAATGAGGTCCACGCGCCGCGGAGTCATCTTGCCGGTCGTTTTGATGGTGCTCATGCTCCTGGGGCTTTTGTGCGCGATGTTCGCCTTTCGCGTGAACGCCGACCTGTGCTCGACCCAGGCTATCTCGTTTCGATTGCAGACTCGGTTGGCGGCGGAAGCGGGAATCGAGAGAGTCAAGCTCCTTCTTCGGGAGTCGAAGTTCGACGTCGATCGGTGGTATCATAACCCGGAGGAGTTGCACCGCATCGTTGTCTGGGTCGAAGAGTTCGACAACACCGAGTTGGGGACCAACGAAGAGTACGACTCAGGCGTGATGGCCTATCGGTTTAGCATCGTGGCTGACGATCCCACCGACGACGAGGAACGCATCCGCATCGGAATCACCGACGAGGCGTCCAAGCTGAACCTCAACACGGCCACGCAAGAGCAACTGGGCATCCTGGTACGTGCAGCCATCGGAGAGGAAAACGAAGAGATCGATCCACAAGAGATCGTTGACGCAATTCTCGACTGGCGCGATGCGGACCGCAACGCGCGCGGTAAGCAGGGGGACACGGAGGGTGAGTACTACCGCCGGTTGCCCCAACCCTATCGAGTCAAGAACGGACCCTTTGACACGGTGGAGGAACTGCTGCTGGTCAAGGGTGTGACCGGACAGATTCTCTACGGCGAGGATTTCGACCGCAACGGACTGTTGACGCCTAACGAGGACGACGGTGACGACACTTTCCCGCCGGACAACCAGGATGGTGTCCTCAACCGCGGGCTTTATCCATATCTGACGGTCCTGTCCAAGGAAAACAACGTCAGCAACGACAACCGTCAGCGAGTCTACTTGTACGGCGACGAGGAGACGTTACGAACCGAGCTGACGCTTGCCTTTCCGGACGATCCCGAGGTCGTTGATTTCGTGGTCTCGGCCACCCGGAAAAAGGGCAAAGCTGCTGCCGGGCCTGACAGTCCTGGGACGGCGGGTGAGAAGGATGGTCCCCCGGGTGGCAATACTGATACGCCCGGTGACGAGAGCGAAGGAGGCAATCCCGATCCGAACGACGGTCTGGATGAGGCCAATGAAGGCAATGAAACGCCGGAGACTGGTCCGCCGGAGACTGGTCCGCCGGGTGGGTCGGAAACGGATAATGGGGGAAGCACATCTGCGCCGATGCCCACTGTGGCGTCGCTGCTGCGCGACCAGATTGTCGGTGAGGATACGCAGAGGAGTCCGGTGACCTTGGAGCACCTTCCCACGCTGTTGGATCGGACGACCCCCTTGCCCCCGGATCAAAAGACGATACCCGGCCTTATCAATATTAATACAGCCCCTCCGCTGGTTCTTCGCTGCATCGACGGTCTATCGCCTGACCAGATTGGGGCGATTCTGGAAGCGCGAGAGCGGGTGGGGCCCGAAGAGAAAGCGACGATTGCCTGGCTGTTGTTGGAAGAGGTGATCGATCTGGATACGTTTGAGAGGATCGCTCCGCGGATTACCGCTCGCGGGCAGCAGTTTACGATCGAGGCATTGGGATACGCCGACCACATCGGGATGGTGACGCGGCTGCAAGCAGTTGTCGACGCCGTAGGTCCGATCGTGCAAACGGTTTACTATAGGGATCTGACGTATCTTGGTGGTCGTTTCCCGATCCGCGAGGAAGACCTAGAGAGAATCCGTGTCCACTAGAACTCGACAAAAGAAGATCGTAGCCATCGATTGGGACGCGCACACCCTGCGCGTGGTGCACGCCTTTCTAGGGAAGAAGGGTGTCAAGATCGACCGGTTGCTCTCGGTGGCGTTGCCGTCGGGTCTGGATCCGAATGACCCGCAGCAGATCGGCTTCCACATCCAGCGAACGCTTCGTCAAGAAGGGATCGCCACGAAACATGCCATTGTGGATGTGCCACGCGACCAGGCGATTTTGAAGACCTTATCGTTGCCGGCAGCGCCGCCGGAGGCTTTGGCGGGGATGGTGGAGATCCAAATCGCCAAGGAGCTTCCGTTCCCGGCGATGGAGGCGGTCATCGATTTCGCCGCTTCACCGAACCTGGAGGATAGTGCGAGTTGCGACGTGCTGGTAGGGGCCATTCGGCGGGAATTGCTCGAGCAATACGAGGCCACCTTCCGCGCCGCTGGTCTGCGACTCGATCGTGTCGGCTTGCGTCCTTATGCCAGCCGGGCGGCGGTATGCGAAGTGCTAAGGCACGCGGTGCCGGAGCGGGTGTTGTTTATCGATGTCAGGCCTTCGTTCATGGAGATCGACGTGCTGCGACACTCGGCGCTGACGTTTTCCCGATCTGCGTCGGTGATGATTCCGAAGGGTATCAGTGCGGGAGCGCCTACCCGTTCGATCAAAGTGGATGACTCATCAACAGAGACTGAGCAGCGACTTGGTGCCGTTTTGGCGGCAGATGAGAATCGTGACCTCGAGGGTGTCATTCGCTCGCTGATGCTGGAGGTGACCCGGTCGATCGAAGCCTATCGGGCGGGAGATCCCGGTGCCCAGATTGACCACGTTGTAGTCGGTGGGGACGTCGGTGTAGAGGACGCGTTGGCGGAAGCGATTCAAGAGCGGCTCAACATCACCACCGAACTTTATAACCCCGCTTCAACGTTCGGATGGGAGCCGGATGAAGGGGCCGGGGCATCGGCCTTTGCCGCTTCGCTTGGTCTGGTGCTTGGCCATGCGGATGAGGCCGCGCTGCACTTTGACTTCCTCCACCCCAAGAAGAGAGAGTCGGTCACGAAGCAGAGGCTCGTGAAAGCGCCGGTGGCGGCGGGTATTGTGATCGCGTTCGTGTCCATTGGTGCGGTTGCCCTCGCGAGCTACACAAAGAGCGATCGCGACGCACTTGCGGCGCTGGAGCAGCGTATTGCGGACATGGAGCGGGAACGGAAGGATAATAAGAAGTTCCTGGGCCTGGTCGAGCAGATCCAGGAGTTCGACGCAAAACAGGTTGTCTGGGTGGATGTGCTGTACGACATCTTCGCACAATTACCATCCAACAAGGAGATGGTCGTCAACCACCTGGAGATGAACCAAAAAGACGGGCGGGTCACCCTCAAGACGCAGGCGAAGGACCGCACCACAGCCATGGAGGTCCGCCGAAAGCTGATGGAGTTCCGTCAAGAAGGGCGGGATAAGCCGCGATTCCAGGTGTGGGTCGGCTCACAGACAGAGAAGGAAAACGAGAAGTATCCATTCAGTCAAGATTTTCGGATCACCGTTCTCGACGACGAGCCGCGGCAGAAGGGGAAGCCCAAGCGGCCCTCGGGTGGATGACGAAGGGTGACACCGATGACTGAGCTGAGTTAACTGATGCATCGACTCAAGACAATCCTGCTGGTTGCATTTGGCACCCTGCTTGTTCTTCTTGTGGTGGACTCGGTCGTCTATCCGCAATGGATCGAGCCGTTGATTAAGATCGACGACCGGATTGCAGAGAAAAGCGTGCAGTATGACGAGCTCAAAGCCGTCGAGGACCAGGTCCAGCGAGCGGTGAAGCAGTACAAGCAGCTTGTCTCGCGGGTTGGGTCTCTGAGTATCGGAGAGGTGGAGACGGATCTGCGCGAGCGGCTCAATCGGCTCATCGAGAAGCACGGGCTTCAGGACGCGAGCACGACACCGAGCCGACCCAAACGCGACGCGAAAACCGATCTGACCTACCTCACCATCACCGTCAAAGGGCAGGGGACGCTTCAGGCGGCAGTCGAGTTCTTGCGTGATGTGACGGAGCTGCCGCAGCTCGCTCGTGTGACCAACCCCGCCATCTATCCGGCGAGCCAGTCACGAAAGGATCGGGGGCCGACGCAGATGAATATCCGCGTTCCCATTGAGATCCTGATCCCACCGGCGCACAAGAAAGTGAAGATCAAGAAGGAGGAGGTCGTTCAACCGGAGTCCTTCGTCCGTCATCGAGAGCGTGACTACTCGCCGCTTTGGACTGGGGCCCCCTTCACACCTGAGCCTGACTATAAACCGCTCAAGGCGGACGCTGGCAAGGATGTGAACCTTCGGCGACCGCAGAGCAGAAAGACCTCTCTTAATGCTCGGGTGACAGGTGGGGACGGGCAGTACACCTGCAAATGGGAACCTTCAGACGGTTTGGAGGATCCAAGCGACTGCAAGACGAATTTGGATGTGTCCGAGCCTTGTGACCGGACCTATGTAGTGACCGTGACCGATGGGCGAGGGATCACAGCCACGGATACGCTTCGTGTCGTGGTGAAGGAGGAGAGGAAGCCAACAGTCCCTGTTATTGTGGACGACTTTAAGGAGGTAGCGCCTCCCGTCAGACGTGACAAGGACGGCAGGTACAAGCAGCTTGTTATGGTGTTGGAGACGCGTGGTGGTGCGGACCATGTCAGCGAAGTCATGATCGAGAACAACAAGTCGCGCCAGACCGAGTACTACAGTCCAGGGGCGGAGTTTGACGGAGGGGAGTTGGTCGAGCTGCGTCCAACCGGGGCCCTTGTGCGTAGAAAGGATGGCTACTTCATCTACCCGATTGGAGGTTATCTCGTCGAGGACATCAACGTTGAGGATTCGGTTGCTGATGACTTCCCGAGTCTAAAAGCCGCGGCCCAGCGAATTCAGGAAGTGGAGCAGAAAGCGGCGGCGGAGGCAGCCCAAAAGGCCGCCGCCGAGGCGGCCAAGCACAAGACCGCGACTGAGACGACGCCAACAAAGACCGGTGAGGCAGACCAGAAGGATGCGCCACCCAAGCCGGATGCAACACCGATGCCCGCTGCCGGAAACCAGGAAGGCCCGACCATTGGTGACAAGACCGTGCCCGAAACGGGCAAGCCGGTGACCTCAGCAGAGGAACCGGAATCGAAGTCGAACAGACCTGCGGTCAGAAAGACGACACGATCAGGCACAAAGCAATCCGGCACTCACCGACCTGGCGTGCGTCGACCCGGTCGAACGCAAGTGCCGCGCACGGGTCAGGCGAAACCGGCTGACACGACCGAAGAGAAACCCGGGCAACCCACACAGAACAAAGGGCGACAGCCGGGAAAGAGGCGGACATTCAAACCGAGAGTCATGGATTCCAAAGCTGGCCAAGAATCCAAACCTGCAGGTGACCAGCAAGGGGGATCCAAAACCGGGAAAGAAGAAGACGAAAAAGCGAAGAAGAAGGACGAGGACAAAGACAAGAATAAGGACAAGGACCAGGACCAGGGAAAGGACGAACAAGAGAACAAGGGAAAAGACGCTGAAGACGAATGACGTGCCCCGATGGGGCACGAGACCGTGACAGCGGTCTTTTACCACCCGCAACCGAGTGCAATCTGACCGCCATGCGTGAACCGCATGAGGACGGAGACGTAGAGATGAACCGGGAAACGATGGTCAAGTATATCCTCCTGCCAGGCATCATGTTGGCGATGGTGACGGTGCTTAGCCTGGACGAGTCAGTTGCAGCCAGCCGGGCCAGCGAGCTGGTGAGCCCGATCTTGGTAGCTGATCCAGAAGACGACAACCAGCAAGACCCACCACCCGAAGACGATGCGAAACCGGACGAGGAATCCGAAGATGAGTCCGACGAGGCTGCTGCCGAAGAGGAGAAGGACGAACCGGACACGCCGGCCACGACGGAGCGACAACCCCGAAGACCGGAGCTCGATCCCGAGACGCAGAAGAACTTGAGCAAGCTTCTGCAGAGGGCTGGCAATCGCCGTACCCAGCCGCCAGGAACTCGACCGGATCGCACACGGCCAACCGAACAGGTCGAGCCGCCTACTGGGAGGACACCACAGGCTATTCCCCGTCGGACCCCAATCCGACGTCCGGTTGGTCCAGAGGGGGCAAGACCGGGAGAGCAACCGGAACGCGAGGAAGAGCAGCCATCCGGGGAGACGGCAACCCTGGACGTGGAACCCACGCTTAGCGATGTGCCACCGGAGGAGAAAATCTATGCCTTCAGCATCGCTGACGGCACGTACGAACAGCTCGTCAAGGCGTTTGCCCGGCAGACCGGCCTGGGTGTCATTGGTGAGGCACCGAAAGACAGCAAGGTGACGTTTGTCACCACGGAGGAGCTCTCGTACAACGACGCGTTCAGCCGGGTGCGGATGTTGCTCCGCAACTACAAGCCGCACGACCCGTACTACCTCATCCGTCATGAGAGACACCTCGAGGTTGTTCGAGTGAATGATTATCTGCGGAAGTTGCCGCCGGATCACATGTATCGAACGCTGGATGATTTTCGTCTGGCCGACCTCCCCGACGACGAGCTCGTCTTAGTGATCTACACGCCGAAGTCGGGCTCCGTTGCTGATCTGCGGATCGTCCGTGACTTCATGCCTGATTATGTGCGGGTGGCCCCGATCGAGGACAAGAACGCCGTCACTATCTACGCGTTTGTCGACGACATCGAAAAATACTTCGAGATCGCGGATATCATTGTCCCGCGCGGTGGCAACGATCCACGGACGCTCACCACCATCGAGGTTCAGCACATCCTCCCCAGCGACGCCTTGATCAGACTGCAGGAGCTGATGGATTTTGACGGCGGTGGTCGACCCCGAGCCAGCGCACCGCGACGAACGGCAGGCAAGGAGGGCAGCCGGCTGGAAACGATGCTGGAGCCGGACGTCACCATTCTGCCGGACGATACCCAGGGGGTGCTTATCGTTCGGGCCATGCAGGACAAGATCGAGGAGATCAAGATGCTTCTGCGTTTCATCGACGTAGACCCGAAGCTGCACTCACCCGTGCCCGTTGTGGTGCCGGTCGAGCATGCCGATCCTGCCCAAGTGCTGGAAACGGTGCAACAGGTCCTGAGAGCCGTGTCGGGATCGACTGAGGAAAGTGCCCCGCCAAAGTCACGACGGCGAAGACCAAAGAGGGGCGCCGGACCGGCCGCCGCGGCGACGACATCCGCCACTACGGATAGCGTAACCATGCTCGCGCACCCGTCCGAAAGTGCGATCATCTTGATTGCGGACGAGGAAGACGTACCGGTCGTCCGCAACTACATCGAGCAGTTCGACACGCCGGCATCGGGACCGGTGCGCATCCCCGTCGAGCACGCCGACCCCACCGAGCTGGCCAACACGGTTCTGGCGATGTTGAGTGCGGGAGGCGAGCGCAAAGGAACACCCGGCCGGTTCAAGCTCGTTCCCGACCCGGTCCGTAACGACGCGGTCTGGTTTACCGGGAGCAGCGGAGACCTAGAGCGGGTCCGTGAGCAGATTGCGAGTCTCGACGTTCCTGCTCCGGAGGTCAAGCTGCACGTGGTCGAGTTGACCCACCAGCTTCCATCCTTTGTGGTTGGTATGCTGCACGAGTATGTGCAGGAGTCCGCGCCCGCGCCGCAAACTCCGGCACCAAGTCCGGGCAAGCGGCCCGGCTCCAGGCGACGAAGCGCGCCTACCACCGCGTCGAGGTTCACCGCAGATGACAACGCGGGTCGCCTGTACGTCTTGTGCACGGACGAAGAATGGTCTGAGTACAAGCCTTTCATCGACGCGGTGGAGCAAGCTGGGACCACTGAGGGTCCCTTCGTTCGCATCCCGCTGACGCACATCACCGCCGAGGACGCCATCGAGCTGTTGGGCGCGTTTTCTGCAATGAGTGGACAGGAGTGGTCCATCGGGTACTTCCCGGCAGAAGACAGCCTGCTGGTAATCGGTGCGACTTCCGCTCAGCTTGAGGAGATCAAAACGGTTATTGCAGAGCTTGATAAGCCTTTCAAGATCGAGCAGCGAACCTTTGAGATTCGCTTCGCCGATCCCACGGAGATCAAGACCGCCATCGAAGCGTTGGTCGGTGAAGGTGGGGGCGCTCGGCCAAGCCGTAGAGGAGCAGCCAGGCCGGGTGCCAAGGCCGGGGCACCTTCTACCCCGATCGTCTCGGAGGACCTGACGATTGTCGAAATGGGCGACCGCCTCATTATCCGGACGACACCCGAGAAGATGAAAGAGGTCGAGGCCCTGATTGCGGAGTTCGATGTCGAAGAGTATGCGACCGAGTTGAAGGTCTACGACGACTTCCCGGCGGGTGCCGACATCGAGGGAATTGCCGAAACACTCAAGTCGCTGCTCGCCGGTGTGAAGCCGACTCCGCGACCACAGAAGCGTGCTGCCGGACGAAGCCTCGCAACGGAGGGGCCGCGTTTCATCCCCCAGCCCAACGTCGGCAGGTTGATCGTGATGGCTCAGCCAGACGACTTTGTGGAAATCGAGAAGCTCCTCGATGTGCTCCGCACGGACCCGGGCGTCGAGCCTATTGTGGTCGCATATGTCAATGTCAAATACGCCGACCCGGAGGAGTTGGTCGAGCAGATCACACCGCTGCTAAACCTAAAGGTGCGCGAACTGAAGATAGGCGGAGAGCTGGACTTGACGCTGGAAGACGAGGGTACGCCCGGGGCTCCATCGAAGAAAAGGCGAGGGGCATCCCGTGGCACCTCGGAGCGCTATCATATGCTCGGGGATCTCCGCAACAGTCGCGTCGTCATCGCCGCGGAGCAGCGGATCATCGACGAGGCGGAGAAACTCATCCAGGAGTTCGATCAGCCGAGCGAGGATGAGGAGGTCGTCGTTCACCTTGTCGAGCTGGAACACGCTGCTGCTGCCGACGTCGTCAAAGCCATCAAGGAGATGCGGGGGGCGCCCTCGCGTCCGCCATCAAGGAGACATAGCGGTAAGACCTCGACGGCTGCCCCGGAAGAGGTGCCGGACTTGACGATCACCGAAGCACCTGGTGGACAGGCTGTTGTCCTCCGCGGCGAACGAGTCGAGGTAGAGGAAGTTGTCGACTGGATCAAGCGTCTCGACGCCAGGGCATCGAGCGGGAAGATCATCAAGGTCTACGAAATCGCCCATGCCGACATCGTGAAGCTTGGCGAATTCATCATCAACACGGTGGACACACCACCAGCGCGGCCCGGTACGAAGGCACAGCGCCCTCGCAGAAAAGTGGAACCCGAAGAAGAAGAGGAGTTCAGCTCCACGAAGACCTGGGACGGGGTGGAGGTCTACATCCAGGCTGATCTGATCGCCAGGACGTTGGTCGTGTCCGCGAGTCCCTCCAAGGTCGCTCAGATCGACGGTTTCATCGCCGAGTTCGACCGCGAAGACTCGCAGATCATGCCTGCTCCGCCGATGCCCAGCTTTACCTACGAACTCAAGTACGCGGACGCCTTTGACGCGGCCTTCAACGCGGAAATGGTCATCGAGCAGCTCTGGACGCACCCGGGCGAACTTCCCAAGGTCGAAGAGGCATTTTGGGGCAACTACCTGATCGTCAAATACCCCTACGAAGAGCGCTTCGACGAGATTCGGGATCTCATTCGCGAGTACGTCGACGTGCGCGACCCGGAAAAGACCAGGATGGCGCGCAAGACCATCAAGGTTCCCCAGGGGCTTACTGCGAAGGACGTTGCACTTCTTTTGAAGGCGACGCATCCTGAGGTGGAAATCGAGCTCAAAGACGCCTCCTCCGGGCCTTCGGAGGACTATGGCCTGGAACGTGTCGGAGCGACCCCAACGAACGCGAACCCCTGTGTGCTTCCGACAGGTTTCGCTTATATGGCAGATACCCTGGTAGCCGCAGTTTCCGGGCAGAACGAGACTGAGCAGCGTGACGAGCCGACCGATGACTTGCTCGACGAAGCGGTCTCTGCGCTTTTGGACGAAGAGCAGAAGCTCGTCATCGAGTACAACGACGAAGAGGGTGTCATTTACATCAATGGGCAGGCGAGTCTCGTTGATGATGTGCCCGACTGGATCAAGGATATCGAGGAGGACATCGACCCATCGAAGGTCAGGCCCGACATCCGTGTCTATCGTGTTCGTTACATCGACGTGAACACAGCCGCGGACATCATCAACGAGATGTACAACGCCACCCGCCAACAGCGACAATTGGCGATGCAGCAGCAGCGATTGGTTCAGCAACGGGCACGTCAACAGGCGTTACAGCAGCAGCGAGCCCTGCGACAGCAGGGCGACAAGGATGAACAGGACGACCAGCAGGGCAGGGTACGCCGCCCTGGGCAACAACCGCAGCAGCAGGTGCCAAACGCCCCGCAACTGCCGGAGACGGCGGTCCGTGTCTACGCCAACGAGCGTGATCGAACGCTGATCCTCCGGGCGGACACCAGCCAATACCCGGCCTTGCTGGAACTGCTCGCTACGATTGACCAACCCAAGCCCATCGACAGCGAGATGCGCATCTTCCACCTGGAAAAGCTCAATGCGGCCGAAGTGGAAGAGCTTCTGAAGGACATACTCGGTTTGGACGAACAACCGCGCAGAGTCAGCAGCGCTCGCCGCTCGCGTGGACGGGCGCAGGTAGACGCGACCGTATCGACCACTGGACCAGGAAGCCAATTGCCGGAAACGATCATGCAGGAGACCAAGACCGGATCCGGTGTGTTAGGAATCGATCCGGAGGACATCAGCATCCATAGCAACGAGACTGCCAACACGATCATCGCCGTAGCCCCCAGTGTTGCCCTCGACTACATCGAAGGGATCATTAAACAGCTCGAAGGCGCGGAAGTCCGCGAGCGAATCGCCAGATACTATGAGCTTAAGCACGCTGATCCCGATGACGTGGCAGACTACCTCGAAACGTATTTCGCGGAGGAGAGTGGACCGAGCAAGACGCGTCGAAGGGGTAAGGAGGGGGGCTCGGGTTCATCGACCGGTGTGCTGACCGCCCCGACGTTCATACCCTATCCGCGGCTCAACATGCTTGCCGTATTGGCGTTGGAGGACGACTTCGAGGAGATCGAGGACATCATCACCCGCCTCGATGTGCGCGACGATCGTCAATGGGAGCACGTTGTCCTCAAGCACGCTGATGCCAACGATGTGGCAGGCACCTTGACGCAGATGTTCACCGGCAAGCGGACGGTGCAGAGTCGAAGGGGAGGCGGGCGACGACCCACGCCTTCCGCTGATGAGACGGGACCGGTGTTTATCGGCGAAGAGGGCAGCCGTATGCTCATCTTCACGGCGCCGGCGAGCGACCGCGAGTTGATCCATGAGACCATCGCCAAGCTGGAATCCGAAGCCGAGGTCAAGGCCACCGTCCGGACCATCCCGATTCTCCACGCCCAGGCGAGCCAGGTGGCCGAGGCGATCCAGACCGCCTACGGCAGCAGCCGCGGCGGAAGAGGGCGCGGGGCTCAGCCGCGCGGCACGCAGTTTACGGTTACCGGCGATGACGCCACGAAGACGTTGTTCGTCGTGGCTGACGACGCGATGTTCGCGGAGATCGAGTCGCTGGTTCAGTCGCTGGATAAGCCGCGGGAGATCGACATCGAATTTCGGATCTATCCCCTCAAGTACGCCGACGCCCGACAGGTGCACACGGTGATGACCAAGCTCTTGACCGACTATATGCGTCGGATGGCGCGAGGGGGCCCAGGACTCGAGGCATTTAGCGTCGAGGTCGATGACAAGGCCAATGCACTGATTGCCCTGGGGGGACCGGCGGTATTCGGCTTCATCGAGGAAAACCTGGCGAAAATAGACATTCCCGCCTATGCCCGAAGCCTGCCCGGTTTCATCATGGTGGCGTTAAAGAACGCCGATGCCATGGAGGTCGCCCAAAACATCAACCGCCTCTGGAGTGGCAGAAATCTGGCACCCGGCGAAATCCCACCTACGGCAGATGCGAACCGCTCGCTCAACACCCTGATCGTCCGCGGTACGGAAAGCCAGCTCGAAGAGATCAAGAGCGAGGTGATCGATCCGCTCGAACAGCAGGAACCGCTCAAGCTTCTCTCGGAAACGATCACCCTGAAATACGCCCAGCCCGAGGCGGTGGCGGAGGCCATCAACACTGTCTTCGATGACAAAGCCCGGGCGATGCGCAACACGAGGCAGGGCAGCAGCGTGTCACCACTCGAATTCACCGTCGTCGTGACACCGATCGTGGATACCGACCAGGTCGTGGTCCAGGCGAGCAAGGAGAACATGGAGCTGGTGAAGGCTCGTATCGCCGAGTTCGATTGCGAGGACGTGGCTATCGCAAGTGCCACGACCATAGAGATCTATCCCATCAAGTATGCCGACCCCAACGCGGTGGTGAATATTATCAACCAATGGGCCCGGTCACGATCCCAGGGTTCCGGTCGGCAGCGAAGCCTGGCTGCTCGTGACGTGGTCACTGCCGTAGCCGAGCAAGAGACGCAATCTGTCGTCGTGTCGGCGAGTGAAGCCAATCATCTGATCATAAAGGACCTGATCGACGGGCTGGACGACGAAAGCGTCGCCACGCGGCAGAGAGCACAGCATGTGCTCAAGCTGACGCACGCCAGCGCCGCAGAAGTGGCCAATCAGTTTACCCAGGTTTTCCGGAACGCGGCTCGACGATCTCGCGGCGATCAGGGTCCGTCCTTTGTGGCTGACCCCAAGACGAATGCCATCCTTGCCACTGTGAATGACGAGGAGGTGGTCGAGGTCCAAAGACTGTTGGCGGAGATCGATATCGAGTCGCCCCTCGAGGCCGACCGCATGACGGAGGTCTATCCGCTCCGTTACGC
>CAYOQG010000086.1:0-17990 GCA_964405925.1 uncultured Phycisphaeraceae bacterium | reverse complement strand
GGGTTGAGGACGTATTCACCATCGACGTAGCCCACGCGGCACGCCCCCGTCGGTCCATCGAAGGGAGCTGGAGAGATGCACAAGGCGGCTGAAGCACCGATCATGGCCAGGATATCGGGCTCGTTCTGTTGATCCGCGGAAAGGACCATCGCCTGGATCAGCACTTCGTCCGTGTAACCTTTGGGGAACAAGGGGCGGATGGGTCTATCGATCATCCGCATGGTGAGGACTTCTTTTTGGGTCGGACGGGCCTCACGCTTGAAGAAACCGCCCGGAAACTTGCCGGCAGCATACGTTTTCTCCCGGTAGTCCACGGTCAGTGGAAAGAAGTCGACGCCTTCCCGCGACGGCCCGGTGACGACAGCTACCAACACAACGCAATCAGCGTATGACACAATTACAGAACCAGCCGCTTGTTTCGCGAGTTTTCCTGTCTCGAGCCTGAGGGTGCGGCCACCAATTTCACGTTCAACAATATGATGTTCCATCTTCCTCACATTCCAACCGACAATTCATCCGATCCTATCTACCATCCAACTAGACTCGGCCATCCATCCCACGATGGTTCAAGCTGTGCCTACCTCTTGCATTGAATATTCTGAAGCCTACGCGGATCACCCAACCCATCGCTACCCAAGCCGGCGCTGGCGGTGGCTTTGCGTCTATCGGGTCGTTCGTCTACGCACCGCCGTGGCCTGAGACCGGCAACGTGCCAACCACGTTCAAGAACGTGGCCAAGTCCAGCGGCTGCACCGCGGAGTTGAACGTATCGGCGGACGTCTGCATGGGGTAAACCCAGGGGCTCGCCAGCCTACGGGCTCGACGAGTCGGAATCCTAGATCAACGCAGGGAGAGGGTGGTGCCGCGAACTTGGGCACCGCATCATTTCCGCAGACCGAGTTTCGCGATGATCGTTCTGTAACGCTCACGATCGGTCCGCGTCAGGTACTTCAGCAGGCTTGCACGACGACCGACCATCTTGAGTAGGCCTCGACGCGCCGCGTGATCCTTCTTGTTGTCACGCAGGTGATTCGTCACTTCCTGAATCCGAGCAGTCAGAAGGGCAATCTGTACTTCCGGTGACCCCGTGTCGTGTCCGTGAATCCGGCAATCCTCGATCACGTTTGTTTTCGTCTCGGCCGTCAACGCCATCGCTTGAACCATTCCACGCCGTCCGCGTCTGCCTCAGCGGACGCCAATCTCTCACAACTCAAAGACTTACGTTCCCACGTTTCTCCTCAGACCATAACTCACAGCAGGGACTTTACAGCCAATCCAGCCGCTTTGCAAGCCACTCCAGAGGCGTTCAGTCCCCCCATTTTCCACGCGGGGAAAGGCCACCCGAATACCCGTCCTCACCAACTCAAACCACGAACTGGCAGCGATTGAGCGGGACGGGTCCACTAGCGGAGGACCCGTAGTGGGATCTGGCATCACTGCCGCGTCCCTTGCGAGAGCGTTCCACCCGTCAAAGCGGGCGAGACGCAGCAACAGGTCCGACCGCCTGATAGGTGTGGGCTCCCCTTAGCGCAGGGTCCGCTCCGCGAACGCCCGAACGAAGCCGGCATTGTTGGGCTCTCGCTGGAGGGCTTCGAGAAGAAGCTCCATCGAACGGACCGGCCCGCTCGTGAGCAGCCTTCGCCGAATCTGGTGCGAGACCTCGAGTGCCTCCGGTGTCAGCAGCCTCTCCTCCTTCCGAGTGCCCGAGAGATTCAGGTCGATCGCAGGCCAGAGGCGACGGTTCGCCATATCGCGGGATAGCATGATCTCCATGTTCCCTGTGCCCTTGAACTCGTTGAAGATCACCTCGTCCATTCGACTCCCGGTCTCGATCAGGCAGGATGCAATGATGGTCAGCGATCCACCATGCTCTACGTTCCGAGCCGCACCAAAGATCGACTTCGGTTCCGAAAGGGCCCGAATGTCGAGCCCCCCAGACATGACCCGACCACCGCCTGGGGTCGCCGCGTTAAAGGCCCGTCCCAAGCGAGTCAGTGAGTCCAAGAGGATAAACACATCGCGACCGCTCTCAACGAGGCGTTTTGCCTTTTCGATCATCAGGCGGGCGATCCGAACGTGGCTGGCGATATCGCGATCATTGCTGCTCGCGACGACCTCGCCGTGCACCGTTCGTCGCATCTCCGTGACTTCCTCGGGCCGCTCGTCGACGAGCAAGACCATCATGTACACGTCGGGATAGTTCGCGGCCACGCCACCCGACATCTGCTGCAGCAGGATTGTCTTTCCCGTCCTCGGAGGTGCGACGATCAGACCACGTTGCCCAAGTCCGATCGGTGTCATCAAGTCGACGACACGCATGGTCAGCGGGCCGTCAGCTGTTTCGAACCGGATCGCCTCGTCTGGGTCAATGGGGGTCAGGTCCTCGAAGGGTCTCGTGTCCAGATAATCATCTGCAGGCAAATCGTTGATCGTCTGAACATTCTCCGCCCGGAGGACGCGGGACTGGCCCTTAGCGTTCTCGTTCGCGATGGTGGCTGTAATGCTCTCACCACCGCGCAACCCAAGTGCTCGGGCAATCTCACGTGGGACGAAGACGTCGTCTCGCCGCATGCGATAGTTCGCCTCCGCCGACCGGAGGTGGCCACGTCCTGTTCCGTCCCTTTCGAACGTTCCGGTTATCATGTCAGTCATACAAGTGTTGTCCTAGACCCACCAATAGCGCAGGACCGGTTCGGTGCTTCCCCCATCAACGCACCACGGCGTCGGGAAGCTTACAGTGATCGCACGCAAGCGATCGAGCGTGGGTTTGCTGCGTGCTTGCCCCGTCGGAACGATGACTAGCGCGTGCTCAAAGAGGCGCCGGCCGAGAAGCCGCGAGGACCAGCGGCGTACGATAGTATATCGGACACCAGGCCAATAGCACAGAGGCACACGAGATTTTACTCTGCGCACCTCGGTAACGCCCGTAAAACACCCGCACCGCCGTACATCAAAGTGTCACTGCAAGAAGAACTGTCACAAAGGAAGCGTGCGGGCTACGATGGGCCGTTCCACCGTACCGTCAACAGCGACACCACCGACCTCGGGGTCGTGCGGGAAAGCAAGTAGCATCCCTTCCTCAAAACATCGGCGGAGAATCGTCTCTTTCTCGCTGACGGTGCTCAGTGGTTGCATGTCGTAGGCCATCACCCACGCCAGGCGAAGGTGGGCCATCGTCGGAATGAGGTCGCCGACAAACATCAACCGCTGTGCCCCTGAGCCGAAAATCGGATGTACGTGACCCGGTGTGTGCCCGTTCGAGACAAACCACTCCACGCCGTCAAACGGGGGATCGGGCCGATCCCCCTCCACAAGCTGCAGGACACCGGCCTCAGTCAGGGTCTGGAAGTCCTCGGGCAAAAAAGAGGCTCGGTCCTTGATGTGCGGTGCGTTCGCGTGCTCCCAATGAGTCCTATGAACCCAGTGCCGGGCCTGAGGATAGTGGAGGCGGAGCGGACCACCCGGGTCGTCATACCAATAGGTCAGGCCTCCGTTGTGGTCGAAGTGCAAATGGGTGACCACGACGTCGGTCACGTCACCTGGGGAGAGGCTGATTGCCTTCAGGGCGTTCGGGATCGCCTCTGGATCATAGTGCACCCCATATCGCTCAGCCTGCTCCGGCTGCCATTTCGTTCCGCAGCCTGTGTCCACCAAGAACACGCGACTCTCGGACCTGTGCACAGCCAACAAAGTCCGGGTTTTTAAGAGGATGCGGTTTTGGTCATCCACATCGGAGACCCTCTCCCATAGAACTTTAGGAACGACGCCGAACATGGCTCCGCCGTCGAGCCGGACCGTGCCGGTCACGATCGAGTACATCTCGAATGGGTCGATTTTCAACATGCGGAGTACTATAGCCGTCGGGCTCCGTTTTTTCACCTTCGCGGGCACGGCGGCGGCGAGATCGGCGCTAATGGTTGGCGCGTCGTCCAGGCAGGATTATAAGAACCTAAGCAAACGGTACCCACAACAGACTGGTGGTTTGAGACCGCTGGTTTAAGAGGTGTAAATGCCCAGGAGGTTACGCGAGCGAGCCAACACGGTATGACGACCACTCCCCTCGCTTCCACGGGATCGACGCAAGCCCCATCGTCGATGCGCGGCAGCCTGAGTTGGTCGAAGTTCATTTCTTTCACGGTGACCCACGCCCTCGCGTCCTGGCTTCTTCTCCTCTTGTCACCTTCCGGTTTCCACCGGTTCGGGCGAATGTTCGGCACGCTTGAGTGGCTCATCAACTACAAGCGCAGACGACGATTCGCACGCGTGCTCGAGCGGCTTCTTGAGCGCAAACCGACTGCGGCACAGCGTCGACATGTGACGCGGGAGTTTTTCATGCGCTCCCGCTGCGACAAGCTGTTCTACCTCATCTTCGACCGCATGTTGAGATACGACGCCGTCGATCGGTTCACGATCAGCAACCGACACCTCCTTGACGAGGCACTCGCTCGGGGTCGCGGTGTCTACGTTGCTCTGGCTCACCAGGGCGACCACCATGCTCTGGGCATGCTCTTCGCTCAGTGCGGCTATCCAGCCGTTGGGGTGCGCGATCGGAACGAAGGTGGACTTCGGCGATTCGTTCAGGAGCGATTCGCACGTCGCTACCCCGACATCCCACGCCCCCGGATCCTGTTTGCCGACGCTTTCCCGCGCGAGCTGTACCGGACCCTGCAAGAGGGCAACGTGCTCATGAGTTTAATGGATGTCAGGCGCACCCGGGCGGAGCATCAGAGGATGCAGGCGGTCCAGATGTTTGGTGAGAAGCGCGAACTGGTGACCGGCCCGCTTCGCTTGGCGATTCGATGTAAGTCGCCCGTGCTTCAGGCCTTCTTTGTCCCGGAGGGTAACTTTCGCTATCGCTTTGACATCATGGGCCCGCTCCTCGATCCCGACGAGATCAACGACGAGGAATCAGCCGTTACCCAGACACTGGCCATCTACGCCGCCAACGTCGAACGCTTCATGCGCGAGCACCCCGAACTCGCCAGCCGAACGTAACGCCCACGCACCCCGAGGGGATTCGCAATCGGGGTCTCGGAACACCGTCCCCGCTCCCGGGGGGCTACACGGGTGTGGGACGACCGAACGCCAGACCTCGTGCGAAGCCCGTCGGAGACCCGAACGCACTGTCACGGCGAGCACGGCGCCGGGGTCGTACGACTCACAGGGCGCCTCCATCCTTGACGCTGCCACCGGCAATATGCTACCGTTCATCCAGGTAATCCCGGGGACGTAGCTCAGTTGGGAGAGCGTCGCGTTCGCAATGCGAAGGTCGAGGGTTCGAGTCCCTTCGTCTCCATTTCCTGTAACCGCCGGGGCGCCTCGCCATCCGCTGGACCCACGGGTGTCACACTGTCCAATCGTCGACCATAAGGTTTTCAATGTGCTCGAAACCCTTATCGCGCGTTACGAGCCTCACACCCCACGCGAGGCAAGTCGCAGCGATCCAGAAGTCGTTCTCGTCGAGCCCCTTGGGCTTGTGCGCTTTCCCGCCCTCATCCCTTGGCGCGCCATCTTCTTTCCCTGCCTGTTTTCTCCGCTGCCGGTCTCGCAACCTGCTTTGATAGTCGACCTTTATACGCGCGTAGTGCTCAGCCGCGTTCACCGGGACGGGCTCACATGAGATCTTCCGAAGAAGACTTGCGCCCTTCTTCTCCAGCACAGCGAGGTCGTGCGGGTCCAGCTTCCCTTTCCCCTCCCGTTGCAGTCTGCGTTCTTTCTCGAGACCCAAACAGAATTAGCCTTTGGTGATCGAACAGACCAACACGCCCTCTGTCTCGGGCAGTCCTTTGAGGCGCTCCACTACCTTGGGATGCCCACGCACTAGATCGCTGAAGGCATTTGTGTCCAACAGATAGGGCATGCGTCATCCGTCAGCATCGAAGACGCCGTCAGTTCGCACTGGGATCTTCGCCTCGTCGATTAGCTGCAAGAGGTAATCGACGTCCGCCGGGTCGGGATATGGTGGTTCGCTCACAGCGCGCAAGACGTCCGCCGGTGAAGCCCCTCGAGGACACTGGCGGCTTGGCTCTCCCAATTCGTGAGGCGTCGAAAGCGCCCACCGATTCAGCTGAAACCAACTGCGCTCGACAAGTTCGTCCGCTTCGTCAAGATGAATTGACAGGGGAATCCCTGGGACATCCTGAACTTCCCTATTCCAAATGCGCAAATACCTCTTTGTGGCTTTGGGCCGATCTGGATCGGGCTCGTCCTCCACCTCGCCCCGAATGCAGAGGTACCGTTTCCCCCTGCCTGTTTCTCGGGCCACGCATTCAACTCCGGGCCGCACGATGTACTCGTCCGCCCCAAACTCGCTATGGGTTCCGATATCGCCCAAACACTTGCTCTTTGCTAACGCAACCATACAAGCTATTCCCCTTCCTCGATTAATCCCACGTCTCGCAAGCTCTCGTGCACCTTCAGCAAATCTTTCTCAGCAGCACGCAGCACACTTATCGTCCGGCGCAGATGCTCCAAGTCCAGTTGACACCGGAGTTCGTCCTCCTCGTCCGTCGAAAACCGCATGAGAATAACCGGGAGCCAACTGCGCGGTTCGGCAGCTCGCGACTCTGGGTCGTCGCGGAAGACGTCAAAATCGGCAACGTCGACACGGATGTCACAGGTGTAGCTCAACCCAGTCAACGCAGGACCGGACCGTTTCGCAAGCCTGTCGCGCCGGCGCGCCCGCACAGCTCGGGCAATCGCGTCGGTAAGGTCGACTAAGAAGACCCTAACGCCGCTTCCCAGTGGCACCAAAGAGTCCAGGTCGTCAACAAGCGCGGCCGGATCATCCCCAAATTCCTCACTTGCTTCCACAAGAAAGTGGGACAAACGACGTGCCCGGGCATACTGCTCGCCCCACAAACCGGTGTCCCGGAGGAAGGTGTCAAGCTCGTCGCCCAAAGTCTGGTCCCGCGAGATGAGGTGCTTGCCCGTTCCGAGAAAGCGGGCGAGAGCCGCAAACTGGTCTGTGCTGAGTTCCTGGAGTACGCGCACGTCCTCCTCTACCTTCGATGGATCAACTCCTGTTTGCCTGAAGTACCTAGTTTGCATCTGTGATGCCTCCACCATTTTGCCCTGGGCAGCGTCTCCGACGACCCGGGAGTTGGCCTGTCGACGCCCCCTCCCGGGGTGAGGCCCGCCGGGCCTGATCCACCCCCGTTACGCACACGCTAGCGGCATGACGAACATGTTACCGTATCGGCTGGCCGCGGTCTCACCAATAGTCCCAGCGACGCACAACGTGACGACGGCGTATTTGAGCAACCAATCCTATCTCGGTCCGAAGTGCCTTCGCGCTTCTGCAACCTTGTGCGACGGATGTAGATCGCCGAACCCGCTTTTACTCCAATGGCAGATCTGCGCTGCCGAGATCGCCCACAGTAGTTACTTTGCTACCAAGTATCATATTCCCTGGGCATACCCCACTCAACACATTCCTCGGAGGCATCTATCGCCCCGTGTCAGGACAGGAGCTCGGTCTCGTCTCGGCACAGATTGGGGTGTCGACTATCCTCCTCTCGCCCGGCACGCGTTCGTTGCGGGGGACTCCGGTTGCCTGCACAGCCCAGAGCTTGACTTGGTCACCCGTGTCCGGCCGGCAAGCGCCCAGGATCTGCCGCTCCGTGCCCCGAGACCCATCCCGCGTAACGGGAGGTTTCCGCCGTCCATAAAGTATGTTGGCTCTGATTATCAGCGCGCACTCGGGATCCTTGGCCTATGCCAGACTACGACCGTTCCGGCGGTGAGGATAAGTAAGGCTAGCACGGCGAGACCCCATTCGGAAACGGCTGGGATGGTCAGCGGGTCGCAGATGTCGCCGAGGCCGTCACCGTCCGTATCGGTCTGGGTCGGATTGTGGTGGTCGGGGCAGTTGTCGCAGTCATCGATGAAGCCATCGTCGTCCGTGTCCGGCTCGCACTCGTCGGGGATGTCGTTGGCATTGCAGTTGGGTGATGTTCCGCCGGCGAGATCCTCGAGATCGCTGACGCCATTACCGTTGCAGTCATAGTCGCCGATGCGCAGGTAGTAGACGTCCTCCTCGCCGTTGAACGTGGCTGCGTAGGCGACGTGAACACCAAGGCGATCAGAGACCATGTCGTAATAATCACCGAGCTTGTTCTGCTGAGGCCAGCCGAGATGCGGATCAAACGGCGGGCTCAAAGCAACGTTGGTGGACCATGTCATACCGGCGTCGATTGAAAAAGAGTAATAGAGCTCGGTATCGTAACCACCCGGATCGTTTCGCGTGTCATTCCAGATGACGTCGATCCGCCCCGTGGGAGCCACGGACATCGTACCGAACCATTGCCAGGCGTTGGTGCCGACGGGATCGTCGTTGACGCGGACCGGGCTGCTCCAGGTCACACCGCCATTGGTGCTGCGCACGAAGTGGACGTCCAGCGGGTCGTCCCCCGGGGGGTCGACCGAGCAAAGCACGTACAGGTTCCCGTGCGTCGGGCCACCGGAATGGTCGGCGGCAACCCAGATCTGGCCCATCAAGCCTTGAGGGTTTGGACCGAAATCCAGATAGAAATGATGGACGCCACCGAGATCGACCGGTGAGGCGAAATCAAAGGTAACCGGGCTCAGCGGATCCCTTGCTGTTGTGGACTTGGCTACGACGAACTCGGCGTTCGTCAAGTAGCGCCGCCCGGCTACGTACACCGCCCCGTCCGGTCCGACGGTCGTAACACCCCATATCGGCTCATCGGGGATCGGCACAGGGGGCTCAAATGTTTCTGCCCCATCAAGGGATCGGCTGAACCAGTCGTCCTCGCAGCAGCCAGCGTAGTCCCAGGCGTGGTAGATGTGACCGTGCCCCATGCCGCCGGTTCGATCGATGGCCATCCATTGTTTGTCGCCGCCGTAGGCGTAGACACCCTCGTCCCAGGTGGTGCCGTGGTCGGTCGACTTATACACATCGCACCAGTAGTTGTTCTCATCATCAACGGTAAGGCTGTCGTAGTAGAAGTTACCGTCGGCGTCAGCGTCGAGCACGGGATCAGAGCGAAAGACACCCGGGTCGACCACCCCGGGGAAGGTCCACGAGCGTCCGCCGTCAACGGTCTGACCCCAGCCAGCCTGACGGAAGTTGCTTTCAATGGTGTCGAACTGTCGCCAGCCGATGGCCATCCGGTTCGGTTTGGTCGGATCGACAGCAATCGAGGGCTCGTTCGCGGCATCGCCGAGGATGTTGTCGCCCTCGGAATCGACGTTGACTTGGACGCTGATATACCCGCCACGAGTCCAGAGTCGAGCGGGACTGGTCCTTCGCTGACCCGGTGGTACGGGTACATACTCGTCGTCCGGGAATTCACGAAGTTGCGGCGGTGCCGGGGACTTATCGGAAGCCCGGGCGGGGCTGAGTATCGCAGCCAGAATGAAGACCCCAACGATCGTCAGAGAAAACGAGATTCGAGTCGCCATGATTATCCCTCCGGGTCTGTCTGAGGACCACTGTTAAGCACGCGCCATTGTAATCGATCGGCTTGTTCGCATGAAAGTCAATCTTCGTGGAATCCGGGGCGTCAGCTGCTTCGTCGCCGAGTCTGTCCGCCGCAGTTGGATCGCTTCATTGCCTTTGCAGCCACTCACTGGCGTGCGGGACACGGAATCGGACGTTCCAGCATTCTGACGTTTTAGCCCGTCTTCGCCCCGGCAATATTGCCGGACTGCGCTCGACGTCTGGGCGTTTTTCGCGGCTGCTTGACGGGTTCAGGCGGTGGCGTATCATCGGTCCGTCATGCGTACCCCGAGTTCCACGGTATTGGCTGGCGCCTTGTTTCTCGTCTCGGTGTCGGGTTGCTCGGGGCCGCGGAGGAGTGACTACAGGTCGTCGCACGCGATCTTAATGGCTGATCGGTCAGAGGACGCAGATCGGCTATGGATCGCTATCCAGGACACACTCCGCGACAACCCGTTTCGGCTTGATCGGGTGGACCGCCGCGCGGGCGTCATCACGACGCTGCCGGAGCCATCGCAGCAGTTTTTCGAGGTCTGGCGGCACGATGTGGACACCTGGTCTGATTTATGGGAGTCGACACTGAATCCGATCCGACGGTGGGTCGAGGTGACCGTCGCCGCGGGTGAGAATGACACGTGGTCGCGGATCGACGTGGTTGTGCACAAGGAGCGGCTTTCGTCGCCGGATCGGCAGTTCAACAGCACGGGAGCAGCCTATCAATACTTCGGGGATGAACTTCCGTCGACGACAGGCCTGGAGCGGGTGACCGCCGAGCACGACACTTGGCTCGATATTGGTCGCGATCCGGCCATGGAGGAGTATTTGCTCCGGGCAGTTTTGCGGCGGGTAGGGATGGAAGCCGACTTCGAGGCTGGCGCACGGAAAGCGGATGACGAATCCGGGCACAGGATCGAGTCACAGGGGTAGAAACCTTGCCCTCCGTTCTCATCACATCGGTGGTTTTTGGCGTGGCCGTGGGGGCGAGTCCCGCTCCGGCGTTCGAGGGCGAATCGCCTGACGCGTACGAGATCGCGATCCGTGTGGCCGTCCCCATTCTGCCGTCCCCGTTGCAGGAGTTCTTCACCGAGCACCTAGACCAAGTCCAACAAGATGCGACCGCCGGCCTACGGGATGTGTCAGAAGCGGAACCACTCCCTGGTACCCCTGATTCGCATTACATCGCGTTGGACGTCGGTGTCGAGAATGCCGACGCTGCGGTTCGTCAAGCAGCGGTGCATCAGTTCCCACGCATTCGGTCCGCAGCGAAGAAACACTTCAACCGGCATGGGCAGCGCGTTGGCGGACAACTTCCGTGGACGATCGGCGACCGATACGATGCACTTGTGGAGGCGTTCCGAGGCGGTGACGGGGGAGCCGTGCTTCGCGAGTCAGGTGCACTGCTGCACTTCGCCATCGATGCGGCTTCTCCATTCAACACAACCGTGAATCGAGACGGAGCGATGACGGATCACGTCCGGTGGTCCGCCGCAGCGGCGACACGTGTGAGTCGGTCGTATTGTACGGTGCGTCATCGCTTCCAGGTCGGTTTGGTGCGGCGGTTGCGAACTCGACTAGAATACGAAGCCCGCGTTCTGCCTGATCGTTTCGCACCCGTCACCACCCCGGTGGACGCCGCCTTCGACACGTTGATCGACGCACACGGCAATCTTGACGCCTTGCTGACCATCGATCGGGAAGTCATGTCCGAGCTCGGGATCGTCGACGAGACCACATTCACGAGTAATCTCGAAGCGTACGAGCAGCGGGCAGCCGAGCGGGCGTCGTCAATCCTGGAAACACAAATCGAAGCCGCAGCCCTGCTGGGCGCAAACCTGATCGGAGGAGCGTGGATTGAGGCCGGCAAACCTCCGTTGGAGACGTTGACCACAGCCTCAACGGGCGTGGGGAAGCATCCAGCGCAGGAGGAAGCAGCCCCAGATTACTTTGTTGGGAGCCGCAACTCGACCGTCTTCCACCGGCCGACGTGCTCCCATGCAAAGCGAATCAAAGATGAGAACCTTGTCCGGTTCGACTCGGCCAAGGAGGCGATCGCTGCAGGTCGAACACCGTGTCGGTCATGTCGCCCCTCCGCACCGTGACCTGGGTGTCAAACGCGGAGCGGTTCGTGGTTAGTCTCTCAACATTAAACATGTGTTGAGAATCTGCGCAAAAAAGTGGTGGAAGATGCCGCCGTGGCGCGGAGCATCTTCCACCCAGCGATGCCCTATGGTGCCCGTTTAACGGATGCCGATGACTCTTCCGACCGCCGTGGCGAGAGCCGGTCCGAGTGTTTCGAACCTTTCACGTCAACGGGCTACAAATCACGAAGCCTTCTTTTTTCTTTTTTTGCGGCGTTTCTTCTTAGGTGCGGCCTTCTTGGCGGTCTTCTTGGCGGCCTTTTTCTTTCTGGCCTTCTTCTTCTTCTTCACCTTCTTGGTGGCTTTCTTCTTGCCAGCCTTCTTCTTGGCCACCTTACGTTTCTTTGCCATGGACATCACCTCCTTTCTAGGCAAAATCCTACACTATCATCGGTCGCTGTCAAAAAAATTTTTATCCTAATTGCGCGGTGCGCGCTGATGAGCAAGGCCGTACTCATCTCTCTGGAGAACGTTCCCTTGCGTTCCGCGTCGTCGACGTCAGGTGTTGGCACGGGTTCAAACGGGCGCCATTTGGCGGACACTCGCGCGCGCCAAGACCCGCTGCTACGGTCACTGCCGCCACGATGTCGGCCACGAATTTCCTCAACACCTTTCGCTCAACGAGGCGATTGCGTGCCTTCTTGATGGCTTTTCTTTACGCTGCAAAAAAGCACCACCGATATGGATAAAGCCCGAAAAATCCGAGGAAAAAACACAAAATCGGCACTCGCGCTGCAGCCCGGTGAACCTGTGCACGGCGTGTGTGGACGGTAAGCGAACGTCGCCTGCGAGTCACTCTCGCATCAGCGTGTGTTTGTAGTCTGACGGTCGCAAGGAGCTCCAACTGCTCGCGAGAAGTAGTTGCGGGCGCAATGCAGCAACGGTCCCGGCGCGTAAGGAGTCGCCGGTAAGGACGAATGTGCCCAAGCGGTTTGGGGGGAATCCTGGCGTCGGCCAGCCGGTAAAAAATTTTTTGAAAATTTTTCGATTTTTGTGTTGCCAATACCTCTCTGATCAGCCTGATTGAACGAATCCCTGATTCAACGAAGGATAAAGTCGGAACGCTGGCACCCGTTGCAGACGCCTGCTTACGGCTACGGAGACGCGCCTGAACAACGCTCAAGTGGCCACGGGCGACGGTGAGGCATCCCTTGCCGCACTGTCGGCTTATGAGTGACGGGAGAACCAGGTCCGGGATGTGCTGAAGGGACCGTGAAGCCGTGCAAGTCGGTGGAACACCCACTTTTCGCGAGTGTCCTGTGATTTTCTCAGCCTGAAGAGCGTCAACCGCTCAGCCGGGTTACTTCGCCCGCTCGATATACTCACCGGTGCGCGTGTCCACGCAGATCCGTTCACCTTCCTCGATGAAGGGCGGAACGCGAAGCCTCACGCCGGTTTCCAGCGTGACCTCTTTCAATTGGTTGGTGGCCGTCGCTCCTTTCACAACTGGTGGAGCCTCGGTCACCCGCAGGTCAACGGTGAAGGGCACTTCGAGAGAAACAATCTGCTCCCTGTAGAGCTGGCAACTCACCCTCTGATTTGGCGTAAGCCAGTTGGCTGCGTCGCCGACAAGATCGGCGTTGATCGGAAATTGGTCGTAAGACTCAAGGTCCATGACGACGAAGTCGTCGCCATCACGGTAGAGGAACTCGTAAGTCTTCGACTCGACGAAGGGGATCTCGATCCGGTCATTCACGTTGAATCGGACGTCAAAGATCGTGCCTGTCTTGAAGTTCTTGATCTTGGTCTGCATGTAGCTGCCCTTGTTTCCCTTGGCGACGTGTTTGGCGTCGTGGACCACAGCCAGCTCCCCGTCGTGGAGGATCGTTCGGCCCTTGCGGAGTTCGATGGCTTTAATCATCTCGCGTAGCTCCTGGAAGCAGTTCGCCCTGATTTACTCACAGGGCGTATAGTCGCAAACGGTATTGTTTTGGTCAACCGTGCGGACGACTCAACCCGTAGTAGAAGGTGTATGCCAGCGCTGTCCTGCAACGGACGCGAACCCGGGGCAGATTCGGACGCGGAGGTACGTTCGGCTGTAAGTTATCGAACCTTCAAACGCGATCACGGCCAGCCTGTTCCGTTGCCCGGCGGGGCTTCGTCCTCTTTGCCCGCAGAAACGCGCCGCCTAGAATGCTCTTAATGGCCAAACCACGACGCTCGGCGGTTCAGAAGTACCACGATCGCGTAGCCGCAAGGTACGACTACAGCTACGACGATGCGTTTTGGCTATGGCACGATTCGCTCACGTGGGACTACCTTAAACCGCATCTGCCGCGTGACGCGAATGCCGAGGTCGTTGACCTCGGGTGTGGGACGGGCAAATGGGCCGCCAAGCTCGCCAAGAGTGGGTACCGAGTGACCTGCGTCGACATCTCAGCCCAGATGCTCGACCAGGCCCGACGTAAGCTTGAAGAGTCCAGTCGGATGACGCCGAGCGAATTTGTCCAGGCCGACCTTTGTGATCTGTCGACGCTCCCGTCTCACCGATATGCCCTGGCTGTCGCACTTGGTGATCCGATCGGCTGCACGGAATCACCGCGACGAGCCATGAAGCAGATCCGGCGGATCCTTCGAGCAGACGGCATTTTGGTCGCCACGTTCGATAATCGTCTGGCTGGGATCGACTTCTACCTTTCCAACGGGGATGTCGGCGCACTCTCGCAGTTCTTGCGAGATGGCAAAACATACTGGTTGACGAAGGTCGCAGAGGAGCGATTCACGATCACCACATTTTCGCCCGACGACGTCATCGCTCTTGCGGAGAGTACCGGTTTCAGGGTCTTGGACTTCGTCGGCAAGACGGTTCTTCCGATGCGTCATCACCGGGAGCTCGTAGAGACTTCCGAAGGGCGGCGCAAGTGGGCCAGAATCGAAAAGCGCCTCTGCCGCAACCCCTACGCCATGGGCCGGGCATCACACCTTCAACTTACCTGCCATACCGCCCACGATTGACATTTGGCACTGAGTACTCGTTGGGGCTAACTCAACCTTCGCAGTTTTGAAGGGCTAGCCGCGTTGACGGGGTCGGCAAGGCGGTTTTGCCCCACAAGGTCTGCACTACATGGGTCTGCACGCCGACATCCCCGTTCCTGCGACCGCCGACGTGGACTTTTCAGGCAATTCTTCCAAAACGTGCGAAGGTTGAGCTAGCGCCCCGATGGGAGAGCCGTCTTGATGCCGACCATCTCCCACGAGGACCGTCTCGACGCCCGCATCTCCCCCAGAGGACCCACAAAACGCCTCTGGCGACCGGTTTTTCATGCAACCAGGGAGCCTCCTACCTCCGCAGAGGTCCCGGTCGATCGGCCCGACCTCGAGCCGCACCGGCCAAGTCGGGCCCGCAAACCAAGGTCCGATTCAGTTTTGGGCGATGAAAAAATGGGGTTGGGATTGCCTCCGGGCCCGAGGATGGGCCTGGAAACCGGCGCAGCGGGGTCCTATACTGGAGAAAGGGTGGAAGACGGTGGTATGTTTGCCAGGTCACCCTGTGTCCGATCGTAGGAAGGCGCAAAGGCTGCGAGGCATTCGTTCGTTCACATAAGGAACAACCTTTGGGCGCCGAAGATCAACCATCCAAAGGGAATCCGCTCGTCACTGGTGCCAGCCACCGCCTATTCCTGACCCTATACCCCGCAACGGACCACGAGTCGCAGATCCGTTGTCGCCGGGTGGTGACGCTGCTCGGATCGCGTCGAGGATGCAAGTTCCACCTGCAGCATCGCCGCGTCTCGCCGCTCCACGTAGCGATCGTCAACGATGGCAATCAGGTGGTTGCCGTGGACCTCGTCACCCCGCAGGGCACCTTCCTCAATGACCTGAAGATGAACCATGAGCGTCTCAACGACGGCGACATGCTGGTCGTGGCCACGTGGAAGCTTCGCATCGATCTGAAAGACTCCTCCGACGCGACGAATCCCGGTGTCGATCCGGTCGCACTCGAGATTGCGCCGAGCACGGTTGCGCTGGAACACGTGGGTACGGGAAAGCTGCTTCAACCCCACCGCGATGTCTGTGTCCTCGGCCGGCAAAATGGCTGCGACGTCGTCATTGATGACACAAGCGTGTCGCGGGTCCATGCCTTGCTGTTCAACTACTTTGGCCATCCGAGCATCTTTGACCTACTCAGCCGCAACCAGACGTTCGTCAATGATGAGCCGGTCGGGTTCCGTGTACTCAAGGACAAGGACATCATCACGATCGGCGAGTCGCTGTTTAGGGCCCGCGTGGTTGGCTCGGCTGTCGTCCCCCACGCCCCCAGCAACAAAAAGGCACCCAATGGAACCGCCGCCCTCACGCCTGAACAGGCCAAAGGCGACATGATCGACATCCGGGCTGCCGAGGGGGCGCAACGCTGGAAGATCGCCGACAGAGTGCCCAAGTCGGCACGAAAACGCTAAGCCCACGGCTAGGCAAGTCCAGGCCAAGCGACCGTTTGCGCACCATCGGACGCTCTCCCTGCGCCGCCTTGCTGATCACGCGCCGCCCATCTTATAATCGGTCTGCAAAGTACGCGGCTGCACAGGCCGCGAGCTGAACGAGCCGACGGCACTCGCCGGCCGGATCACGCGAATGCGGCGATCTTCGGCGAGTTATGCCGGGTCTTACTTGTCTCCGAGAGGGTCTGTTTGACCGGGAGCTCATCATGACCATTGCGTCTTCGACCGTCGACAAAACACGAACCGTTCGCGCTCCGCGCGGTACGACCATCTCATGCAAGGGTTGGCAGCAAGAAGCAGCCATGCGCATGCTGATGAACAACCTCGACCCCGAGGTGGCGGAAAACCCGGCGGCGCTGATCGTCTACGGCGGCACCGGCAAAGCCGCACGAAGCTGGCCCGACTTTGATCGCATCGTTGCTGCCCTTAAAAACCTGGAAAATGACGAGACCTTGCTTGTCCAATCCGGTCGTGCGGTCGGGGTCATCAAGACACACCCGGACGCGCCGCGGGTTCTCATTGCCAATTCTTTGCTCGTTCCCCGCTGGGCGAATTGGGACGAGTTTCGGCGGCTCGAAGCGCTGGGCCTCACCATGTACGGCCAGATGACCGCCGGGAGCTGGATCTATATCGGCACGCAGGGGATCCTGCAGGGCACCTACGAAACGTTTGGAGCCGCCGCCCGAGAGCACTTCGGTGGCACACTCAGCGGGCGTCTTGTGATCACGGGAGGCCTGGGCGGCATGGGTGGCGCACAACCTCTGGCTGTCACGATGAACGAGGGCGTTTGCCTCTGCATTGAGGTGGACAAAGCCCGAATCGAGCGGCGCATAAAAACCAAATACCTCGGTCGATGGACGGAGAGTCTGGACGACGCTATCCGTTGGATCAAAGACGCGAAGGAATCGCAACAGCCGCTCTCTGTAGGACTTCTCGGCAATTGTGCAGACGTGTTGCCCGAACTCATAAAGCGAAACCTTCAACCGGACCTGTTGACCGACCAGACCTCTGCCCACGACGCCCTGAACGGTTATGTGCCCAATCGCATGACCTTCGAGGAAGCCGTGCACCTTCGCAAGACCGACCCGGATCGCTATGTCACCGAGTCCATGCGAGCCATGGGCGAGCACGTTCAAGCCATGCTGGAGTTACAGAAACGCGGCGCGGTCACCTTCGACTATGGGAACAATATCCGTGGTCAGGCTCGTCTGGTCGGGGTCACCAACGCCTTCGACATCAACGGGTTCGTGCCCTTGTTCATCAGACCGCTATTCTGTGAGGGCCAGGGCCCGTTCCGATGGGCGGCCCTCTCCGGTGATCCCAAGGATATCGCCCGAACGGACCAAGCTGTTCTGGAGACATTCCCAAAAAATGAGCATCTCTGCCGCTGGATTCGCCTAGCCAGCGAGCGGGTGGCGTTCCAGGGTCTGCCCGCCCGCATCTGCTGGCTCGGTTATGGTGAACGGGCCAAGATGGGACTCGTGTTCAATGACCTGGTCGCGAAGGGCGAAATATCTGCCCCGATCGTCATTGGCCGGGACCACCTCGACTGCGGCAGCGTCGCTTCGCCCAACCGCGAGACCGAAGGCATGAAGGACGGTTCCGACTCCATCGCTGATTGGCCCATCTTGAACGCTTTGGTCAACACAGCCTGTGGTGACAGTTGGGTGTCGGTCCATCACGGTGGTGGTGTGGGCATCGGCTACGCCATCCACGCCGGGCAGGTGATCGTCGCCGACGGCACCAAGGAGGCCGCCGCCCGACTCGAGCGGGTCCTGACGGCTGATCCCGCAACCGGCATCATCCGCCACGCCGACGCCGGATACGAAAGAGCCCAACGAATTGCCCAGGAACAAGGCGTCAAGATCCCGCGCCCTTGACGCACCAACATACGTGTGCCACTGCTCTTGACTCAAACTGAGCGGTTTTGCCGATACGACCGGCTTGCAC
>CAYOQG010000085.1:0-18181 GCA_964405925.1 uncultured Phycisphaeraceae bacterium | reverse complement strand
ACTCCGAGCTTTACTACTCGTATTCGCTGGATGCCGGACAGACGTGGTTCGCCAACATCGTGTTAAGCCCGCCATTTGACCCGCATGTTGGATGGCCTCAACAGAACAAGCTTGGCGACTATTACGACATGGTCTCCGACAGTTTCGGTGCGAGCGTAGCCTACGCGGCCACGTTCAATGGTGAGCAGGATGTCTACTACCTCCGGATCGGGGATCTGGACTGCAACGGTAATGGCATCGCCGATCCTGACGACGTTGCGAGTGGCACAAGTGACGATTGTAACAACAACGATGTACCTGACGAGTGTGAGCCCGACTGCAACGACAATGGCACGGTTGACGTGTGCGATGTGTGGCACGGTACCAGCGACGATTGCGACAACAACCTGAACCCCGACGAGTGCGACCCTGACTTTGACAACGACGGCCTGATTGACGGCTGCGACCCGGACGTGGATGGCGACGGGGTGCTCAACTACAATGACGACTGTCCCTTCACGCCGCTGGGCGTGCAGGTCGGGGAGAATGGCGGGCCGCTCAGCGACACGAACGGGAATTGCGTTATCGATTTGCCCGACCACGTCCGGGTCCCCGTTTGCCTCAGAGGCGGCGGACCGGGTGTGATCCTGGGGTCTTTCTGTGCCGGGTATTATGACTACGACGGGGACGGTGACCTGGATCTCGAGGACATAGCGGCCTTCCAGCGCGCCTTTGGGCGGCAATAGACCGGATGATCTCGCGTTGCTCCTGCCTGTGGGTCCTTGCTTAGAGGCAAGTCGGATAGGCGCCGACAGCAAGAGTTGAATTTTGGTCCTATATTCGTTCCGGTGTGGCGGCTGAGTCGCATCCGTGCCCGGCAGTTCACGCCTCAACGCCTGATTCGGATATACTACGTGCTCCGCTCTATGGGGATTTGGGTGGTTGGCGCCGTTTCCGTCAGCGGGAGAGGAGGCGTGTGATGAGGCGTTCCGTACTGTGGTTCCTTGTGGTCGTAAGCCCTGTCTTCTTTGCAGGGTTTGCCCAAACGGCGCAGCCTGGAGGGGTCGTCGACAAAGGAACCGATCCACTCGATCGTGCCGCTATCCGCCGTCCGCGCCCTGAGATGCATGAGGATCCCCCGGTGTCGGACTCGATTCTGAAGCGTGCTCGGTCGACCTCCCCGGCTGGCGTCTATGTCCGTGGCGGCTACACGAGCGTCCAAGTCAACGTCGACGCCGATGGCCTCAACATCGTAGCTGACGCGGCCAACGAGCCGTCACTTGCCGTTGACCCCAATAACCCCGCCCGAATGGCCATCGGGTGGCGACAGTTTGACACCATCGCTTCGGACTTCCGGAAGGGGGGGTGGGCCTACTCCGGCGACTCGGGTCAGACGTGGACTTTTCCAGGTGTCATCCATCCGACAGAGTTCGCCAGCGACCCGGTGCTGGAATCCGACGCCGATGGGAACTTCTACTATTACAGCCTGCAGCTCGATCGCGGACCGGGGGAATGGGCGTGTTACATGTATCGCTCCGAAGATCATGGTATGACCTGGCCTCAGGATGTTTATGCGTGGGGTGGTGACAAGGGTTGGTTTACAATCGATCGAACTGACGGTCCTGGTCGAGGACACATCTACGCGGCGTGGAACCCCTTCGCCGGTTGCTGTGTGCCAAACACATTCAATCGATCGACCAATGGGGGATTGAGCTTCTCGACACCGATGATCATCCCTGAATTACCCGGGTTTGGCACATTGACGGTTGGTCCGGATGGTGCCCTTTACGTGGCTGGAATGCTTACGACCAATTTCGCGCAGATTGCCGTCGTCCGCTCCTCGAATGCCCAGTTTGCCGATGAGCCCGTGATCTTTGACCAGGCAGTGATCACGACGCTCGGCGGCCCGGTCATGTTCGACGCGGGACCGAACCCGGACGGGCTGCTCGGCCAGATCTGGATTGCCAGCGACCACTCCGATGGTCCCACCCGTGGCAATCTGTATTTGCTAGCTTCAATCAATCCAGGCAGTCCAGGAGGGGACGACCCCCTCGACGTCATGTTCAGCCGTAGCACGGACCGCGGTTTGACTTGGAGTGATCCGGTTCGGATCAACGACGATCCACCAGAGGTCTACAGCTGGCAGTGGTTTGGCACGATGTCCGTGGCGCCGAACGGGCGAATCGATGTGATCTGGAACGATACGCGAAACGATCGTTTCGGGTATGACTCGGAGCTTTACTATTCGTCCTCCATTGACGCCGGTATGACATGGTCTCCCAACGTCGCGTTGAGCCCGCCGTTTGACCCCCATGTCGGCTGGCCTCAACAGGCCAAGCTCGGCGACTACTACGACATGGACTCCGACGATTTCGGCGTCAGCATCGCGTACGCGGCCACCTTCAACGGCGAGCAGGACGTTTACTACCTGCGGATCGGGGATATGGACTGCAATGGGAATGGCGTACCCGATCCCGACGACGTAGCCGGCGGGACGAGCGGCGACTGCAACAGCAACGACGTCCCCGATGAGTGTGAGCCAGACTGCAATGACAACGGCACGGTTGATGTTTGTGACATCCTGGCCGGGACAAGCAGTGACTGTGACCGTAACCGCAACCCCGATGAATGCGATTCGGACTTTGACGGCGATGGGACCATCGATGGTTGTGACTCGGATGTTGATGGCGACGGCGTGCCCAACCGTGACGATGACTGCCCCTTCACACCGCTTGGCATCCCCGTGGGTCTCGTCGGGCAGCCGATCAGCGACACGAACGGGAACTGCGTTGTCGATCTGGCCGACTACAAGCGGTTTGTGTCCTGCCTAAACACCGGCGGCCCGAATATCCCCCTGGGTCGCGATTGCACGCAGTTCCACGACTACGACGGTGATCGCGACGTCGACCTACAAGACGCAGCCGGTTTCCAATACGCCTTCGGCCAGTAGCGCTTCGTCACGTGTGGGACGAGGGGTACGGCAAAGCGCCAGCTCGGCTGCGCTCGCTCTCGAGAGCCCGCGCGGCACAAAAGGCGATTCCCAGGTGCATCTGCACCAAACGGCACAGTCAGACGCAGATCCGCATAAACGGCAAACCTGTCCTGGGTCGTACAAGCTCGTACAGGATCTGACAGCGATCGGCTTGCCTGCATTTCACCGCATTGTTTAGCATGGAAATCAGCTCCAAGCGTATACGCTTGATCAGGAGAAAACCATGCACAACCGAAGGTGTGCCCGCCGTCTTCATGATGTGCCCATGTGGTTGCTGACGTCCGTATTGCTCTGCTCGATGGTGACAGCGGCGTTGAGCCAGAATGTTGGGCTGGATGATTTAACCAGACTCGAAACCGAGTTTCAGGCGGCCTGCGACAGCAAGAACTACGACAAGGCCCTGAAGATCGCCGAACGAATGAACGAAGTCCTTGCTCCAAAGCACCTGGCCAATCTGTACAACATCGCCTGCTTGCACTGCCTTATGGGCAAGAAGGAGAAGAGCTACGAGTGGTTGGAGAAAGCCGTTGACGCAGGTTACTGGGACGTCCAGCAGCTCATTCACGATGAGGACTTCAAGAGCATTCGCCAGGAGGAAAGGTTCCGCGAGCTGGCCAAGCGGGCCTGGGCAACGGGCTACATCGCCATGCTCGAACGCGAGGAACGGGATGAGTTTCAGAAACCCGAGAAGGTGATGGCCACGCTCGCCTTCAAGGCGGGTGAACGGGTCGCCGACATCGGCGCCGGTTCAGGATATTTCACCATCCCGGTGGCAAAGGCCGTGGGACCGACCGGAGCGGTTTGGGCGATCGACGTTCAGCAGCCCATGCTGGATTACATCGAGAAGCGGCTTCGTGTGGAAAAGCTAGAGAACGTAAAGCTCGAGCTGGTACCGAAAGATGATCCGCAGTTGCCTCAAGGTGGCGTCAATACAATTCTGATGATCGACACCCTTCATTATGTCCAGGACCGCGCCGAGTACGCAAAGAAGCTGCGAGCGGGACTGGCCCCGGGCGGGCGGGTCGTCATCATCGATTACAAACCCAAGCCGTGGGAAGAGCGGCCTTGGGGGCCATTACCCGAGCAGCAGATCTCCAAAGAGACCGTCGATGCGGACATGGCTAAGGCGGGCCTTAAGCCTATCAAGGTGCACGACTTCCTGCCGGAACAGTATTTCGTCGAGTATGGCGTCGAGTGAGCGACGCGCTATAGCGGCGATACGCTCAATCAGTACACTTAGGCGCCATGGTCACACTCCCAAACCCACACTGTGGATCACTGGGTGTGTCCGGGGTGCGTTTTTGCCTCATGCAGTCGCCCTGGCAGCGGGAATGTTCGGAAGTGGCTGCACGAGCTGTATGGTTCGTCAAACAGGAGACTACATTCGATGTCGGAGCCACCGGAGTATTACACACGTTTCAAAGAGCTGTGTCCCGAGCTTATGCGGGCGTTCGAGACGCTGGGTGAAACCGCGAAGAACGCCGGTCCACTCGACGCCAAGACCTCAGCACTCGTGAGACTGGGGTTTTCGCTCGCCGCGGGGCTGGAGGGGGCGACGCATTCCGCGGTGAACAAGGCGATCGCAGCCGGCTGCAAGCCGGAGGAGATTCGCCACGTTCCGCTACTCGCCGTGACGACGTTAGGCTTTCCCACCATGATGCGAGCCCGAGCGTGGGTCGAGGACGTTTTGAGCGGGTAAAGGCAGTTCGGTTTATCGCCAGAACGTTGAGTGGCATGGGTCTGCCAGCGGTGGACCTGTGGCGGAACCTGGTCTCACAGTGCCGCTCCCGACGGGGCTGTGGCACCTGTTTGTCTTAGTTTGGATGGGGTGTTGCGAGCACGCGCACATGAAGAGCATCCGTGGAACCGCGCGGGCTCAAGACCGGGGTTCGCTACAGGATGTCGAAAGCGGGTCTAAGCATCCCCAAAGGAGATGCCCATCGATCGACATGCAGCCACCAGCGGGTCGTCGGGTGGAACAAGCTTCTGTCGATCAGCGACCTCCGCAATCGGAACGCTGGTAAGCCTACCTTCTTGGAGAGCAACCATTCGGTCGAGCTGTCTATTGACCAACAACTTGACGGCGTGATGGCCGAACTGGGTGGCCAACACACGATCACGCGAGGTCGGCTTGCCGCCGCGCTGAACGTGCCCCAGGATCGTCGCCCGGCATTCCAGCTTGGTTCGCTCGGCGATCTGCTCACAAAGCACTTCGCTCACCCCGCCCAATCGGATGGGGTCGGGGGATTCGTGGACGACGCGGTCCACGACGGCTTCGCCACCGGTCGCTTTCGCCCCTTCGGAGACGGCGATCAAGGTGTAGGCCTTGCCACGCTTCCCGCGCTCGAGGCAGCGCTCGCAGATGACGTTCAAGTCGTAGCCAATCTCGGGAATCAGAATGACGTCTGCACCGCCGGCAGCGCCGGCGTTCAGGGCGATCCACCCGGCGTTGCGGCCCATCGTCTCGACGAGCATGACACGATGATGACTCGATGCCGTCGTGCGTATTCGATCGATAGCTTCGGTGGCAACAAAGACGGCGGTATCGAACCCAAAAGTAACATCCGTGTGCATCAGATCGTTGTCGATCGTCTTGGGAACACCGACGACGCGCAAGCCTCGACGGATCAATGGCGAAGCACCGGACATCGTGCCGTCACCCCCGATGCAGACAAGCACGTCCAGACCCTGCCCATTCGCATGCTTGACAGTCTGATGGGTGACATCTTCGAACACCGGCGCCCCGGTCGCGTCGTGCCCGGTGCAAAAGTGAGCTGGGTTGGCCTTGTTGCTCGTTCCCAGAATGGTGCCGCCCTCATCGAGGATGTTGGATACATCATTGAAGCCCAAGGGACGGATGCGATTCTCAATGAGTCCGAGGTATCCGTCCTCGATGCCGTAGACCTCCAGCTTGTGCTCAAAGATGGCTGACTTCGTCACCGCTCGGATGACCGCATTGAGCCCCGGGCAATCCCCACCACCCGTCAGAACGCCGATCCGCTTGATTGTTGTTAATTCCATCTCGCCACCACTCCGTTCCTTCACCAACGAGCTCCCATTCTAGATCAGAATCCGTTTCCGTGTATGGTTCAATCCTTTTCTGTACTTCCATCTCGCATGGAGGGATTGACGCCACCCCCGAGAACGCCGTAATTCCGGGCGCTCCTGTCAGGGCTTGTTCAGGCTGCGGAATGGTTGCACACGGAACGCTCATCCGTCTGGCTTAGCACGCTCGCCCTCGAGGCCCGCGCCCGGTATGATCAGAAAGGGCGTGGGTCAGGGCCTGAAGCCCAGAGTCGGCTTTCGGGTACGGTCGCCTGGAAATTGGGTGGGTGGACACGCGTGCAGGTAAAACTGGCTGATCCCAGGGGATTCTGCTTCGGCGTCAAGGACGCGATTGAGGTGGCTGACGCCGCCGTGAGAACGCACGGTGCCGGTAAGGTCGTGTCTCTCGGTCCGGTGATCCATAACAGACAGGTCGTCAACGAACTGGAAGCGTCGGGCCTGGAGCAGTCGAGCGAGCTCCAGGCCATCGATCCCTCCAGGATTCTGCTTATTCGCTCGCATGGTGAATCTCCGGAAGCACTCCAGCAAGCGAAAGACCTCGGGATCCAGATTGTCGACGCCACGTGTGTGCTCGTCAAACGTGCCCAGAACGTGGTGCGGCAGTTGCACGACGAAGGCTACCACGTCGTGATGATCGGCGATCCGCATCATCCCGAGGTGCGAGGTGTCATCGGCTACGCACCCGACGTCACGGTGATCGACCGGGAGACCAATCTCGAGGAAGCACTGCCCTTTCGCGAGCGGCTGGGTATCGTCGCTCAGACGACCCACTCACCGGAGCACGTGGCTGACGTCATCGCCAAGATTCTGATCCGCCCATACCGCGAGGTGAAGATCGTCAGCACCCTCTGCCTGGAGGTCACTCGACGACAGAAGGCTGCTATTGCCCTTGCGAAGCAGGTCGAGGTGATGTTCGTGCTGGGCGGTCTGCACTCAGCCAACACGCGTGAGATGGCCCGCTTGTGTCGGGAGGCGGGATGCGAGACCTATCACATCGAAACGTGGGCGCAGTTCGATCGCTCCATGGTCGCAGGGAAGACGGTCGCCGGTGTGACCGCGGGAGCCTCGACCCCCGAAGAGGTGATCACTGAGTTCGTGCGGCAACTCGAGGCGATTTGAGAACCTGCAGGAAGGGCGTGCTTCTCAACCGACCTTGTCTGCCCGATCCGGCATGGCCAATCCACGACGCCGTGGTATGATCCGTCCTGATTCGGCGCGGGACTGTTGAACGCAACGGACGGGCCTTACGTGGAGGATTGTGATGGCAAACGTAAAGCACGGGACTGCCCCCATGGTGGTGGACGAGACCCCTGGCCCAAAGGCCTATTGCCAATGCGGGTTGTCCGCCAACCTCCCTTATTGTGACGGGTCACACAGCCGCGAGAGCACGGGCGTGGTACCGATCGTGTTTGAAGTTAAAGAAGCTGGAAAGAAGGCGGTCTGTCAGTGCCACAAGAGCGGCAATCTTCCCTGGTGTGACGGAACGCACAGCAAGCTGTAGATCGCATCCCCCTTACTTGGATTGATGGCGCGTTGCAGACCGTGGTGACACTCTGGTGGTTGCTCTTCTGGACCACCTTCGGATTGTGCCTGGGGAGTTTTCTGAACGCGGTCATCTATCGCCTGCCGCGCAACCGCTCTCTGCTTCGCCCCTTGTGGTCCGCCTGTCCGAATTGCCGACACCGCATCCGCTGGTACGACAATCTGCCGGTCATTAGCTTCATCCTGCTGGGCGGTCGATGTCGGGACTGCTCCATGCCGATCGCCACGCACTACGTGGTGGTGGAGCTTTCCACTGCCTTGATCGTGCTGATGCTGCTGGATGCGTTTTTCATCGGGCAGGTTCGTACAGGGCTAAGCAGCACCCCCTTTGGCCTGACCGAGCACTTGTCGCTGGACTGGCCGATTTTCATGGCCCACGTCGTACTGTTTGCGTGCCTGCTGCCGATGTCGGTCATCGATATCGAGCACTACTGGGTGGACATCCGCTTTACGAATTTCGCCACCGTTGCGGGATTCGCATTCCACGCGTTATGGACGCCGAGGCATTCGGGCACCTGGTCTCGACCTTGGGACACAACGGCTGTCGCCTGCCTTTTCGTGGTCGTCGCATTGGGCGCGCTTTGGGTCCTGGAGGCATGCCGTGTCGAGGCTGACGACGAGGAAACGGACGAGGCTGCCGATGAGGAGCCAGAGCCATCGACTGGGTCTGAGCCGCCCTCACCGTGCCGACTACCGCCCTCCTTCACATCCCCCTCTCGGGCTGCGGGTTGGGTGGCGGGCGTTCTGTTGGTCATGCTGCTGCTTCTGCTGTTCGCCGACGAGACGGATCTGTTTCACGTCGGGTATCAGCATGCCGGCCGGGCCCTTCTACCCCTGTTGATGTTCTTCGCCCTCATCATTTCGATGAGCACGGTGAAGCGATCATCGGACCAGGAAATTGCCACCGCGATCCACGAGGAGCGTCATGAGGCCAGGCGAATGGTCCTCGCGGAGCTGTGGATGTTCGTTCCAGTGGTCGTTGCCGGCCTGTTCGGTTGGTGGATCGTCGCCCGGGGAGGCGACCTATCAGAGAGGATCAGCCAAGCCCTTGACAGCCACGTTCGGGTGACCTCCTTCGCGATGCTACGCACCTGGAACCCCCTCCTTGGCCTGGCGACGGCTGCGAGCGGGTATGTCATCGCTGGGAGCATAGGCTGGGCTGTGAGAATCGGATTCACCCTCGTCTTCGGCAAGGAGGCGTTCGGCACCGGCGATATCCACCTTATGGCGGCCGCAGGCTGCATCGCCGGCTGGCCGGTCGTGGTTCTCGGCTTCTTCCTGACGTGCGTGTTAGCCTCAGTCGGCTGGTTGGTGACCCTGCCGTTCAAGCGAACACGGGCCGTCCCCCTCGGTCCGTGGCTATCGTTGTCTTTCCTGGCGGTGGTCGTATTCTACGATTCGATTGTCGAATGGCCGGTGGTCGCACGAGCGGTCGACGTGGTCCATTGGCTGGTGACGGACGCTCCATCGCGCCCAACGCTAGAGGGTCTTCCGTGAGTATTGCATTCAAACAGATCCGGGCCTATGTTCGGGGGGCAGTCGTCGTCATCGTGGCCGTTGCCATTGGTCTGGTGCTTGTGAAAAACCGTAGCCACGCGGTCCAGGTTTGGTTCTTCGGGCTTACCGATGACACGAAACCGGTAAACGTCGTTTGGCTGATGTTGTGTACGGCCGCGGCGACGCTGGTGACCTGGTGGGTCTTTTTACTTGGATGGCGACTGCTTCGGGAAGTCCGCGAGCTTCAACGTGAGCGCGCTATCAAGCACGTGGCGACGGGTCTGGAAAAGCGGACCGCGGAGCTGGATGAGCGGGAACGCCGCATCGACGAGAAGCTCCATCGGGCTATTGGAGATGAAGAAGCGCAAGAGAAAAACGGGGAATAGAAGATCGTCTCGACGATCTACACGCAAGGAGAAGCTAAATGCGCGGTCACACAACTTGTGGATTAATGCTGGTCGGTCTGTTGACGTTAGCAATGACGGGATGCGCCGCGACCCATCAGGAGCGCGTCGCGATGCTCGAGGATATCAACCGACACCTCAGCGAGCGGCTTAACAAAGCCCAAGCCGAACTAAGCGAAGCCGAGCGCGAACAAGCTGAGCTGGATGCCCGGCTAGTCGCCGCACTTGATGACGTCGACGCACTGAGGACGCAGCTCGAGCAGACGCCGGCGCCCGTTGAGGCCGCCCCAGGTTGGACTGCGGTGCCCGGTGGGGCGATGATCGCCATTGAGGGCAATATCCTTTTTCAAACGGGCAAAGCCACCTTGCGCGACGAAGCACGCCGCTTGCTTGACGCGGTCGCCAGCACGATCAACGGAGAGTACGCCGACAAGGACATTGTCGTCGTTGGCCACACCGACAACCAGCCCATCAAGAAGAGCGGATGGAAGGACAACTTTCAGCTTAGTGCCGAGCGAGCCCTTTCCGTGGCACGCTATCTGGAAGATCACGGTGTGAGTCCGCAGCGTCTCGTTGCTGCCGGCTGCGGTCAACATCGACCGCGCGTTCCCAATGACTCGGCTGCAAATCGCACTAGCAACCGCCGCGTCGAGATCTTCGCCGTGGATGCGTTCGCAGCTCAGCCGTGATGCAACGAGTGCATGGGATTCCTCACCGCGCTTGCCCCCGGTGGAACCCGTCTGCCCCGGCGGAGTCCGCGCGGATTTGCCGCCTATCGGGACGCTCGCCCTCGGCAAGACACGGTACACGAATACGGAAAATGCTCAGGCGGAACCGACTATACAGAGGTTCGGTCTGAAGTGTCGTGGCCTGTCACCTTCAGACTGACCCCTCTCCCAATTCCTCTGGTCCGCCAGGGAGAACCGCCAACCGCAACAGGTCCCACGTCTGGCGGGCGAGCGATCGGGCGAAAAGTACGACAAACAACGAGTAGGCTAACGCCCCGATGGCTATGCAACAGGCGAGCAGCACCAGCGGCGACAGAAAACCAACCAGCAGCCATTTTGCACTAAGCACCACAACCGCCATCAGCAAGGATCCAACGACCGGCATCACCGACCGATACAAGTACGTGGCGAAATCGAGCTTGACCAACTTGTGAACGCTCAGCAGGAAGACGGGGAACGTCAGCGCAATCCGGACCAGGCAGGCGACGGCGACGGCCACGATCCCCCACTGAACGGCAATCCATACCGCGACCACCTGAGCGAGTGCGTCAAGACAGCCAAGCCCGAACCGCCACGAGGGTTTACCCTTCGCGAGAATGACCAACCCGGTGAAGTGGAAAAGCGCCTGAATGATCCCGAACAGAGCCAAGAACCGAACAACGGGTACGCTCGCACGCCATCCCTCGCCGAATAGAACCGGCACCAGCTCCGGGGCAAGGACGGCAAGCCCCAAAAACGCTGGAAATGCGATCAGGCTGGTCATCTGCGTCGCGGTGTAGAAGGCGTTACGCATCTGCTCCGGTTGATGCTGGATCCGTGAGAACGTCGGGAGGCCCACTGCTGCAACCGTCTGGGTAAACACCTGCGTCATCGCAGCGAGCAGGCGGAAGGCGACAAAGTAAACCCCGGCGGGGCCTTTCCCCAGAAAATATCCGATCAGGAGCATGTCGCAGCGGCGAGTGAGGAAGCTAAGCAGGCTCACAGCCATCGCCAGGACGCCAAACGCCCAAAGCTCCTGAAGGTGTCTTCGCGAGAACACGAGTCGAGGCCGCCATTCGCACGCGATCCAGAGCACGACCGAGCCAACCGCACTGGTCGCGAGTACTTGCCCCACCAAGCTCCAGACGCCGCATCCCCAAAGCGCCATCGCGATGCCGACGACACCGCCACCCGCTGCAGCGATCAGTTGCCGAATTGCCAGACCTTTGAATGCCAGGTCGCGTCGGAGCAAGGCTTCTTGGGTATACCCGAGCGCGCCGACCGGAAAGGTCAAGGAAAGCCACCGGATGACAGGTGCCAGGCCAGCCTCCTCGTATACAGCCGCTACCACACCTGCTATCGCCACGCCCACGATCATCATGGCGACAGCAAGGCATAGTCCTGTCCAAAAGGCCGTGTCGAGATGTTCAGGTTCCAGCTCATGCTTCTGCACAAGTGCCTGTCCGAAGCCCTGCTTGAGGACAAGCTCGATCAACAAGATGAACACCAAGGCGATGCCCACCAGCCCGAACTCCTCTTTCGCGAGAAGACGAGCAAGCACAAAAAGCACAAGGGTCGCGATGAGACCGGCACCCCAGTTCTGGATTCCGGACCAGAACACCCCCTTGACCGTTTTTTGCCGCAGGCTCATCGAGCGTTGATATCCCTAACAGCAATCGCCTTTGGAGATTCCCGCTTGCCACCTAGGCCGATCCCGGTCCTGCCTTGACCTACGCGTTTATGGCATCTTCGGGATTCGATGGTGGTTTGTCCCTCGCCGTACCGGCCAGGTCAGTGAAGATGGTTTCAAGTTCAACGTTGAGCGACTCCATGTTGAAGCGTTCCTCGACGATCTTCCAGCCGGCTCGGCCCATGTCCTCCCACCGATCAGGATGGGCGAGAAGAAAAGTCAGCCGATCCGACAACGCCTCGACGTCTTTCTCCGCCACCAGATAACCGGAGACACCATCTTGTACGATTTCAGGTATGCCGCTGTGAAGGGTACTGACAATCGGCATCCCCATAGCCGCGGCTTCCATCAGGACCGTCGGCGTGCCTTCCTGGTCACCGTTTGCGGCGGTCACGCTGGGCACCAGCAGGATGTGCGATTCGGACAAGGTCTGTACGACCTGCTCCTGTGCCTGCCAGCCCATAAGCCGTATGCGCGAGGTTTCGTCTAGCTCGTTCACTAACCGCTCCAGGCTTGAACGCAATGGTCCGTCGCCAATGATGACGTACTCCAGGTTTGGAAACTGCTTGGCGACCCTGGCTACGGCGCGGATCCCAAAGGTCAAGCCTTTCTTCTCCACCATGCGGGCGATGCTCACAACCCGAACCCTTCCGTCGGCCAAAGGCCGGCGCAGGGAGAAGGCGAACCGGCTGCAATCGACACCGATGTGGTGAACGACGGACTTTCCCGGATCACATCCCAACTCGATGAGTTGATGTTGAAAGGTCTCGCACAACGGAAGGAAAAGGTCGCCGTCGGCAAAAAGACGGCGATAGACGCCATGGCCGAACATCCTGGGTATCATGGTGACGTCGTATCCGTAGAACGCGGTGACAACCTGGCCATCCAGAAGCCCGAGGTCCCGCAACGCGGTCACGATCAACCCCGTCGGGCCGAAGTGGCAGAAAAGCACGTGGTAGCCGCGTTTTCGCTGCAACTTGGCCGCCGCCAGCAAGGGCACCAGGGACGCCGCCGCCAGCCCATAACGGGCGACATTGAGTGTGCGTGCGATGGTCATCGGTTTGGCATAGAGATTAAAGACCGTGGTGCCCAGTGCCTTCAACACTCGCCCGGGCATCCGCTGTGGAGCATCCCAATACGTGGTTTTGTCGATAAGCCCGTACCGCTCAACCTCGTCGTGCATGATGCGTGGGTCACCGCGCCGCTCCGCGAAAATGTCCACATCGTGTCCGCGGCGGATCAAGCCGGTGATGCGATTGAGGATGAACGTCTCCGACAGAACGGGAAACACGGGCATGAAACAGGCAATTCTCAAGACGAACGCTCCATAGACCGGGGACGATCCTCGCCGCAGTCCGGCGATTCGGACTGCCGGATCAATCGCCGAACGCCCAGCATCCGCAGGCGGCGATAGGGCCAGTACAGCAGACCCCCCGGCCCGACCGCAAAACGCCATGCGGTCGCCAGCAGCCCCCGCTTCCTCTTGACGGCAAGCCGGTCAGCTTGCGTGATCGGTGCGACATAATCGCATCGGCGCTCCAGGATCGTGTGGATGTAGTCGTTGGTGCGAAAGGCCGAGACGAGCGCGTAGTAGGTGATGGTCCCATTCACGTCGGCTGCCAATTGACCCAGGTCGTTTAGGGTCACGATCTCGTCGATAATCTGAAGACCCTCGCCCTGCTGTCGCAGGAAACGCTGGTAGGCGGGGCTCGGGAGTGTCAGGATTAGGCGTCCTTTGTCGGCGAGCCAAGCGTCGAGACGGCTATGGACGGCCGGCCGATCGCCGATCGGAACGTGCTCGTAAACGTCGGGAAGAACGATAACCTCCCATCGACCTTCGATCGAACCGGTTCTCAGATCCTGCGACTGAAAGGACAAGCGGCGGGTGCCGAATAACCGGTTTGCGATCGCGTTGCTTACGGGGCTGATATCAATGCCAAGCACCGTCGCCCGACGTGCAAGGCGCCGGGCGATATAGCTCGCCGTCTGCCCGGTCCCGGAGCCTGCTACCAGCACGCGGGCGGCACTCTGCGGAATGGCGTCCCGAAGGAAGTCCATTTGTGCAATGATACGGCGGTTCGGGATCAGGTAATCGCGCAGCAAACGCTGGGCGAACGCATCGTAATAAGATTGCACGGTCCGAGGCTCGAGTTCCTCAGTCATCGGTTTCCCGTTTTCCCACGCAGTCACGAAGGCGGATGAGCTTCGTCGAACGGTATACCATGATAGCCGAACCGCTCCATCCGGGTTCGGCAGGTGTGGCTTATTCGTTCGAGGTTTTCCAGGCCGAAGTAGGTCGCCCACGACGCGCTAACGTTCCCTGGTGGCTGAAACGGCTTGTCGACCAGACGCTCAATTTCATGCCGCTGTTGTAGGCCAAGCACCTCGGCGAGTCCTGCGATCACAGACACCTTGCTGGTTCGGAAGTCTTCATATCGCACCAAGTGCAGCGTGTCCGGCTTGTTGAGGTAGACGTCCGCGAGCAAGTTCCAGCGCAGGGCGAGCATGTCGATAAAGTTCTCACCGTTGAGCCCCAACCAGCGCCCGTCAAGGACCTGCTGCCAAGCGTGGGGGAGGCCCACCCAGTCCACGGGCTCAAGCTGACGGGCGCTTCCGGGGATCTGCAACCGATCGAGGATGCTGCGGATATTGTCGCGTGGGTCTCGAACAATGAAGACGAACCGGGCGTCGGGGAACCGTGCCACAAGCTCGTCAAAGAACACGGTCAGTCCCGGTTCCTTGATGATCTTGCGACTGAAGCTGAGCTTGTTGTGTTCGATGAACTGGCTGAAGCTCATCGAACTGTTGCGCAGCTTCTCCCAGCTTGGTCGAAGCACTTCGAGGGTAAGGTCCAGGGTCACGGACGACCCGGTCATTTTCGCGAGCAGGGCCGCGATGGCCGTCGTGCCCGACTTCTGATTGCCCAGAATGAGGATCGGTTCCTCGTTCACCCGGCACAAAGGCCTCCGCAGGGCGAAGCTCGCGTGGGCGAGGAGGCTGTACACCCTGCGGGCCAGTGGCAAGAGAGGCTTAGGCACGAAACGTTTCACTTACGCGATCTCATTGCTCCGCCAGCTGCCACGCACGGACGCGCTGACCGAATCGCTTGTAAAGACGTCGCAGATCGTCTTGGTACATATCGACCAGCTCGACCCGCAGGTGCGGCGGAAGAGGGCCCTGGATTCCCTTGAACACAACGCGGTTGTACGGGAATCGGGTCCAATCCACGTTCGTGCTCACTCGAAGATGTCGAAACACATCCGTCAATAGCCCCCGAGGACGATCCGAAAGGTCTTCATAGAAGCCCACAAGAAGTTGCTCTTGCGGAAAATGGGCCAGCCAGTTGTCGATCGTCGTAAGGTAATCCCCCCTCCTGAGCGAGCGAGCGGATCGGAAGTGATCCCGGAACTCATCGTCGCTCACATCCTCGCGTCGCCGGTTGGCGCGGCTGACCAGGTTCATCAGGGCCTGTGACCAAGCGCGGTCAATCGGGTTACGCATCAAAAAGAGCAGCCTCAGGTCCGGCATCAGGTCCCTGATCAGGGCAATCCGCGTGCGCGAGAGGATACTGTAACCGGGCGTGATTTCGCCTTTTACTCTGTCGGCGCCGTCTCGGAATTGCCCGGCGTAGAATCGCAGCGATCGGTGAAAACTCCAGTCGAAATAGTGCAGCTCCTTGGCGTCCGGCAGATACAGTTCCGGGTGACATCGCAGGTTCTCGTGGAGCCAGGTTGTCCCCGCTTTCTGAGCCCCGATGCCCAGAAAGTCGGGCAGGTAGGAGACACGACGCGGCCGCCAGCCCACACGCAGGGCGCAATCCTTCGCCCTGCTCCAGGCGAAGCCAGGGCCCTTCACAACGACGCCTTTTACAGTCACGGGCAAGGTGGCACGCCCTCCCAATCCGTCCTAAACCGTCTGGCCACGAAGCGAACCGCTCGCGATCAACTGCGTTGGGGCGACTGCCCCTTGCGGTGGGGCGACTGGCCCAACAAGTCGTGAGATTGTAGAGGGATGAACGCCCCGCTCAAGGCGACCGGCACGGTCCCGTGTCAGCCAGCGCCCGGGGACCGTGATCCGCGAAGCCAAAGGCTCCCGGCGATTTGGTCCGATCGTTCCTGTTCGCAAGTCCCGCAGCTGACCGGCGACGCTTGCTTTTGACGCTCAGCGGGCATATCTGTTGTCAGTTCCACCGAAATCGCCCTGCAAGGAGTCGCCGATGAAATATGTGCTCTCTTTGACGATTGCCCTCTTGTTAAACGCCACCGCCAATCTGTTGATGAAAGGCGGGATGAAGTCCGTTGCGGCTTCGGGAGGCGTCCTCAAGGACGGGGTCGCCGCCGGTGTGCTCACCGTCTTGACGAGCAGTACACTGATGATCGGGCTCGTCTGCTTCGCCCTCAACGCGGTTTTCTACATGTACGCGCTTCAGAGCAAGGCCCTCAAGATCAGCATCGCCTACCCCATCATGGTCGGTGGCGGCTATGCGCTCATCGCCATTGTCGCTCGCTTTCACCCGGCTCTCGCTGAACGGTTGACCTGGGGGCAGGCATTGGGAGTTGCCCTGGTGCTGATCGGGATTATCCTAATTGCCGTTCAGACGCCCAGCACGGCTTGAGGCTTGATCCTGTCAAGAGGAGAAGACAACGTGGGTGCGACGAGCAACTCCAATAGCTCTCCCGAGGTGACCACCGCTGGTGATGATCGCTCGGTGCAGGCCCAGACTGGCCGTGTGCTGGACATTGCCTATCGCCCCAACAAGGGCGACCCGATGATCCAAACCGCCGAATGCGAGATCCTCGCTGACCGAGGACTGAAACTGGAGAACCGCAAGCCGGGCGAGCGTGAGGTCACCTTCTTGTCAGCGGAGGCGTGGGCGAACGCCTGCCGGGACCTGCAGGCGGTGATCCCTTGGGCGCTGCGGCGAGCGAACCTGCTCGTCGAAGACATCGACCTTGCGAAGACCATCGGCCAGACCCTGGCCATCGGCGATCTGCGCGTCCGGATCCACGCAGAAGCCGCCCCTTGCGATCTCATGAATGAACAATTCCCCGGGCTCCGGGCAGCCTTGGAGCCAGACTGCCGCGGTGGAGTCTGTGGTCAAGTCCTTGCGGGTGGCACCGTTCGCGTCGGCGATCCGGTCACGGTTCTTCCCAGCTCCGATGTGCACCCATCGTGACTTTGAGCTGTGGCTGCAAGCTCGCTTTGATGTACTGATAGATCGCCCGGGTGGCGGTGGAGCGGTTCAAGGTATAAAAGTGGATGCCGGCGACACCTTGCTCGAGCAGCTCAAAACATTGCTGGGTCGAATGGTACATTCCGATGTGGCGGACGGCTTCCGAGTCATCCTCGACGGCCTCGATCCGTTTGAGCAGCGGCTGTGGTATCGTCGCACCGCACATGCCCGTAAATCGCTTGACTTGACTGGCGCTCAAGATGGGCATGACCCCCGCAATGATGGGAACGTGAACACCTGCACGTACGGCCCGGTCGCGAAAGGCGAAAAAGGCCTGATTGTCGAAGAAAAGCTGCGAGATGAGAAAGTCGACACCGGCGTCCACTTTCCGTTTCAAGTGCTCGAGGTCTACTTCGGGGCTTGGTGCCTCAGGGTGACACTCAGGATAGCACGCTCCACCGATACACAACGTCGGGTGCCGCTCGCGAATAAAAGCCGCCAGCTCATTGGCATGGGCGAACCCGTCCTCGGGAGGCACAAACGTCCGCTCGCCCTCTGGGGGGTCTCCTCGAAGAGCAAGGATGTTCTCGATTCCGCGGTTTTTCAGCTCGTCAGCGCTACGGCCCAGCTCGGTACGTGACGCCCCCACGCAGGTCAGGTGGGCCATGCTCTCAATACCAATGTCACTCTTGATCCGGGCCACCAGATCGAGCGTCTTACGCCGCGTGGTTCCCCCGATCCCGTAGGTCACGGAGACATAGGTTGGCTCCAACGGCTTGAGCGACTCGACGGTCTTGTACAGGTCCCAAAAACCGATGTCGTCCTTCGGTGGAAAGAACTCGAACGATAGGGTGGGTCTTTCGCCTGCGAGTAAGTTGCTAATCGGCATGGCGGAGCTTGTCTAATGGGCGCGGAAGGATTCGAACCTTCGAAGGCGTACGCCAACGGGTTTACAGCCCGTCCCCTTTGGCCACTTGGGTACACGCCCGCCTGACGAACCCAGCCGCGCGAATCGCGCAACCGGTTCATCGATCAAGTTGCCGGGGGTTCTACAGCAGAAAGACCATGATGACAAGGTTTCAGTGTCTTGACGATGCTCCAGACGGGATACCCGCACGCGCAGCCCAGGAT
>CAYOQG010000084.1:0-18220 GCA_964405925.1 uncultured Phycisphaeraceae bacterium | reverse complement strand
GCCTATTACCTGCCCGTTCGGGCGGTGATGGGTTCGGTCCTGGCGAAAGACGCCGTGGTCGATAAGCTCAAACCGATCCTCGAAAGCCCTTCCGTGGGGAAGGTGGGGCAGAATCTCAAGTTCGATATGCTCGCCTTGCGTCAGATCGGGATCGAGGTCGCGGGGATCGAGTTCGACACGAGGATCGCCAGCTTCCTGCTCGACCCGCTTGGACGATCGCACTCGCTCGACACCCTAGCCAAAAAGCACTTCGACCATGACATGATTCCGATCTCGGACCTGATCGGCAAGGGTAAGAACCAAATCACCATGGACCAGGTCGACACGCGGCACGTGTGTGAGTATGCGGCTGAGGACGCGGACTTTACCTGGCGGTTGAAGGAGGTTCTCGCACCGCAGATTGAGGGAAGCCATGTCGAGTCGCTGTTCCGTGACACAGAGATGCCACTGATCGAAGTCCTGGTGGAAATGACCCACAACGGCATCGCCCTCGATTCAGAGCTCCTCGCCCAGCTCGGCGACTCGATGGCCGATCAGATGGCTGAGCTGACGGATCGGATCCACCGGGCAGCGGGCCATACCTTTAATATCGACTCGACCAAGCAGCTTGGCGTGGTCCTCTTTGATGAGCAAGGGCTCCAGCCCGTCAAGAAGACCAAAACCGGTCGAAGTACAGACCATGAGACGCTTCAGGTTCTGGCCGAGCGCACGATAAACCCGATCCCACCCCTCGTGCTTCAATACCGGGAACTGACCAAGCTCAAGGGCACCTACGTCGATACCCTTCCGAAGATGATCTGCCAACGGACCGGTCGCGTCCACGCATCGTTCGATCAGACCGGTGCGGTCACCGGGCGGCTCTCCTCCAGCGATCCGAACCTGCAGAACATCCCGATTCGTACGGAGATGGGGCGAGAGATTCGCAAGGCCTTCGTCGCTGGCGATTCCGAAAACGTTCTGCTCACTGCTGATTACTCGCAAATCGAATTGCGCCTGCTTGCCCATTTCTGTAAGGACCCGGCCCTTCTCGAGGCGTTTGACACGGGGCAGGACATCCACCGGGCCGTGGCTGCCCAGGTCAATTGTGTGTCACTAGCCGCCGTTACGCCCGCCCAGCGAAGTGCAGCCAAGGCGGTCAACTTCGGGATCATTTATGGCCAATCGGCGTTCGGGCTTGCTCGCTCGCTTGGTATCCCTGTGGGCCAAGCCCGCGATTTCATCAACGCCTATTTCCAGCGCTACCCGGGCATTCGGGCGTTCATCGACGAATGTATCGAGCAGGCCAGGTCCACCGGGTACGCGGAGACGGTCCTCGGACGACGGCGCCCCGTGCCCGAGCTGCAGTCGCGCAACCGGCAACAGGTCGGCTTCGGTGAGCGCATCGCCGTCAATACCGTTGTGCAAGGTTCAGCCGCCGATCTGATCAAGCGGGCGATGATCGACATCCACCGGGCTTATAAGTCAGGTGAGCATCATGCACGAATGCTGATCCAAGTCCACGACGAGCTGGTTTTCGAGGTGTCGCGGGATCACGTCGAGCAGGCCTCAGACCTGGTCCGTCAGAAGATGGAATCGGCAATGCCGCTGGAAGTGCCGATCGTCGTCGACGTGGCCTCAGGCCGTACGTGGGCGGAGAGCAAATAACCGCTCCGCATTCAGATTCTGTCCTCGGTCGTGAGACGGACAGAAAGGAACGGCGGTCTTGCCCAGGACGTGTAGACTTGCCGTGGAGGCGAAGTCCTCACTGGTGGGTCCTGACGAAGCCGTGGCTGCCCTTCCAACGCCCTCGCAGACTTCCTTTGATGGTTTTAAGCTATTTATATGTCATAGGTTACAAAAAACCCGTTGCCCTCCTAACGTGTTTACTTTCAAGTTGTCAACTATTTCGATTGTTCGGTTATTCGCACCGATCACACATGGCAAAGAACGGAGGCAAAGAGATGTTCCGGCGAATCAAAAAGGCGACGTTGGTGCTGGTGGCCATGGCGGCGGCTGGGGTCCCTCTAATCACGACCGCATCCTGCGATCCGTACAGGGGAACCCTGTCGATCTTCGGCAACGACAACTACTACGACCGCGGCTTCGGGTTCTTCGACTTCTTCGTCGACGATGGGTACCGCTACAACGATGGCTACTACCAATCGGATTGCTGGTTCGACTGTGGATACGACTACTGGTATGACGATGTGATCTTCTTCCCGTGACCGAAGTGCGCTCAATACGGCACAGACATCCGCTGCCGCACATATTTGTCGCAGAGCGCTAGTAGAAATCGGAATGGCTTATGTCGTCGCGAATGAAGTTAGACTCTCGCGACAGGTCATCCAGCTCGGCGATGAAGGTCTTCCGGTTGAACTCCGGCGGAAGCAGGACCGTGAAGCGGTGGCGATAGGTCGAAAAGCCATGGGCGCGGGCGAGTTCAGCCTTGTGCGTGTGATGGGCGATGATCGGCAGCCCATGTTTCACGAAGAACTTCGTCATGGCCGCGAGCAGACCGGCGAAATCCGGAGAGGAGACGCGAAGTGTTAGGGGCAGCGCTTCTATATCCTGGGCGGCTCTCGCGTCCCCGAGTCGCGTAAACAGCGTGAAGAGCTGAAGAGACTCCCCGAGCTGGGGCGTATCCTTTTCGATCAACGCGAGCTGTGGCTTGGGCGCCGAGATATACAAAAGGACAACGGCTTCCGCGCTGAGCGTATGCGAGATTCCCTCCTCGACGTTACCTCCACGCTCGGTGACGAAGGCAGCCGCGTTCTGCAGGATCCCCACGCGATCTCTACCGATCAGGTGCAGGACACCGTAGGTTCTCTCGGCTGGCTGATCAGCCATCCATGTAGCTCCTCGCCAGTTTCGCCTGACGCACCCTCTTTACCTCTGTGCCTCACGGCCCAGTTTGCCCGCTTCCTCCCATCGAGGTTATCGATCGTATTTGTCCCTGCCATCACCGTCAATCCCCCCCGAGGCGTCCATGCGGGAGGACGGATGGAACTGGAGACCTGGTCGCCGGTCGGACTGCGGTCCCGAAGCCGTTAGCAGGTCGGGACGCTAGGAGCAAGCCGCGTCGAGACAGCACCCACGTTGCGCTCGCCAACCACGGCTACGGAACTGACCACCACGCCGACCGACGCCCTCGCGGGCCTGGCAGACGCACCGCCAGCTTCATCGATGTGACTCAAAAAGAGCGCGGTGTCGTATAAGTGACCGAACGCTACAATGCTTGTGGCATGGACATGGTTGTGGCTGACAGCCTGGTCAAGGTCTTCCCGACACCAGACGGAGGGGAGAAGCGTGCGGTCGACGGCCTGAGTTTCCAGGTGCCGGAGGGGGCGATCTATGGATTGCTGGGCCCCAACGGAGCGGGCAAGACCACAACGCTCCGCATGCTCAGCGGATTGATGGCCCCGACCAGCGGGACTGCGAGACTCGCCGGTCACGACGTGTCCACGCATTCAGGCGAAGTCAAGCGTGTGCTGGGTTTTCTGACCGCGAACACTGGTTTGTATCAGCGGTTGACGGCCCGAGAGCTTCTGGTCTACTTTGCCCAGCTCCATCGGATGACCCGAGAACAGGCAGCCACACGTGCGAACCATCTGATCGAATGGCTTGGGATCGGGGATTTCGCCGCGCTTCGCTGCGGAGCGCTCTCCACTGGGCAGAAGCAGCGGGTCAACATCGCCCGAGCCTTAATCAGTGACCCGCCCATCCTAATCATGGATGAACCGACCTTGGGACTCGACGTCCTGAGCAACCGGATCATCTTGGAGTACATCAAGCGCGAACGCGACGGGGGCAAGACGATCATCCTTTCTACGCACTACCTTGATGAGGCGGAGGGGATGTGTGACAAGATCGGTCTGTTGCACGATGGCAAGCTGGTTGCGGAGGGTGATCTGCAGACGCTGCGCGATCTGGCCGGCGAGGAGCGGCTCAGCAACATCTTTCTGAAGCTTATCCACGCGGAGGAGATGGTGGGAGCGATCGTGCCATGACCTTTCACCGCCGTATTCGCACCATCTACGGCAAGGAACTGACAGACATCTTGCGTGATCGCCGCACGTTGATCGCCATGATTGTCGTACCCATCGTGCTTTATCCACTCCTGATGCTGGGCTCGATCCAGGCGGTGTCCTTTCAGGTCGAGGCGATGGAGCAAGAGGACGTCCTCATCGGTGTGATCGACGAACCGCACGGTTTGGCGTTGCGTCACCTCATTGACATGGATGCCCGGGCTCTCGAGCGCGAGCGTGCGTTGCTCGACCCGGAGTCTGACGAGGCAGTAGAGCTGCCACAACCGTTGAGTAAGGTCAAGATCTACGCATTCGGGTCCAAACAGAAGGTCGAGGAACGGATTCGCGACCGGTCCATTCAGTGCGGTGTGATCTTCGACAGTCCCACCTTGGTGGATTCCCCATCTGCCCAGAATCTGATCGACATCCTCGTTGACCGAGAGGACGTGCGGAGCTCGAACGCCGAGTACCGGCTGAACCAATTGATTCAGCGCGTTGACAAGCGGACCGACGACGCCCGCAAGCGTGCCGAAGGGCTCCCGCCGACTTTTGATCAGGCGTTTGTCGTGAAGGTGATTGACCTCTCGAGCCCGCCGTCGATCTTGGGGCAGATTCTGCCGCTTATCCTGATCCTGATGACCATCACCGGCGCCATCTATCCCGCCATCGACTTGACCGCGGGCGAGCGGGAGCGGGGTACGCTTGAATCGTTGATGGTCTCGCCGGTTCCGGTGATCGAGCTGATCGTCGGCAAATTCCTGGTTGTCACAACGGTGGCAGTTATGGGAGCGGCTTTGAACCTCGCCAGCGTGACCGCCACCGTGTACTTCGGTGGTTTCGACAAGGTCGTGGCCAGCACCGGTGGGGGCATGCCCTTTGGCACGATGTTTGTCATCCTGCTCTGCCTGATCCCCTTCGCCGTGCTCATGTCCGCGATCATGATCGCGGTATGCAGCTTTGCCCGGACCTTTAAGGAAGCGCAAAACTACGTGACCCCGGTCATCCTGGCCGTACTCATACCCGGCGGTATCGCAGCCCTGCCAGCCACAAAGCTCAGCGGGGTCATGCTGGTGATGCCCGTGGGGAACATGGTTCTTTTGGCGCGGGACTTTCTGCTCGGTGCGGTCGTGGAATCCTGGAAGATTGCTTTGGTATTGCTCTCGACGACGCTATATGCCGGTGCCGCGGTGGCGATCGCCGCGAACGTGTTTGGTCGCGAATCCGTGGTTTTTGCGGACGCCGGGTCGCTTAAAGCCAGTCTGTCACGACGACTGATTAAGCCATCGAGTCGACCGAGCGTTTCGATCGGGCTGCTTGTGGTGTCGGTTTTGTTTCCGGTCTGGTTCTTTGTTCAATCGGCTTTTTCCCCAGGACCGGACGAAGATGCGAGCGGTCTGCTGCATGCTTCCGGTTGGCTGATGCCGGTCCTCTTTGTGGCGCTTCCCGTCGCGATCCTGGCCTACTGGAAGGTGGACATCCAGACGGCACTATCAATCAGAATGCCAAAGATTCGGCACTTAGCCGTCGGGGTGCTGCTTGGCGTCTCGGCGTGGGTCCCGGCGCATGAGCTGAACATCCTGCAACAGTCGCTGATCGGCGTTCCCAAAGCGATGCTGGAGAGTGCCAAGTTGATGGAACAGACGCTGACCGTGTTGCCGCTGAGCAGTGTGATCGTACTGATTGCCCTGGTTCCGGCCGTTTGCGAGGAGCTTCTTTTTCGAGGATTCTTGCTTGGCAGCCTTAGCACATCGGCTCGTAAATGGACAGCCATCATCGGGTCTGCCCTGGTGTTCGGGGTGTTCCATTTCTTTTTGTTTAGGCTCTTGGTGACGGCGGCGTTGGGGATTTTGCTTGCCTACTTGTGTTGGCAGTCGCGATCTATTGTTCCGGGCATGGTTGCTCATTTCCTGCACAATGCCCTCGGCGCACTCTTGGTGCTACACCCGGAATGGTACGATCGGATCGGGCTGCCTGCCGGCGCCGACTGGGTGCATCTTCCGGTCCCTGTGCTCATCGGCGGGGGGATCGTCTTTGTGATCGCATTGTTGATGGTCTCGCGGCCCGTCCTGGGTAACGGCCCGCGGTTCTTGGGAGTCCCCGTCGAGTCTGGTGGGTCGCAGCGTCAATGACAGCTCTTCTCGCGGGCGACAAGCCTGTCCGCCAAACGAGTCGGTTCGGGGATTCTGAACTTCGTGCACGTGCCGAGGGCGATGTCGACGGCCGTTTCCAGCGACATGCGATAGCCGACGCTGACGTACACGGGTTTCACGTTGTCGCGCGTCCGCAAGGCCATGCCCACGCATTCGCCGTCATGCAGGATAGGGCTCCGGGCCCCCCTTGTGCTTTGCGGCGTTTCGAATGTGCCCACAAGCACGCTTTTCGCGCATCCAAGGCTCGGCCGGTCAATCAGCAGCCCGACGTGGCAGGCTAATCCAAAACGTCGAGGGTGAGCATAGCCTTGACCGTCGAACATGAAGACATCGGGCTCGATGCGCAGCTTACGGAGGACGGCAAGAATCGCCGGAGCCTCCCGAAAAGACAGTAAACCCGGGACGTAAGGGAATCGAACCGGTCGACGGACGACGCGCTGTTCGACGACCTCCTGCGCCTTGACGTCCCAGACCACAACCCCGGCGACACTCTGTTCTTTGTTTGGCAGAAACGCCAAATCAACACCAGCCACCAGTCTCATAGTCCGTGGACCCCGACGTACGTCGGGGCGGCGAATGATCCGACCGGCGAGCTTACGCTGCAGGGAGACCGCCTCTTTGGGCGTGACGGACCAGGAATGGGGTACACGCGCGAATTTCACACGAGCCTGCGCTGCGATGCTCAGTGTCGCCGCGACGACACATCGAGATCAACTCTACCGAGGCTGCTCCGAACGCGAGAGCATCTCCTGCCGGTCACCCACCTTGACGGTCGTCTGGCGTTTCACTCCATTACGCAAGAACGTCACCGGCACTTCCGTACCGACCGGTGTGAACCCAACGAGCCGCACGAGGTGATCAGAGCTCTCCACCGCCACACCGTCGAACTCGATGACGATGTCTCTCGCTTTCAGACCGGCTGCTCCAGCCGGTCCTGTCGGGTAGCTGATCTCGTCCAACTGGGCACCGCGATACACACGGGTGTCGACCACGAGCGAAGATTGGGGCTCGTCCACATCCCGCACGCGAACGCCAAGAAAACCGTAGCGCACGGCCTGACCGGCCTTCAACGTATCCAGGATTCGCCGGGTGTTCTTGTCGATGGGTATGGCAAAGCCGTGCCCCTCATTGACCCCGGAGCTGGTCTCGATTGCCGTCACCACCCCGATCACCTCGCCGTCCAGGTTAAAGAGCGGACCACCGCTGCTTCCGGGGTTGATGGCTGCCGATGTCTCAATCAAATTCCCGTAGTATTCCCTGTCCGAGCCTGGGACCAGTCGGTCGGTCATTTCTCGCCCGAGAGCGCTGACCACACCGAACGTGACCGACGTCCGGCCGTCGTCATTGGCGAGCCCGAACGGATTGCCGCAGGCGAACGCCCACTGGTTAACCTTCACCTCCTCCAGGTTACCGAACCGAACTGCTTTCAGCTTCTCGGCGTCGATCTTGAGGATGGCCAAGTCGCTGCGGGGATCAGTCTGCACAGGCTCGGCCTCGTACTTCAGTCCGTTGTGGAGAATTACGGTGATCACGTCCGAGTCAGCGATCACGTGGCGGTTGGTGGCGATGTAGCCGGCGGAATCGATGACGAAACCGCTTCCCTGGCTAAAAGGACGCATCACCAGTCTTGGGCCCATGTCGCGTGGGTCCCGGACCTTGTAGGTTCTGACCGCGACGACACTGGGTTGGATGTCCTCGGCCAGCTCGACAAAGGCGCGTTGGAGAGCCTTGAGATCACCCACGGTGTACCGCGGGGGCAGTTCGGCCGATGATGGCACGGGTCGTGCAATGCAGACCACAAGCGTCAGCACCACAACGATCCTGCGATAGTACGTTCGGGTCGTCGGCAGACTCCGGCTCATGGACACGATCCCCCCTCCTCGGTCACGTCCGAGTACCTCCACGGCGATTTGTTATATTATAGCCGGACGAGAGGTGGAAGTGTGAATAAACGGCTTGTGGAAGCGGACCAAGCAGACCGGTGTCCAGAACTGTGAAATTGGATGTGAACAACGCTCGTGAACGAGGCAACGCTTGAAAAGCTCGAGTTCGACGCGATACGCGAGATCGTGGCTGCGTTTTGTGCGTCGGCCCTGGGAAAACGCTTGGCCCGCTCCTTGATGCCGTCGGCCAAACCCGGCCTTGTGCGGGAATGGTTGCGTCAGGTCCGCGAACTTGCCGCTGTGGCCGAAATCCACTCGTTACCTCCGATGGGAGGCATCTACGACATACGGGAGTACGTTCGGGCCGCTGCGTTCCCAGCACCCTTGGAGCCGGAAGCGCTCGCCGCGGTGGCGGAGACACTCTCGGCGACGGCTGCACTTTCTGCATGGTTTGCCCAGATTGGCGATCACGCCCCGTCGCTCGATAGCCTGCGCCGAGAAATCCACGATCTGAGCCCCCTGGCTACAACCATCCATGAAGCCATCGAGCCGCGCGGGGCAGTCAGGGACGATGCCAGCCCCAAGCTGACCTCGATCCGCACCGCAATCGAGGGCGCCCGCGGGCGAATTCGCACCGTATTCGATCGCGTCCTCCGCCAGCCGAAGCTAACGAAGATGCTTCAGTACGCCGGCACGACATTTCACAGCGACCGCATGGTCCTCCCGCTTAAGGCGGAGTATCGCGGTCGGATACCGGGGATCGTCCATCGAAGCTCCGATTCCGGGTCCACGCTCTTTGTCGAGCCGGCAGAATCGGTCGAGCTCAACAACACGATCGTCCGCCTGCGAGACGAGGAGACCAAGGAGATCACCCGCATTCTTCGCGAGCTGACTCGGCACGTCAACACAAACGCGAAACCGATCATGGCCATGCTGCGCGCGATTGGCGTCCTCGATCTGATAGCAGCCAAGTGTCGCTATGCCAAGAAGCGATCATGTGTTTGCCCCATCGTCGATGAGAACGGCGTCTTCGACCTTCACGAAGCCCGCCATCCGCTCTTGATCGAGGTGTTCGAGCGGGAGGCGGTGGAAGGCAAACCGTTTCGCGAGGTCACACCGATCGACATACGCTTGGGCGATGACTTCGACGTGCTGGTCGTCACCGGTCCGAACACCGGCGGCAAAACGGTTACGCTCAAGACAGTCGGCCTGTTTGCGATGATGACACAATGCGGCATTCCGATCCCAGCCGGAGAAGGATCGCGTTTGCCGGTCTACCGTCAGGTTTTTATCGACGTCGGCGATGAGCAGAGCCTGCAGCAGTCATTGAGTACGTTCAGCTCGCATCTGCGGACGCTGTTGGAGATCATTCAGCATAGCGGCCCGCGGTCGCTGGTTCTGATCGACGAACTCGGGGCGGGCACCGATCCTGACGAAGGAGCAGCCATCGGCGAAGCCATTGTCTCCGAGTTGCTGGCACTCAAGGCCAAGGCGGTCGTGACGACGCATCTGTCGACGCTGAAAGCCATTGCCTTCACCACCCCTCGCGTGGACAACGCAGCCGTCGAGTTCGATCCGGAGTCGCTTCAGCCGACGTTCCGCGTGCGAATGGGCGAACCGGGCAACAGCAACGCCCTGATCATCGCCCAGCGATTGGGCATGCCCGCTCGGTTGGTCGACGTGGCCAAGGGGTATCTGTCGAACCGAACGCGGAGCCTGAAACGCGCCATCGCCGGCACCCTGTACTCTCGACGGGAGGCTGAAGCTGCCCGCAAGGCGGCCCGGGACGCAACTCTCGAGGCTCAGCGCGAACGCGATCAGTGGGAAAAAGACCGCGAGGACCTCCAGCAATCCAAACAAGCCTTCGAGCAATGGACCCGTTGGATCAACGAGCTTGAACCGGGTGACGAGGTCTTTATCAAACCGCTCAAACGCATCGGCAAGGTCGTCCGCATGCAGCTCCATAAACAGAGAGCCCTCGTTTCGTCGGGCTCCATGGACATCGAGGTCCCACTCACTGACATCAGCGTGCCACCGCCTGCGTAGGGCAGGTCAACGACCTGCCGATACTCTGGCGGGTGCCGCCGCGCCGGGTGCCACTGGCGGCTTGGCCGCTCGATTCGCTATTCGCAATTCGACATTCGCCATTCCGGCTTCGCCGCTCCCTCATCCCGATGGACATCGGGACGGCTCGCTACTCATCCTTCATCCTTCATATTTCATCCTTCATTCCTCCCCTTTCCCGCTTCAACGCTCAGCCAATCGGAGCGAGATGTTTCTCACGGCCCTTGAATATCGACATGTGGCTTACCCCCGCGTCACGTAGCATAGCGACGGCTCGATCGAAGCCGGCTCCGACCGACTCGACCAGATGGGCATCCGAGGCAAGCGACATCGCCGTGCCGCCCAACTCGACATATCGTGCCAGAATCTCGGCGCCCGGCATGGGCTCGTCGAGATTCTGCCGCAGGCTCGACGTGTTGATCTCGGGTGTCAGACCGGCCGCCAGGCAAGCATCGAGGATCTCATCCACAAGAGTGGAAAACCTCACGACAACGTGCGTGCCGAAGAACCGTTGCGTGTATCGTTTCACGACGTCCAGATGTCCAAGGACATCGAAGACACGACCATCCGACCGATGCAAGCCTTCACAGAATTGAACAGCGTTTCGAACCGTTTCGAGGTATCGCCGCGTCCCCTCGAGCGCGTCGACACCCTCCCAGTTCTTGCGTCTAAAGACCGCGTCACCACCAAAGTAGTGGACGCTCAAGATGATGATGTCGAACTCGTGACGGCCAAGGAAGTCGAGAATGAAGGGCATCCGATCGGGCTGATAGCAGATCTCGATGCCCTTGCCAATGAAAATTCGGTCGGCGAGCTCGTCTCGCAACCGCCTGACGGTGGCGGAGTAAGCGTCATCGTCATACACGCAGCCCGGCCAATCATCCGGATGGGTGTCGAAGTGCTCGGTAAAGGTGATCCCGGCTAGACCACACGCCAACGCCCGCTCAACACATGCCGCAGGATCCGAATGGGAATCGAACGAATGACCCGAATGAACATGCTGGTCGTACAAATCCATGCTCTGCCAACCCCGACAACAGGAATATCCCACCTGGCACCGACAATATCCCCGTAGAAGGCTTCGATCGCAAGAAGCGCCAGGACCAGCATTGTGTGCGGGTTTTCGCAGGCAAGGTGGACTTGGATTAGGATCGAGACATGATCTGCCCCGGTGCAAAACTGACGGATTACCGATGTGCGCCCTATCCCTCTGGGCCCTATCGATGCCCATCGGTTCTGTATGGGGTAAATCCGGATCGGCACTTTGCGGGTTGTCTTGACAGTCGCCCCGGTTATTATTTTGGCGTCGGACGTTGCGATCTGGACCTGTGCCGAAGGTATACTATGTTTCGGTCGGGAGACGCGCGACGTGAACAACGTGCCCTGTCAGAGTTAAGACGTAGGCCAGTCCCGCGGGCGCGCTGTTCGCAGGGGGCTCGGTTTAACGCCGACATCTATCAGGAATGAAAACATGAGCGAGACTGACGCCGGGGCCCCCGGCGCAACACCGATAACGATCTACTGCACCCAATGTGGCCAGGCCATGCTCGTCGCACCGCAGCACACACGGACCACGGTGGCGTGTCCACACTGCCAACAGGCGCTCGAACCCTGGCGTGTGATGGCCACTTTGGCAGGAAGACGCCCCAACGGTGGCGTTGAAATCCAGCCCGGCGCCGTCCCCCCGCCCCCCCTAGCAGGGTATGCAGTGACCCCATACGGTCAGTCAGCCGTGACGGTCTACTCACACCGAAACCGCTGGGTGGCTGGCGCTCTCGGGGTCCTTCTTGGTGAACTTGGGGTCCACCGGTTCTATCTAGGGTACATCGACATCGGTATTCTCCAGATCATCGTTACCGTCGTGACCTGCGGCATCGGCGGGATATGGGGCTTTATCGAGGGAATCCTGTGCTTCTGTGGGGCGATGCGTGACGTGGACGGGCTACCGCTGCGTAGCTGAATCTCGCCGCCTAAAACATATCTCATTGTGACGAACGTAGGATCAGCAGGCGCCTCGCAAAAAGGTCCCTGCCGTGCGGAAGAGAATGATCATATCCAGTTCAAATGACATGTGTTTGAGGTAGTAGAGATCGTATTGGAGCTTGCGCTTGGCGTCTTCGATCGAAGAGCCATAGTGATAGCTGATCTGCGCCCACCCGGTGATACCCGGTTTGACCAGATGGCGTTCCGCATAGTAGGGAATCTTCTGGCAGAGCTCTTCGACGATATCAGGTCGCTCGGGCCTCGGCCCAACCAGTGACATCTGCCCGGCAAGGACATTATAGAGTTGCGGAAGCTCGTCGAGTCTTGTCCGCCGTAGGAGATGTCCGACACCTGTCACACGCGGGTCATTCGGCGAGCACCAAAGGCTCTTGCCGTGTTCCGCATCGGGTCTCATGGTGCGAAACTTGTAGAGCTTGAAAACCTGGCCGTTCTCCCCCACCCGATCCTGTGAATAAAACACGGGGCCACCATCACACATCTTGATCGCAAGGGCAATCAGCGGCCACAGCAATGCGGTAAGACACAAGCCAAAACCCGCAAGCACCAGATCCGTCAAGCGCTTGAGCGTTGCATGCTCGTCACAGTGTACTCGCAGATCCGCAAAGAGAAACCATGAGGGTGTGATCTCATCCACAAGGATCTGCCCCGTGGCTTTCTCGTAGAAGATGGCTTCGTTCGTGACACGACACCCCGACTGCAGACATGGGACCATCCATTCCATGACGTGCCCGTCACGTGCGTCGCCCTCACCTACGATGATGTCGGTCACCCCAAGGGTCCCAAGACCCTCGACTTGCTCGAGGATCGGACCAAGATGGCAGGATGACTCGGTGTGATCATCTCCTTCGCTCTGCCCGGTGGTCGCGTACCCCACAAGTCGGTACTCATGCAGAAAACCACTCCCTTGTGCAGCTACGAGCGACTCGTACAGGGCCTTTGACCCGATGACCAGCAGGCCGCAATGCACTTTCTGCAAGGCCCACCATGCACCCAGTCGAACGCTCACCCCACCTCCCAGAAAGACGGACATCGCCAGGGTAGAGATGCGACGGCCAACCAGCGCGTACATGATGACGTAAATGATCGCGTACGAGAGCACGCAGGCCGCACCGGTTGTCAGAAACATCCGTGTAAGGATGCGCGACCGGCTCATCAGTGTCTCTCGCTCGTACAGCCCGAAGACCAGACTCGCCACGATCACAGAGAACGCAAAAACCGCCAAGGCCTGCCACAAAGCGATATGTGGTGTAACCAGCAGCTCGGGCGGTGGGAAGCTGCGGTACGCAAAGTAAGTGCCGAAAGCGAGCACCGACAAATCAACCACCAGCCAGCTCGAAGCGGGAAGTCGGAGCAGCCCCCGACCGATAACACGAATTACCCGTTCACTGAACGACTCCAGAACGGCGCGAGCGGAAACGCTGCGCTGCTTCTGAAGGCCCCTCAGCGCTGGTGCGGCTATGCCGGAACCATCAACACGGGCCGTGATCTGAACGCCCATCGAAGCCCCTTCGGCGAGCCCGACCAATCCATCGGTTGGTCCCATGCAAGACGTGAATTATCGGCATCGCACAACGGCCTGGCGACTCTACCTGGCACGCGCCCGATAAGGTCTTTTCCCCAGCGTGCGTCAGTAGCACACCGTCTCTCCCTTTTTTGGCCCAGTCAGCGTTGTTCCATCCCGATATCAACACGTGGGCTATGTCTGCCGCGGATTTGTCCCACGGCAGCAACGCAACGGGTTTGGTCTGCGCCAAGGAAGTGAGGACTTACACCATCGATCGTCTGACCATCGTATCCCTAACTGCGGCCGCGCTGCTCGCCTTCGCTTCCGGATGCGCTAGCAAACAGGCCAACGTGTGGGCACCTCCGCCCACCGTGCACTGGGAGCAGGTCTCAACGCAGCCGGTACAACCGGTGCAGGAAGGCTTCCGGATTCTGGTGAGGCAGCCGACGCGGGCCCTCTTTCCGGCTTCGATGGCAGTGACCCGGGTCTCCGTCGAACCCGCTGACGGTCAAGGCGTTGTCGCGGAGCCCGTTCTGTTGACCGACCCCCGTAACGAGTTCCTCCAATGGAACTCGACGCTGGACAGCCAGATGGCCATCAGCGAAGTGTTTCCCATCGTTGATGAAGATCTAGGCGGTGGTGAAGCCGAGCCCGACCAAATCCTGGCCGCGTTTCACGCCCTGGATGCTGGGTTGGGCCTCATCTACGCGGTCAACGAACTGAGCCCAACCGAGTCGGAGATGTTCGGTGTTCTCTATGACACCACTTCGGCACAGCCACTGGCCTCACTTCATACATCGGCTGTCTCCGTCCGGCCTCGCAATGACGGGATCTGCAGAGTCGAGAAGCTTGATCCCTGGGAGAGCGACTCGCGGGCGTTGGTTCGCGCCGAGTTCGACGCCCTTGTACATTCGGTGATCCGGCAGCTCATCCTGCACGATCAGCCCGCACCAATCGAGACGCATACCGGGTGGACCCCGGCCAGCCCAACACGTCCAGTCGTGTGGCCGCCGCGTGCGTATCCGCCAGGCCGATAGGCCGCGTGTGAGCCGGATATGAGTGCCGGATCAAGAGGCATGGACCGAACCGCAACGGTGAACTCAAGCAAACCCACCCGTCCAACCGTCCACTTCCTTCTTCGCCACTACGTTGAGTTCCTCACCGTGCTGACGGTTCTTTTCATACTTCAGACCGGGCTTGTCCCGTTTGACTTTAGCCGTGCAGCGACAGGGGTCGGGTCGCGCGTCCTGTTCAGTGCCTCGGTCACACGGCTGACGTTCCCGGACATCGTCAGCAATATCTTCTTGTATGTACCGCTCGGTGCCCTTTTGCACTGGTGCTTGGTCCGGAATCTGCGCCGCATCCCCCTCACCTCGGTGATCGCCATCGCTTTCGCCGCTGCACTAAGCGGAATCGTGGAATCGCTCCAGGCTTACTCCGTCGCGCGAGTTTCCTCCGTCATCGACCTCACCAGCAACGTCGTCGGTGCTACGGTCGGAGTGTGTCTGTCGTGGACCACCCGGCGGATCGTGCCACACTTGCTCGGTGTTACGATCGCCGAGCTTCATGAGCATCCGCAGGCTGCCATTCTAAAAGCGTATTGCCTCTTGCTTGTTGTCTTCGCTGCCATACCTTTCTCCTTTTCCTTTGACGGCATCCGCCTGAAGCAGGCGGTGCGAGCAGCCAACTTCGTTCCGTTCCGCGCCCCGACCTATGACGACGCCGTTGCTGGGGGCATGTTGCCGAAGACCACCGAGAACACCTACGCGTACGAAAGATGGCTGGGGATGAAACGCTGGTCGCGCTGGGCGGCGGAGTGTGCATCCTTCGCCTTGCTGGCGTGGCTTGCATTGACCGTCTTACGAAACGATTACGGGTTCAGTCGCAAGGCGAGTGTGACGTTGGTGATGTACCTCGGCGGCGCATTTGCGATCGGACTCACTCTGCTCCAACTTCCGATCGTGTCACGAGCGTGCGATGTCACCGACATTGTGTTCCGTTGGTTGGGTCTTATCACGGGGCTTATCGCTCGGCCCGCATACTTGAATCGGATAGGCAGCCTCACAGCTTCGGCCGTGGAGGATTTCCACCGGATCATCGCGAAGATCGGATTGGTGATGGCTGCAGCATATATCCTGTACATGGGCGTGATCCCGTGCACCTTTGGGGCACAAACGGGAACTCTGACGGCGTCGGTCAACAACGACAGCTTCTTGCCGTTTTTCGCATACTTCATGGCTCGTTTCGATCTGATGATGGCCGACGCCATGCAGAAGTTTGCCTCGTATGTCGTGTTCGCAGCGTTGCTGGCCATGTGGTGGTCTCGGGTCGGTGTGAACACGATGCGCTCGCCCGTTTTTGCGATCACTGTCATCGGCGTGTCGTTGTCTCTGTTAATCGAGCTCGTACAAGTGTTCATTCCGGTTCGGGTGACGAGCTTGACCGATCCGATCCTGGCAGCTGCGGGTTGCCTGACGGGCGCGCTTGCCCAACGCCACGCGGCGGAGTTCTATCATTTCGCACGGACACGGCGACCAGCCTACCAGCCTGAAAGAGCGAGAAGGCAGCGATCGCCCTTCGCAGAATTGCCGCTGGATGACGCCCTCATTGCCACCCTGTACGACCCCCGACCGGACGCCCCCATTGAACCTTCCCCCGCGCGTGCCTGCCCTCCCACAAGTCCGCGTCCCGAGAGACCCTGAGAACCGACAAAACCTCGCGAGATGGGAGGACCGGAGGCTCTATACTCGCATCCTGCTCGAAGCACGGACGACAATTCACGGGGGGACGGCTTTATACCTGTCGCGTTACATCTTGCCGATGCCTCCCGCCCGAGTCGCGGGCACAAGCAAGATCCGGGATTGCCGGGCGGCCCCCCCGCGGCCACACGCGAGTTGTGTGCGGATCCTGTGAAGAACTCCTCCAGCCTAAGCCGGGACCGCGATAACACCCCACCGGGTCTTTGCACGTCCGCCTCGGATAGGACATAATCGCCTGCGCGGGCGGGAAAGACGCGGACATGACCGCCGCTTGGACACCGGCGGGCAAACCTCACCCGACAAGCTGGAGGCGCCTCGTGAGCAACACCATCGAGAAACTCTGTGAGCAGGGACAATCCATCTGGTGCGATTATCTGAGCCGCGAGATGATCAAATCGGGCGAGCTGCAGCGGCTCTTCGACATGGGTGTCACCGGTGTGACGTCCAATCCAACAATCTTCATGAAGGCGATCACCAGTGGGGAAGCGTACGACGATCTGTTTAATAAGCTCGTGGCTGAGGGCCGCACGGGGATGGAGCTCTACGAGGGCCTGGTTCTGCCCGACATCGCCGACGCCGCGGACATGCTCAGGCCCGTCTATGACCGCACCCATGGAACGGATGGGTTCGTCAGCCTCGAAGTGGACCCGAAGCTTGCGTACGACACCACACGGACGCTCGACGAAGCTCGCCGTCTGTTCAAGAGACTCAATCGGCCTAATGTGCTCATCAAGGTTCCTGCCACCGATGAAGGCCTCCCTGCCATCGAGACGCTGATCGGGGAGGGCATTAACGTCAACGTAACACTGATCTTCTCGCTCGCCATGTACGACCGGGTGATGGATGCCTACATCAACGGTCTGAGGAAGTTGGACGCGGCAGGTGGTGATCTTGGCAAGGTCGGCTCGGTGGCCTCGTTTTTCGTGAGCCGGCTCGACACGCTCGTAGACAAGCTCCTTACCGAGAAGCATCCAGTGCAGACAGATATCTCGGATTTGCTGGGCACAGCGGCTGTTGCCAACACCCGGCTTGCCTATGCCCGATTCGAGGATCGGTTCGGCGACTCCGACGACTTTTCCCAGCTCGCTTCCAAAGGCGCCCGCGTACAGCGGCCCCTTTGGGCGAGCACAAGCACGAAAAACCCTGAGTACCCGCCCACGAAATACGTGGATGAACTGGTCGGTCCCCATACGGTGAACACGATCCCCCCGCAGACGATCGAGGCGGTTTTGCACGAGGGGCGGACCGGGGTGATGATCCGCCATGACCTTCCCGGTGCCCATGCCGTTTTCGAGGCACTCGAGAAAATGGGCATCCACATCGACGCGGTGACCGACAAGCTGAGCATCGACGGTGTCAATGCCTTCATCCAGTCCTTTGACGATCTGCTTTCTAACCTCGAACAGAAACACGAGCGCCTCCGCGCCGCGGGGTAAGTAAGAAACCCCTAAACAGAGCAATCCGAGCCGCGACCGTGAGGGAGTGGGGGAAGCCGGAATGGTGAATGGCGAAAGGGCGGGGCAATAGCGACGGAGCGACGAAGTGACACAGCGACGGAGCGACGAAGGGGCGGAGCGCCGAGACGCCGGAGCGATCCCGACATACGTCGGGACGAGGGAGGGACGAGGGGACGTAGGGACATGGGGACGAAAGGGACATAGGGAGTGAGCGACGAAAGGGCGAGAAACGTGGGTTCGAATGGGTTCGGTTGCCCGTGGGGTGGGTTCGTTCGGGGGCTGAAGTGGGTCCGATTTGGGTTCGTTTTTTCGGGGGAACCGCGTTTTCGATAGCGCCAGTGCGGTTTTTTGGCTTCGTTTGGTCACTTTTTTTCGTGTGTTTCGTCTTTTTGCCT
>CAYOQG010000083.1:0-18647 GCA_964405925.1 uncultured Phycisphaeraceae bacterium | reverse complement strand
GCACATTCCTCAGCAACTATGGGGCGGGCGTCCATCTCAAGGACTCGGATAGCAACTCGATCGTCCGAAGTACATTCGGTGAGAATGATCGAGGCATATTTATGGTCCGTTCCGACAACAACATGCTGACGGGCAACTCGCTGTGCGACCAGAAGCTCGAGGACATTCTGGCCGGGCCGCCGCCGGAGGACGCCGGAACTGGCAACACGCGGTCCGGCAACAAGTGCGACACTATCTACAACTTCAACGGGGACGGACAGATCGACTGGTGCGACTCGGTATGCACCGTGAACGCCAGCATCATCTGTGCGAATCTGCTCGATTGCTTCAATGCCCTCGGGGGTGACTACAGCGATGTGACCCTGGGATCGGATCTGGTCGTGCCGGGTGGGATCAACATCGGAGCGAACCACGTCAGACTCGACTGCAACGGGTATACCATCTCCGGGAGCGGTTCGGGAACGGGGATCACGCTCGACAACCGCGTGAACGTGACCATCCGAAACTGCGCGGTGAGCGATTTCGGTACGGGCGTCGAGTTGAAGTCTTCCTCGAAAAATACCATGGAAGACAACCAACTGCTCTCCAACGGCATCGGTCTGTCCATGTCGCAGCCGGACACGCTGCCGACTTCATTCAACGTGGTCAGGAGGAACCATATTGAGGAAAACACTTCCTACGGCATCTACCTCGATCATGCCGAGGACAATACGTTTGACAACAACTTCCTGACGGACAACGCCACCTACTCGATCTGGCCAGTAAATGCCTGCAACAACTACTACCTCAACAACACGACGGGGCACGGGTCGGCCTCGATGCTGTACATCCACGACCAACCCATGGGGGGCACATACTCGGGCGGCGTGTTCGGCCAGATCATCTTCTGCAATGTGGGTAACGCTACGCTCTCCAATGTGACCTTGAACAACGGCAGCGCAAAGAACGACGGAATTCTCTTCATCGACTGTGACTCCGTGACGATAGACAACGCGGACCTGTCGCACACAAACGGAATTCGGGCAGTCAGCTCTAGCTCAACTGTGGTCCGAAACAGCACGATCGCGGAAAGTCAAGGCGCAGGCATTACGTTGGAGGCATCCGATCAAGCGATCATTCATGACAATACACTACAAACCAACACCGAGGACGGCGTCCTTGTCGGCGGTGGTTCGCATCAGTCATTGGTGTACGACAACACGATCTCCGGAAACGCCCGCGGCGTGAAAGTGCATCTGGCGAACGACGTCGAGGTCCGCACCAACACGATCACGGATAACGACGACGCCGGTATCGAGATCCAAGAGGCCTACCGAGCCGATATCAACGGCAACAACAGTACCGAGAATTCCGAGGGACTGTGGTTCCGCAATACTTCGCAGGACTGTATCGTCAACAGCAACGAGTTCTGCTACAACGAGTTCTCCGATGTCGTGGACAACGGGACCGACAACTCGGGTGCCAACAACACCTGCTCGCACAACGTCACTTACTGGCAGGACAACGGGTCGATTGCCCCCTGTACCTTCGACTGTGTGGGCTGGTACAACCGCGCCTGGGGTTATTCCTTCCAAAACCCGAGCAAGGACAATCTGTCATTTACGCGCTACTGGCAGACTTTCGGCAAGGATGAAGTCTACATCACCGTCGACCTCTGTATCGGCGTGCCGCTTTGCATGCCGTTTGTTGGCTGCTACTGCCTGGGAAAGGAAGTCGAGGTCAACACCTATATCCCGAATCCGCTGGCGGCGATCTATTACTTCGCAGCCTATCGCGACCGCGCCGAGCCTGGGAGCTGCTACGGCATGTCCGGCACATCATTGCAGTTCTATTATGGTGACGACCAGGTGTCGCGCTACGATCCCGGCGCAACACACGTCCGTGACCTCCAAGCGGATAGCGAGCACGACTTCGTGAGCCTGGAACGCCATCGGGAGATCATCCACGGCAGCCAGATGTCCGCCGAACTGTTCAACCACTACCTCGGCAAGATCGCCGCGGGGCACGCCGATGCAGACTCGGTCGTCTTGGACGCCATCTCCGGTCTGCAAAACCGCAACCAGGGAATGATCAGCATCAAGAAAGGGCTGACCCGTGGCCACGTGATCAACTACGACACCGTGATCGACGACGGCGGCGGGGATTACCGGATCGTCGTGTACGACAACAACAAACCGGAGTTCGTCAACACCGTCCACGCGAACCCCGATGACTATCCCGCGATAGACATCGACGCCGACGCGAACACATGGAGCTACAAGAAAAACGGCGAAACCTGGACGACGGACATGATCCTCGACATCCCCTATGACCTGGTCAACCGTACGGACTGGACGCTTCCGACCAGCCTCGACGGAATCGGCACGATCATCTTCGGCGACGCGGACGGCAACATCACCGACACCGACGGGCACATGATCGGTGTGGACCAGGCCGGGGTCCCGCACGAGGACATTCCCTCCGGCCTCTCCTACCCAGCGTGGTCCGAATCAACCGGAACAGCTATCGACGCCAGACCCATCTATCTCGCACCACTCGGGGACCATGACGTGAACTTCTATGGCCGCGGCGGCAAATACACCGGCGCGATCTTCGGTGTCGGCACCGCGTATGTGCTGGAGGACATACCCTGCACGGGCACCACCCACGACCAGGCCGCGTGGCGTCAGATCGACCGGAATCCACTGCACAATCAGCTCACCTTCGAGACGAACGACGCGGCCAAGACCGTCGATCTGAGTGTGTTTCGGCATCCCGGGCCGGGTCTCGATCGGCGCATGTATCGTGTCGAGGACCTTCAGCTGACCAACGCTTCGAAGGTGCACGTGAGCGTGCTTCCGAACCACACCACGCTGGTGGTGACAAACCGCGGTGGGGACAAGCTGACCTTCGACGCGGCGTTCGGCAATGAGCTGGTACGGTCAGCCGCCTATTCGGACGGAGACATTCCTCATACGGCGGTAGAGGCCGTTACCGTTCAACCCGACCAGTCCGTCATTCTCGAACCGAGTGACTGGGGCGATCTGAGCCATGCGACGGTCGCCATTCGGATGACATCTTGCGGCGACGGGATATGCGATCCGGCGGAGAATCATGTAAGTTGTCCGGAGGACTGCACGGAGCAGACGTGCGTAGTCCCGCATGATGACATGTATATCGACCAATCCACGCGACTCTGCCCGGGAACCTACTACATCGTCGATGAGGGTGACCCCGGAGTGATCGTCTTCTTCGGACCGGACGTTGTGCTCGATTGTGCAGGGGCGAGACTCGTGGGCGATGGAACCGGCTACGGCATCATCGCCAGCGGCGCAACGAACGGAATCATGCAGCACTGTCTGGTTCACCGCTATGACACGGGGCTGGTCATCTACGCCTCTTCCAACACCGAGGTTGTGGAATGCGCAAGCACGGAGAACGCCTTCGCGGGCGCGCTCGTTCAGGAGTCCACGGACTGTGCAGTTACGCGGAACATCCTCGGTCTGAACGGCACGGGCGTGACACTTCTGGACTCCGTCGGCACGCAGCTCACCCGCAACCTCGCCTGCCCGAACGCCATTGACGTGCAGGACCTCAGTGCAAGCGGCGGTTCGGGCGTTGAGAATGCCTGTGACACCGTGCTCGATTGGAACGATAACGGCGTGACCGGCTGCACGTTCGCGTGCGCGAACCCGGACCCCGACGACGACGGAACCGTTGAGGAACTCGACAACTGCCCCTTCTGGTTCAACCCCGAGCAACTGGATAGCGACGGCGACGGCGTGGGGGATGAATGTGATTGCTGCCCCAACACGCCAGTGGGCGAAATCGTAAGTGCCGCCGGATGCCCACCGTACAGGACCGGTGACATCAACAACGATGGCTTCATTGGCTTCGACGATTGGCAGGCCGTCGTAGGTTGCCTGACTGGGCCAGGTTTTGTACCCGCGCAGGACTGCTCGCGTGCGGATGTCAACGGCGATAGTCAGGTCGGCCTCGAGGACTACGCGATCATACAGGCGCAGTTTTGTCCGGAACGTTGAGAGAAGTCGGTCAGCTCGGGCATGCATAATGGCCACGCAGGCCAGGCATGCCGCCTCTGCATCCTCGATTTCGACAACGACGTCGATCTCCTCGACATTGCCGTCTTTCAGCGTGTGTACGGCGAGTAGTGACGCCCTTGACGCGCAGAAGGAGGATTTACGAAGGGCCATTTCCTTGCCGTTGGGGATGGATCCGCTTGGCATCCCGCATCAGATGCTTGCAGCATCGGCGGAGGCCTGCATACTGATCGTCGGAGCGATCAGCACGGGAACAGCCGAGGGTCATGTGGACGACCCTCACTCCAGGAATCGAGAATGATGGCAAAATGGTACTTGGTGGTTTTTGCTGCGCTCCTGAGCGGACGTCATTTGCCAGCGCAACGCACACGGCAGGCACCTTCGCCCGCACAGGCAATCGCGATTGTCGACGTGAACGTCATACCGATGGACTGCGAGCGGATCCTCCCGAAGCAGACGATCTTGGTTTACGACGAGCACATCCGTGAGATCGGGCCGGTATCACAAGTGCAGGTGCCCGACGCGGCAGTAGTCATCGACGGTCGCAGCGAATACCTCATGCCCGGCTTGGCGGATATGCATGCCCACATCATGGAGGAGGACCAACTCGCTCTCTTCATCGCCAACGGCGTTACGACCGTTCGCAATATGGCCGGCGGACCCGAGCACCTCGCGTGGCGCGAGAAGATCAGACGAGGCGATCTGCTCGGGCCGACCATCTACACGGCTGGGCCGATCATAGACGGTGATCCACCGGAGTGGCCGGAGAGTACGATCGTCATGACGCCCGCGCAGGCGCGGGCCGTCGTTGCCGCGCAGAGGAAGGCAGGTTACGACTTCCTCAAAGTATACAACAACCTCTCAAGAGAGGCATACGACGCGCTGATCCAAGCGGCCAACAGTTATGGCATCCCGGTCGCCGGACACGTTCCGAAGGACGTGGGTCTCGACCATGCACTGGTTGCCCGACAGCGGTGCATAGAGCACCTCGACGGCTTTGAACTAGCGTTGGTGTCCGACGACGCTCCGAGCATTGAAAGGAAGGACTTCAGTCACTTGTTCTTCTGGCTCCATCTCGACGCGAGCAAGATTCCCGGCCTGGTGCGCAAGACTCGAGAAGCCGGCACCTGGAACTGCCCGACGCTGGTCGTGTTGCAGAAGTGGGTCCCACCGGATGAAGCGAACGTACTTCTCCAGCGAGACGAGTTCAGATACCTGTCGCCCAACGAGCTCGACTTCCACCGCCCGGGAGGCAACTACCTCAAGGGCTTCACAGCCGAGATGTACGAAGCCGCCGCCGCGGGAGACTCAGCCCGCAAGAAGCTGACCAAGGCCTTGCACGACGGCGGTGCGCGGATTCTGCTCGGCACGGATTGCCCGAACCCGCTTATCGCACCGGGCTTCTCGATTCACGAGGAGCTCCACAACCTCGTCGATGCCGGTTGACCCCATACGAGGCGATCAAGGCGGGAACGCACGACGCGGCTGAGTTCTTCGACGCCTTGGATGAGTGGGGAACCGTGGCCGTCGGTCGCCGGGCGGACCTGGTTTCGCTCGAGCCAACCCGCTGGAAGACGTAGCCAATGTCACCAAGCGTGTCGGGGTCATGGTGCGCGGCAGGTGGTATCCACAGGCCGATTTGCAGGCCAGACTGGACGCCCTGGCAGAGAAGTACGCGAGTCAAGAAGCTGACGCTGCTGCGAAACTGCCCGAGGCTAAGGGCGAGTGAGTGCCCCATCGCGAAGTACCTCACCGGGCTGCGGGCAATGGGGTCGATTAGGTGTACCACCCGGGCGGCTAGATGGAGTCGGAGACGCCGGAAGATCGCTTTGAGTTTACGCAAGAACGCCGTTCGCGTTTTGACCTGGCCATTGCCATGGACCAATCGGGGTGCATCCCCAAAAAGTGGCAAATCTGCAGGGTGAAATCTCCGGGTCCTCTTCGAATGCCGAGCGGCAAATATGACCTCGCGTCTGTCTCGGTGAAAACAGAAACGGTACCTCCCGCCGTCTGCTGAGCGCTTGCAGCAAGGTGCGGATTATCCAAGGACGCTACCCGAAATGGGATGCACCCCAACTCGGACTCGCCCTCACCGCACCCGCACGGTACACTCTCGGCCAGTTTATGCTTGGAGTCGACCACCTTGCCGCATTCGGATTTGCAGACGTTCATCGCTGAGCTTGACGGTCGTGGGCAGCTCAAACGGGTTACGGCCGAGGTTGATCCCGTTCTCGAAATCTCAGCTATCGCCGATCGCATGGCGAAGCTGCCGGCAGCGGGCGACATGGAACCGCCCGCGACGGACCCCGTTCACGGCCGCTACGGGGGCTACGGACTCATCTTCGAGACGGTCCGCGGGTGGTCGATCCCGGTGGCTATCAACTTGTTCGGAAGCTACGAACGGATGCGTCTCGCCCTGGGAGTACCGACCTTTGAGAGCCTCGCAGACCGCGTCCGCCAGCTCATCAGGCCCGAGATTCCGGCGACCCTCGTAGAGAAGATCAAGAAGTTGCCGCAACTGGCTAAGCTGGCTGCCTACGCGCCCAAGTCGGTCAAGCGGGGAATCTGCCAGGAGGTCGTGCGCATGGAGGACGCGAACCTGTTCGATCTTCCGATCATTCAATGCTGGCCTCACGACGGTCAGCCGGGTTGCGCGGGAAAGCCGGCGAGCGCGACCGCGGGTACGGGCCGCTACATCACCTTCGCTGCCGTTCAGACCAAGGACCCCGACGATGGCGCCTACAATCTCGGGATGTATCGGGTTCAGGTCTTCGACGACAAGCTTGCCGCCGTCCACTGGCACATGCACCACGATGGTGCCAGGCACTTTCGTAAGTACAAGGAACGCGGCGAGAAAATGCCTGTCGCCATCGTTCTCGGCGGGGAGCCGGTCCTGCCCTTCGCCGCAACGTGTCCGCTCCCGCCGGACGTGAGCGAGCTGCTCTTTGCCGGGTTCTTGAACGATGGCGGGATCGGGCTGGTGCCCTGTAAGACCATCCCTATGGAGGTTCCAGCCAACGCGGAGATTGTCATCGAGGGCTGGGTCGATCCCGGGCGGGCACTTTTGGAGGGGCCTTTTGGCGACCACACCGGGTTCTATTCCGCGGCGGATTATTACCCGGCGTTTCACGTGAGCGCTATCACGCAGCGGGAAAACCCGGTCTATCCGACCACGATTGTGGGGTTCCCACCGCAGGAAGACTACTATCTCGGCAAAGCGACCGAGCGCGTTTTCCTGCCACTTCTGCAGGCGATCCTGCCCGACATCATCGACTATCATCTGCCGATGTTCGGTGCTTTTCACAACGCGGCGTTCGTCAAGATCCGCAAGGAATACCCGATGCAAGCCCGTAAGGTCATGAGCAGCATTTGGGGTGCGGGCCAGATGATGTTCTCGAAGATGATTGTGGTGGTCGACGAGGACGTCGACGTCCACAATGAGCAAGATGTTCTGTTCCACCTCGGGGCCAATGTCGACTGGCGGCGGGACACCGTCGTGACCGACGGACCGTGCGATATCCTCGACCACGCCACGCCGCACTACGGCACCGGAGCGAAGATCGGGATCGACGCCACCCGTAAGATTCCCGGCGAGGGACAGATCCGCGATTGGCCTGACAAACTGAAGATGAATCATGAACTCATCGACCGAATCCAAAACCGCTGGGAGGAGTATGGGCTTTGATCCCCACCAGACCGCACGGTAGGATGGTCTTGTCATGCTGACCCACATCGAAATCGACGGCTTCAAGACGTTCCGCGATTTCAGCGTGGACTTGCTCCCGTTTCAGGTGATCCTTGGTCCGAACGCAGTCGGTAAGTCAAACCTGTTCGACGCCCTCCACCTGCTCTCCCGGCTGGCGGGCGACGATCTATACAACGCGTTTCAGGGGCTGCGGGGTGAGCCTTCTGAGATGTTCTCGATGTCCTCCGCTGGCAAGCCAGTTAGTGAAATGAGCTTTACGTTGGAAGTGCTGCTTGACCCGACGGTGCGCGATCCTTGGGGTGTGGAAGTCAAGCTCACCAACTCACGAATCCACTACGAGCTAACACTAGCCCGCAAGTCGAGCCCGAACGGGGTGGAGAGATTGTTTGTAACTCGAGAGAGCGCCAAATCCATCCCGGCCCAGGATGACAGATGGGTAAAGACATTTGCACGCTCCAAGGAATTCCGTAACGCGTACGTCCGGCGTACCCGCCGAGGCCCATTTCTTGATACCACAACGAAAGATGAGCGGCCTTCGTTCCAGATCTTCCAGGACGGTCGCGCCGGTCGCCACCGCCCAGCCGATGCCGCAGAAAGCACAAACCTGAGCAGCATCACGACCGCGGAGTTTCCTCATTTGTTTGCGCTACGCGAGGAACTGCGCTCATGGCGATTCCTGCAACTGAATCCCGAAGGTCTTCGCCGTCCTGCCTCGACATTGTCGACAAACCGCTTGACGCACGACGGGAGCAACCTGGCAGCGGTTCTCGCCCGCATAAGGAAAGAAACGAAGTCAGAACACCGTCCCGGTGGGGTAGTGACCGATATAGCGACGACACTCTCACATCTTGTGCCGGGCGTCCAATCCTTGGATGTCGTCGAAGACCAAAAACGGAACGAGTATCGGATCGACATAACAATGCAGGACGGGAGTACGTTTCCGTCACGAGTTCTCTCTGACGGGACGCTACGTATCCTGGCTCTGGTCGCACTTATGCACGACCCAACGGAACGGGGGCTCGTGTGCTTTGAAGAACCTGAAAACGGCGTGCATCCTTTCCGGCTGGGACAAATGGTGAAGACTCTCCGTGCCCTGGCAACTGATCTCGATGACGAGGATGTCGATCCAAGAGAACCGCTCAGACAAGTTCTCCTTAACAGCCACTCCCCTGTCGTACTCAGAACTCTGCGCGAATCGCAAATGCTCTTTGCGGACGTTGTCACTCAGATCGACCCGGGCAGTAGCTCCCCGTCGATCCGGTGCACGCGTCTTCGACCCGTTCAACGACAGGGGGAACTCCTGGATGGCGCAACACGGGACAGAGTAACACTAGATGAGGTTAACGCTTATCTGGAGACGGCAGTCCCGGCCCGGGATTCTGCACCGTGAGAACTCTGTCCATCGGAGTATTCGCCGAAGGTCCCACCGACCCCGATTTCTTAATTCCGCTCTTGGGGCGGTTTACCCACCAAGTTATCTCTGCGAGGGGCCGGCACCCTATTTTCGTGTCGGACCCGGTTGACCTGCCTGGACGTCCTTCGGCTGAGACGTTTCGCGAGACCACTTCCCGTTACTGGCATTCGGTTGACATTCTGGTCGTCCATACGGACGCAAACGGGGACAGCAAACGTGCACGCACGGACCGGATCGACCCATGGTTCGCGTCGGTGCGAGATATTTTCGACGGGAAAGAGCGGAGTCTGGTCGCAATCGTACCAGCGCGCGAGACGGAAGCATGGATGCTCTGCGACGTCGCAGCCTTGACCGAAGTCCTGGGGACCACGACACGATCTGTCGCGGACGCCGTTCCAACACACGTCCACGAAGTGGAACATCTCCAAGAACCAAAGGAAGTCCTTCGGGAGCTTCGGGCAAGGGTCCTTGGCCGACGCCGAGCCAAGAAGGTTGGATTGCGCCCGCTGTACGCCGCACTCGGTCTGCGAGTCTCGTTTGACCGCCTGAACGCGGTGCCGGCGTTCCAAGAATTCGCCTCTGACTTCGTAGATGCTTTGGCGCGGCTCGGGTACGTTCAACCATGACGATGGGATTCAAGCAGCACCGGGACATGAAAGCAAGGATAAGATTATCCGCGGCGACTCAGGTGGCGGTCACTGTGTTCACACTGTGCTGTCTTGGCTCCGGGTGTCGGCCGGAAGCGGATCGCGATCGGCCAGAACCGCAGCCGAAGGATACGCGGCAAGCCGTACAGCTCGTGTTCCCTGACGCGTTGAGGGTCGACGACCAGACGGTCAACGACTTCGTCCAACGTGCGATCGAGGATTGTGCCCGCGGCGAATACGAGGCTTTTCGCCTGCTTTGGAGCGTCCGCGAGGAGCCGCTTCCTCGTGAGGAGTACGAGGAGGGATGGCAGGCTATCCAGAGTATCCGAATCCTTGCCCTCGAGAAGATTTTCCTTGCCCCCGGCGCGGGCGGCGACGCTGAGAGAGCAGTGCTAGCCTACGCCCTGGCCATGCACGTCGCCCTTGACCCTACGCATCGAGCCGCGAAACGCGAACCGCAACGGGATGTCGTGCTTCTGCTCATCCGCGAACACGACGAATGGCGGATTTCGCGAGCCCCCAAGGGGGTGCGAACCTGGATCGAAACGCTGCTCGTGCGCCCCGATACAGCGACATCCGGGGATACCGAACCACCGATCGAAGATTCTGGTTCCGATTAACAGCGCGCCGCGAAGGCAGCGAATTCGGCGGCCTAGGCGGCAGAAGGTCTTTTTTGCTTGCGTTCGAGCCGCCAATGGCGCATAGTCTAGGTGAAGGTCCTTAGGCCTCGTCCCGACAACCGATTCGGGACTTGTTGTACGGGAGAAGCCCCGCGATGGCTCGCGCGCAGCTGGAAAGCGGGGCTTCTTTTGTGTGCGAAACCCACAAACCCGCGTATGCCGCGCCGGTGACCTCACCCGCCTCGGTTCGCGACACATCTCGGCGCGCTGACTTCGTTTTTCACTCCAGGCGTAAAGAAAAAGGCGCCGCGGATCGCGAGGATCGGCAGCGCCTTCGCGGTTACGACGTTGTCTACTAGCGCTCGGACACGCGGCGATGCGGAATACGATCTGCGCAGCGGGTCCAAGCCTCTAGTTGCTTATTCCACACACCCTTCGTAGGACGGACGTCCGTTACCATCATGCCAGAGCCCCGTAGGGACCAGATCCGCCGGAAGGGTGTCCTTCTGCCACCCATCGCCGCGGACAATGATGCAGCCGTGGTTGCGGACCCCATCACCGTCAGGGTAAATCCGCTCGTTGCGGTAATGCAGGGCGTATCCGTCCTGGTCCTCAGTGCCCTCGATGTAGATCTTCTGCGTATCGGCGTGGGCATCGACGAATGCTCGGTTGAACGTCCAGTCCTTGCCGTGCCAACCACGGACGGCCTTCGTCGGGCCAGGGTCAACACCTTCAAGGCCGAGATCGGCCACGCACTCCGGGAGTTCTCGCTTGCAGGACCAGGCCCAACGACCGATGTTCTCTTCGTAATAGAGCGTCCGCGACGGCGTGGGGACACGCGAAACAGGCCGCATGTATGGCGAGTTCGACTCCATCCAACCTCCACCGGACATGGCGATCATGAAGACATTCGCGGCAAAGCTGTTACCGAAATGGTCGAACGAGGACCGTTCTGAATGGGCGACCCAATCCGGACAGTGTGCCCCTCGCGGTGGTCCATTGTCACCGGGGCACTTAAATAGATCGAGTTCCAGTTCGGTATCATGCTTCCAGAGCGGTCGGAACTCGGTATTATCTTTGAACCCGCCCTTGTACAGAATGTCGTTCATGGGCCGGGTCGCAGGACCAAAGCCGGCCGCCGTGCCGTATCGGCTGCTCTGCCACGCGAATGCACCGTCGGATGGAGCATTCCGTTCCATCGCGAATGGGTGACCCGGGCTGCCGATTCCTGATTTGCCACCCCACTCGTACGCACCGATGTATTGCGGTTCCGTGCAGGGTGCGCCAGGCTCCTCACCGGGGCACTGATGGTACTGAAGCGGATGCACGGGGATGCCCCACCCGTTCGGATCGTCGGCCTCATACACCCGGCTGCTTGTGGCTATGTTCTTGATGTGCGAAAGGCAGGCTGAGTTCTTGGATTGCCGGCGTGCCGCCTCCAGCGAGGGCAGAAGAATCGCGATCAGCAGGGCGATGATGGCGATCACGACCAGCAGCTCGATCAGAGTGAAGGCACTTCTACCGCAAAGCCTTCGGTGTTGTTGCGTCTGTTTCAACATCTTTGGATGACCTCCTCAAAACAGCGTCGCGGGCGTTGCTACGCCATTGGGTAAACGTACGCTTTACGTAAACTCTCGCACACCACGTAACATAACGGTGCGCGGGCACGATTTCAACACGAGAGAGCCCTAGGGCAATCGAGCCATCACCCACAGGCATTAAACGCATCAGGGATAGCTACGCAACCCACTCCTTTTTTCTTCCGCGCTGCGCCGGTTCACCAGAACACGGCTTCCACCCTCTAAGACCTCGCAACTCGAAGAACGACGGACGAAAATCCATGTTTTTTGCCGATTCGCGTAAAAAGGGGCGTCATCACGCGATATGATGTTGGGTAGGGCACCCCGCGCCTCATTTCGAGCGCGGGCGAGGTTCCTTTGGGCAGCCTCTTGGATGACCGAGGGCATGACCTGCGAGCTTTCAGACGAGGAGTTGTGGAGCGGCCTGGACCGCAACGCCCCAGAGGTCGCAGACCATATCGCACGTTGCGAGATCTGTCGCACTCGGGCTGCGGAGTTCCACGCCGGGATTGCCGCCGTCGCCAACGCGTCGAGGCCCCCTGAGCCGCCCCTTCCGGCCCGAATAGGATCCTACCTGATCCGCCGCCGGTTGGGCGAAGGCGGCATGGGGATCGTTTATGAGGCTGAGCAGCAGACGCCAAAGCGAGCGGTTGCCATCAAGATCGTTCGGGGCGGGGAATTTGTGGATGAATATCGTGTTCGCCTCTTCCAGCGCGAGGCTCAGACTTTGGCCCGCCTCAAGCACCCCGCGATCGCAGCCATCTACGAAGCCGGTCGTACGGAAGAGGGGCGGCATTTCTTTGCTATGGAACTCGTTCCAGGGGTCCCGCTCACCGAGTTTGCCCGTGACCGCGGACCTCCCAAACGAGAACGACTGGAGCTTTTTCGCAAGGTTTGTGATGCGATCAACTACGCTCACCAGCGGGGCGTCATACACCGCGATCTGAAGCCGACGAACATTCTGGTCGACTCCGAGGGCAATCCCAAAATCCTGGACTTCGGACTTGCCCGGATCAGCGACCCGGAGGTTTCGCTGATGAGCACCCTGCACGACGTCGGCAGACTCATGGGGACCCTGCCGTATATGAGCCCGGAGGAGGCACGGGGTGACACAGACGCCATCGACGTCCGAAGCGATGTCTATGCGTTGGGTGTCGTTCTGTACGAGCTTATGACCGGCCAGCTACCACACGCAGTGAGGCGGAAGGCTCTGCCCGAAGCCATCCACATGATCAGCCAAGAGCCACCAAGGAGACCTGGTACGATCGACCGGACGCTACGCGGTGAGCTTGAGACCATTATACTAAAAGCCCTGGAGAAGGATCCGGATCGACGATACCAGACCGCCGCGCTGTTGTCCGAGGATATCGGTCGCTACCTGACCAATCAGCCGATCCTGGCTCGTCGGGCGAGCGGCTTCTATCAGTTGCGCAAATTCGTGGTCCGACACCGCCTGGCCGTCGGTTTTGCCGTGGCGTCGATCATCGTTGTGAGTGCCGCTCGGGTGTGGGTTGACAGCACCATGAAACAGGGGGAAGCGAGATTCATACGGGAACTGTTCGACAAGAATGAGCTGGCAGAGGCGATCACCCAAGCCCAATATGCTGAACTCCTATCCGAGAACGGCCGGCTCGACGAGGCGGAGCCCAAGTATCGCAGGGCACTCGCCGCCTTCCAACGGCTAAGAGAGGACGACCGTGCTGGCCCCGTGCTTGTGAGCCTGGCCACGCTACTGATCCGCCGTGAAGAACCCTCGGACAAGGACTACGAGGACGCGGAGGGTTTCTTTGCCGAGGCCCTCGACCTCTTCCGCCGCGATCCCCTGAAGTGGCATGAGGAGAGGCGGAAGGCCTTGGAAGGTCTTCAAGTCCTATACGGGCCCGATGTCTTCGATGTACCTGACGAGCTGGGAGCCGTCGAAGCTGAGCTCAGGGAGCTCGAGGCGAATGTACAGAAACGTTATGACGAGGCGGCTTCAGGTACGCCACCACAGTAGTGGCAAAGGATCGCTACCCACAATATAACACTCGCTGTTTGGGTAGGCCGCGCCATCGAACCTCGGTGAACAGCGCCTGCGTGGGTGGAGAAACCGTTTGGAGACACCGCGTCCCGAGCCAGGACCGCATGCGGAGGACCTGACGTCGGAGCTGATTACTCAGCTACGAGGCTCCGCTCCGGAGGCTGGTGCGCTGCTCGACACACTTTATCGGGAGCGCCTATTGCGGTTTTGCTGGGGCTATCTAGGCAGCATGGAAGAGGCAGAGGACGCTGTTCAAGACGTCTGCTGCCGCGTCCTGAGCACCCAGAACATCCCGGATTCTTTTCGCCCTTGGCTGTACAAGATTGCCCGGAATCAATGTCTCACGTTGCTCCGGCGTCGCAGTCGACGGCGACAGGAGGGGCAGGTCCTCCCGCCGGAGTCACAAATCCATGAGCTTCTGACGGGACAGTTGACGCGACTGGTTCGGGACGAGCAGCGCTCGCGGGTGAATGAGCTTGTCCGGGCTCTCTCCGATGATCAGCAGGAGGTACTCCGACTCCGATATGTCGAGGACCTGTCCAGGGCGGAAATCGCAGAAGTGTTGGAGATCCCCGCGTCAGTGGTAAAGTCCCGCATTTTTGAGGGCTTGAAGCTGTTGCGGGACTATGCTGGTCACTTTGAGGAGTCGTGAGCCGCCAAAGGGCGTCTGGCGGGCCCAATCCTCGATCGGATTCGGCGACACACCTCGAGCCCCGCCGACTGCGTCCATCCTGCACCGATCGTCGTGAAGAGCAGCAGTGGTCTAGGCAACACCGGCACGGCTGATGCGGGGCTCAGGTTTTCGGAACACGAAACGACACGCGAAAGAGGCTGACTACGCGCACTTCGGGCCGTTTCGGGCCGCCTTACCGCGGCCAGATTCAGCTCCCAATCGAATCGACCGCCCGAATCCGTACGTGCTGAGCGTAGGTGTGGGGCATGTTATAGCTCCCACGCCTTCGCAAGTTGAAGATCCCAACGGACGTTGGGGAGCGGCCGGACGGCCGCCTGCAGCGGATTGTCCGGGGCATACCCCCTCGTGTTCCCTTAGCGAGGGGACGCGTCAAACACATCCGCGATCTTCACGCGGTCTGCTTTGGAGACCCCAGCAATTTTGCAAAAAAACAGAATTTTGGCGGTGGTGGCGACTCGATTTCTGCCGCTCGGAGACCCGCGCTAGCGGCCTGTCCCGTGGCACCATGTCGGCTCTCGACACCTCAGAAATGGCGGTTTCCCCTCCAAAAACAGGGGTTCAGACAATCACAGCATCAGGCCTGTCAGGCACCCGTTGCCGTGGCGCTGGCTAACCGTTTGGCAAGACCGCGTCATTGCTCCCTTCGTGCAGTGTTCCACTATCTCAAGCGTCGCCCCATCCGCTCCGATTAAAGCACGTCGGGAACGCGTCAGTGTAGATGCAGATGTAGATCCTGTACCTTTTGGAGGTATTCACAATGAGGACGAATGTAAGAGGACGCACGAACCAGCCAAGTTGGGGAGGGACCAGCACGATGAGCACGTATAAGACTCATCGGACGACGAAGACGAATCGGACGGACGTGCCGGTCGCCTACAAGCACTGGAACAACAACTTCCAGAACAAGATCAACTCGTTCCGGACGCTGTACAACCAGACTTGGGGACCGGCCAAGTGCTCTCGTCCGAGCGTCGCCATCCTTAACACCTTCACCAACTGGATCAACAAGGGCGCGATCATCCAGATCGTCACACCCACCCAGGTGGCGAGGTGGGCGAGGACCACCAAGAAGCAGTTCAATGTTCGCACCGCTACCCCGACGACTTGCAGGAACGTCCTGTATTCCAAGTTCGGTAAGAACACGATCAAGGCGGTTGCCCGCACCAAGAGTGGATCATTCATGGTAGTCACTACGCCCACCTACAAGGGCAGGCCGTTCTGCTTCCCCAAGTAGACCCAGCCAGGTAATCCCGAGATACACCGGGATAGTCAGAGAGTGGCGAGGCGTCCTCCCTCGGCGGATGCCTCGCCCTCTTCATGCGCAGAATCGGTCATGTGGCGAGATACGGCCACGAGCGAGACGCCGTGCGATCCCGCTTGACCCGAACGCATTACTCTTGTTACCGTTGGAACGTCGGGTGCTGGGGTAGAAAATGCCCAGAAGCTGAGACGTCGAGATCGTGGCCTCTTGGTCGAGGTTGTTCTGTTTTGGCATACCGACGTCTGCGAGTTTCGACTTTTTCCTCGCGGGGGCTCTCGTGCACGGCAAAACGTTCGGATCCTTAAGGTGCCGACTCCGGTGCGCACTTCTTGTCGTCGTACCGGCATTCTTCGGCGCAGGCACGTGGGGTGAGGATCGGACCGGCCCGCCCCTTCGCGTCCACCTATCGCGGGTGACGGGCCTCGCATCGTCTGTCACGGCGGGTCAAGGTAGTGTGATCCCGACAGCATTCCGTGGTGGGGGAGATCATCCCGAACCAGATGAGTTCCTTCAACAGTACGGGCATCTGTTTGGCATTCAGAGTCCGGAGGCCCAGTTGGCTGAGCACCGGACGTGGACCGATGCGCTAGGGCATAGGCACACAGAGTACCGACAGGTCCACCGGAGTGTATCGGTGTTCTCAGGTGTCATAAAGGTCCACCAGAATAGTGAAGGAGACGTCATCGCCTGCAACGGCGATTTCTACCCGATTGCCGCGAAACTCGATACGACCCCGAGCGTTTCCGTGGAGGTTGCCAAGCGTGTGGCGGAGGCAGAGGCTGGTTTGTTGCAGCCTATCGTTGAACGCTCGGAGTTGGTGATCGTAGATCCTGGCTGGTATGGCGACCCAACGGTCGGCCAGCACTTGGCGTATCATATCGTACTCGGTGATCGGACGTCCGGAATGCGAGAGGCATTCTTCGTCGACGCCCACAGCGGGGCGGTTCTCGATCGCTGGAGGATGACGTGCACGATCAGGTCGCGGTCCATCCATGACACTGACCTCGGCAGTGACTGCTGCTACCCGCACGATGGCGGGGGATGCGACGAAGCCGCTTGCGAGTCGACCGTTTGCGAAATCGCACTGCGATGCTGCGACGAGGAGTGGGACGTTGGCTGTGCCGTCAGAGCGACGGTACGTTGTGAAGATCTGTGTCTGCCCGGTGCGCTCGCTCGCGCAGAAGGAGATGCGCCAACGGGCATATCGGACGTCGACGCCGCTTACGACTACTATGGGGACACCTATGACTACTACTTCCGAGCCTTTGGCCGCGACAGCATAGACGCTCAAGGTCTCACCATGGTCGCCACGGTCAACTCGCCGGTTGCAGCCTGCCCCAATGCGTTCTGGAGCGGCTCCTTGCAGCAGATGGTGTTTTGCACGGGGACCGTCACCGACGACATCGTCGCCCACGAACTGACGCACGGCGTCACCGCGTTCACGGCCAATCTCATTTATCAGAATCAGTCGGGGCAGTTGAACGAGTCGTTCTCGGACATCTTTGGCGAGTTGGTGGACCTGTTCAACGGGGACACTGCCTTTGCGGGTCCACCGACGGACCCGTTGTGGCCTGCGCACCCGACGGGACCGGGCCTGGACACGCCCAACAACGTCCGCTCGATGTGCAGCTCTGAAGTGGAAGAGTACCCCGACGGCGTACGATGGCTTATCGGGGAAGACTCCATCGCATTCGGGGGGGCCATCCGCGACATGTGGGCACCGCCGTGCGGCGGTGATCCCGATCGAGCGAACAGTCCGCTGCAAACGTGCTCCGTCACCGACTCGGGCGGCGTCCACAGTGGGAGTGGAATTCTGAACCACGCATTCGCCCTGGCGACTGACGGTGGGGCCTTCAACGGTTTTGAGGTCGAGGGTATCGGACCAATCAAGGCAGGCGCCGTCTGGTACCGGGCGTTAACAACATACTTGACCATTGCGTCGGACTTTCAGGATGCGTATTACGCCCTCAATCAAGCGGCTGAGGATCTGGTCGGCAGCTTTCCAAACGACCCCCGCACCGGGCAGCCGGTCGCTGAAGAAGATGTCTTTACCGCGGAGGACGCAATCCAAGTCGATTTCGCAATCCGTGCGGTCGAGATGGACACGCGAGGGCTTTGCGGTTGGAGCATCGCAGTGCTGGACTCGGATCCGCCCAACGAGTGTGCAAACGCCACCATCATCTATGAGGATGATTTCGAGAGCGGCGTGAATGGGTGGACGGTTTCGAATGCCGGACCCTTTGGCCCACCAACACCTTACAACTGGGCGCAAAGCGGCGATTCACTGCCGTTTTCGCGTTCCGGCATCGCGTGGTATTGCGAGGATAGGGACATCGGCGATTGCGCAGAGGAGAACGAGTCGGCTGTCCACTCTTTGTTCAGCCCGCCGATCGCGTTGCCACCGGATTCCGAGTACGTCTACGCGTCGTTCTCGCACTACATGGAGTCTGAACCGGGTTGGGACGGTGGGCAGGTCAGCGTTCGCGTTAACGGGAATGATTGGCAGCTCATCCCGGCCACGGCGTTCGAGTTTAACCCCTATAACTCACTGATCCGGTCGGGCGGCGGCGCGGGAAACGCCAATCCCCTGGCTGGCCAGCAGGGGTGGACTGGTGTCGGCGGACGGTGGGGCAGATCAGTGGTCAATCTGGACTCGCAAGCGACC
>CAYOQG010000082.1:0-18806 GCA_964405925.1 uncultured Phycisphaeraceae bacterium | reverse complement strand
GCTTTGAGCATGTAGTACACGGGTGGAGGGAACCACACGAAGGTAACTGCGCCGCCTTCACCCTTGATGTGGACTCCGTATGCGGACTCCACCACCTGCCATGCCGTAATGAAGTTCCAGACGAAAGTTCCAAACAGGCTTCCGGAAATCTTCAAACGCCCCAGCTTGGTCTTCTTGAGCTTTTTGCTGAACGTGATTTCGACCGTACCGTCTGCCCGAATGGACCCCTTTAGGTGACTACCGTAACCGAACCGCAATGCAGTCCCCTCCAGGAAAGGCATCGGCTTGTCCGATGGCGGGCCTTGCACGTCGTCGTCGCCCTCGTCGATCGGTGTCATTATGCTGTCGTCCTCGCGGAGGTCGTACGACAATGTCGAACCGCTCGTGTTTGCAGCGAGCTGCCCGGTCCCCACCGCAACCACCGAGGCAATCACGTCGAAGTTGACAACATACTTCGGGGAGGTCCATTCGAGGGGGAATCCCGCAAGGGCAACAGCCTGCACCCGGAGTCTTTGGCCGACGCCGAAAACCTCCCCGACGTCAACGGTGGGAAGAGTCACAATGTCGGGGGGAGGGTAGGAAAGCGGGCTCTCGTAATAGAGGTGGTCATCGATGTACCAACGTACGACATGCTGTGGGATGTACTTGGCCTCATGCCAATCGATCCGGGCGGTAAAGTCCTGATCCAAAGGAACACCGTGGACGTAGAGCACGTAACGATCCGGTCCGGCATATTGCGATGTCACCTCCACGACCTCCGGACCTTGGATTGTCCGTGTGGGAATCATCACCACGTTCAGGACTGTTGTCGAGTCTTTGCGTATCCGCACCGTTCTCGTGACGGGGTGGTAGGCGAGCTTAGTGAAGGTGACCCTTTGTTCACCTGCGTAAACCGACATCGGTCCGAACTCACCCGCGGAGTCTGTCAGATCCAGGCCCGGACCCGGGACCATGGTGACCGATACCCCCGCGATCGCTGCCCCGTTGGGGTCCTGGACTGCTCCTTGCAAGCTTCCTGCTTCCGCCGGCAGCACGGGGAATTGTCCTGAGTCCGATTGTGCCTGCTGACCTTCCCCCCATATCGCCCTGACTCTCACGACCAGACTTCCCCCTGAGGCGAACTCCCCGGCTGGGTCCCAAACGATGTGTCTTCGTACCCCCGGGGGAACATTGCGACCCACGTCGCCCCACAACGCATGGACGGGCGCAGGCACACCACCGACCAGGCCCGCATCGACTTCGACGGTGTAGGATTGCGCGGTCAGCCCGAGTGCATAGAAGATGTCGACGAATCGGCTCGCATCGGTGCGCTGCCGTGCTTCCACGTTCATGATGGTTTCGTCAACAGCCGCCGTAATGACGCGAATATGATCCAACTGACAGGCGGAATGGAGCGTGACGGTGACCGTCCTCAGGTCGTCATGAACATGGATCGAGTCGTTTTGTGGGCCCAGCTCCAGCCCGCGCCCGGCGTCGCCGGTCGGGTAGGTGGTGGTGAGCAGGCCGGCAGGGGTGTCGCTGGCGTCCAAGTTGGAAGGGGTAACGATCACACCGAGAATCGGAGCGTCAAACGTGACGGAGCCTTCCAGCGCAACTGAGGTCCCGCCGACAGGATCGAGGTGGAGGAAGTGGGAGTCGAATTGCGTGCCCATGGTGACCGTATCCGGTGTGAGGTCGCTGTCGTCCTCAAACCAGCCTGGTGTCGAAATGTCCACGTAGAACTCGCTTGATGCCGTCCAATTCTGCAGCTCATTGAAGGCGACGATGACAGTGCTGCTCTCCTGTGCCCCTTCAACCACCGACGTTGGCGGGGTGGCCGAGAACTGCACGTCAGGTACAACCGCATCGATAACGATCGAAGCAAAAGCGCCGTCGCACACGAGCAACGCAAACAACACGCAAGACACAGGAACGGATCTCATGACAGGTCTCCTTTAGAACGTCCAACTGACATGGCGAGCCTGCTCTGCCCGCTGCGTCCGGCCGCGGTCCTTGCCACACGCGGTCAGCAGGAGCGGGCGCAGCTACGGCCACTCCATTGCCATTCTGAATCACTGGTATCGTGCCGTCAAGAACAAAGACCGGTGTCCAGCATCACTGTAGGCACCGCTGTCGGACGGTGTTGCTCCAGGCGAAGTGGCGGCTTGCCGTCGGTCCAGCGGTAAGCGTTGGCCCAAGATCAGGGCGCCGCTGATCGGCCACGCCGACAAACTCGACCTTCCCGACGATCCCTTCGACTGGGCCTACTGCCGCTTCCTTCTCAAGCACGTCCCAAGCCCAATCGACGTTGCCGGTGAGACAGCCCCTGTGACCAAACCTGGCGGCTGGCTATGTACGTTTGAGTGGGAAAACGGCTGCTCGGTCATCTATCCCGAGTCTCCAGCCGTCGAGCGCCTGTGAAAGGCGTTGTATGACCTCCAAGTAAGCACGGGCGGCGATCCCCCGATCGCCCGAAAGCTGTTCGAGATCCTCACCCGGGCGGGCCTGAGCGACGTCAAGGCTGACGGATGGGTGTGGAGTGTCACCGCCGACGAAAAGGACAAGCTCCAACTCGTCATCGAGGGCGCCAGGGTGATCACCCACTAAGTCCGCGACCAATTACTCATGGAAAGACGCGTGAGCGACGACCTGCTGCGGCGAGCCGACGCCGGGTACGAGCGTCTAGCGGTTCACCCCGCCACCTTCATCATCGAAGGCCACGTGTGCGCAACCGGGATCAAGAGCGTATGACACACCGGCGTGGCCTTCCGCACGGCGTGACAACGATGGTTCAACGATTGTTGCGGAGACGGGCCTCAGAGTTCAAGATCTCGTCAGCACTACGTCTCGGCTTACGCCGATCACGTGACACTCGTCAGCCTCAATCACGATATTCTCGATCGTCACGGGCTTGAATCCTGACTTTTCCACGGTAAGCGTATACGTGCCCGGCCGCTCGCCCGCACCCAGATATATACCGCCTTCGAGCTCCACGCCTGTTCCGGGTGGTCCGGGTATCACCTCCACGTACTCGCCTTCGGTCAGCGTCAAGGTCGCACCGACCACCGGGTCACTGTTCTCGTCGGTGACCCGAACGGTGAGGCCGTAGACGTACTGCGCAGTGCAGACAGGCCCTCGGAAGATGAGCCCACACCCTGCCACGATCAGGGATACCGTTGCAATGGAAAAAAGCGTTCGCATGTCTACCAGCTCTCCCAACCGGACGTTATGACATCCAATACTACGCATACCTTGCCGGCTGTATTGTTACGGAACCTAGCGGCGAGGCAAGCCGCAAATACCGCAGACCGGCGCCGCGAAGCGTGGTCTCCCGTCGCAGTGGCGCGTACACTGTGCGTCGGCCCACCGGACAGGCGGCCGGGATATTGGCAGAGCCCGTCTGGTGGGTCAGGCACCCCTTGCGCTGGCGTAGTTTAGGGTCGCCTGTGGGGTTCCGATAAACAAACGAGGATCGGGCCACCGATGTGCCCACCTAATCAAGCTTGGGAGCTGCCGCCGTCGACATCGCCCTGGACATTGTGGACGAATCATCTGCCGTGTCGCGCGCTCCGCGCGCGGGCGAACCGATCAGGCCCTTCAAGATTTTGCTGGCTGATCCACCAGCCAAGGAGGACGACTACGACAAAGCCTACCCGAATTTGGGCATCCTGCAGTTGATCTCGTATCTACGAGAGAAGACACCGCTGACTGACGACGAGATTCTGTCTCTCGATCCGTTCCACTCCTTGGACGACCACATTCGCGTCGTCGAGGAGCACCGTCCGCAAATCTACGGCATCAGCTTCGCGTTCCTCACCCAGCGAGTCGCGTATGAGGCGATCAACACGCTCAAAGAACGCTTCGCGGATATGCTGATCATCGCCGGTGGGCCGCACCCGACGTCCGCCCCGGATGATGTCATGGAGAAGACACTGGCTGATCTCGTCTGCATCGGTGAAGGCGAGTTGACCCTGGCGGACGTCGTCAATGAAATGGTCTACGGCAGCAGAGACTTCACACGAATCCCCGGCTTGATGATCCGCACAGCGGATGGGATCACGAAGACCGCCAGCCCTCGGGCGATGGAGAATCTCGATGGGCTGCCGTTTTTGGCGTGGGAGCGGATCGACTTTTCCAAGTTCGTCGGGCAGCACTATCGGAAATCCGACCGGCAAAGCTGCGTCGTGGTCAGCCGCGGGTGTCCCTACAAGTGCACTTTCTGCTCATTGCCGGTGTGGCGGGCGGCCAAGCCGTTCGTGCGACTCCGCTCACCCGCAAATATCGCCCGTGAAGTGGATTGGCTTTATCAGCTCGGCATCCGGGAGATCAAGATGGTCTCCGATGAAATCAACGTGACACTGCCGTGGGCGAAGAAGGTCTGTCGTGCGATCGCCGACCTGGGCCACGAGGACCTCTACTTCCAATCCAATCTCCGAGCCGACAAGGTCGACGACGAACTGGCTGAGCTGCTCAAGAAGATGAACATGTGGATGGTCCACATTGGGGTCGAAAGCGCCAACGACCGCGTGCTCGAGGGGATCGAGAAGAAAACCACCGTGGCTCAAACTGAGCAGTGTCTCAAGTTCCTCAAGCGGCACAAGATCCGTTCGTTGCTCTATATGATGGCGTTTCAGTTGTGGGAGGAAGACGGCGAGCTTCAGTATGAGACCCCGAGCGAGATTCGCCACTCACTGTGTTGGGTGTGGAAGCAGTTTTTTTTGCGTCGCATTAGCTACATGACCTGGTCGATCACCACGCCAATGCCGGGTGCACCGCTGTACGACATTGTCAATCGCCACGGGCTCAAGTCAGCCGACTACGTCCTCGACAACTGGAATCTCAACAAAGACTATCTCGGGATCGACCTGACATCGCTGGGGATCAGCGAGAAGACCAAGCTTCGACTGCTCCGGCTCGGGATTATCTCGAAGGGCATCTTCGCCTTGCTCAGTGGGCATTTCGACTGGCGTCGTCACTTCTACCGCGTGGGCATCCTGTTCCGCACCTTCTTCGGCCAGTGGAATACTCGTGCCGAGTCTCTGAAAGGACCAGAGCCCGGCGCAGGCGCGCCCGATCCTATCCTCAACACACCCCTCCGCGCCAAAGTCGAAGGATAGACCTCTTTTTTTTCCCCTCGCCCCCCAATCCGAGCCAGGAGCGCTAGCGACCGCTGGAGAACATACGGTCGGGTCTGCCGAGCGAACCGCGTCCGTGTCTTGAACTGTCCAGCGTGTTCCGTTAGGCTACCCGCTACGGGCAGGAGAACAGGTTACCCCCAGACGATACAACAGAAGGGAAGATGTCGATGCTGAGCAGACGTTTTTGCGCGTTGACGAGTTGGATCTTTGTTCTTGCCTCGCTAATCGGGTGTAATTCGATGATCGGGTTGGGTGATCCCGATCCAGGCAACGGCGAAAGCCCCGGCTCGGGCACGGACAATGCAATCGACGACTCAACCTCAGAGACGCCGGTGCCCGACGCCGAAGCGTTGCCCGACTTCTCCGTGATCGATGTCAACGCCAATTCAGCGCGCTATCAGGAGGAGGTCTCACCCCGCGACTATCTGGGGCAAATATCAGCGTGGTATTTCGGTGCGTCGACGTGAGGATACTGCAGAAGCCAGTTTGGCTTCCTCAATCAAATGCAGGCCGAGATCGATTCGCTGGAGACGTTGCGAGCGGTTCAGATTCTGGGGGTCAATGGTGTCGGGCGAGACTTAGGCAACGACGGCATGACTGCCGGCAGGGTCTTACCCTGGTTGCAGCCGGGGTCCGACGACGAAGACATCTGGGCGCTTTGGGAGATCGTGTATCGCGATGTGGTTATACTGGGCCCCGGTAACGAACATCTGGGCACCTTCAATCTCACGGTAAACGACCTGTCCGATCCCGCGAATTACGCGGCGCTGAGGGATCAACTGCTCGAAGCCGCCAATGAATAGGGCCATGTGACGTGTCCGATCCACCCTGCGTGTGTGCCCCCAGGCGCTGCGTCAGCGGGTGTCATCCAGCCTCGTTGACCCCCAATCCGAGCGGGAGGCGCAAACGCCCCGTACAAAACGCCCAAATGATACCCGCGACCGCCCGCAATCCGACCGGGGCGGGCAAGCGCCTCGCACAAGGCGCCGCGAGCCCTTGGAATCCGATTAACACGGAACCCGTCTGACCGTCAGATGGGGTGGTGGAGCTGGGAGGCAGGTTTCGCGAAGGTAAACGGCGATGAGGAACGTGACACCACACTGTTCTTTGAAACCGCAGAGCCGGACCCACCTTTTATCCCCCCTTGCCAAGGGGGGAGCGAGGGGGTTCAAGCGAGAGAGACGAGCGGAATGTGCTCTGTTCGCACTGGGATGCGTCTTGGCCGGATCGATCGCACCGGTCGCGGCTGGGCAGACGTCACGGCCAGGTGACGTCTTGCCCGCGGCAGCGAACACGGTCATCCGCGTTGCCCGGTCGATGGACGGACTGGAATTCGCGGACACCGGCGATGTCTTTCTCAAACATGCGGCCGCACCGGATATGGTCGTGCTTGCCAATGGTGACCTGCTGGCTGTGTTCGACTATGCGGATGTCGGCGATCCGAAGGGGTCGACGTTCCTCGCGATTTCCCGCTCCACCGACGGTGGTCGAACCTGGTCGCCCGCAAGTCGCGTTCACCTCATCGAACCCAGGAGCCGAGCAATAGGTGCGCGGCACGGAAGCCTCGTGCAAATGCCCGACAGTCGTCTTCGGCTTTACTTTGTCAGCTCGATCGAGCGGCGACGCGCCGCGAACACTAGCCGCTTTGGCGAACTGGCGGTTCTCCGCGCAGCCGCGAAGCGGGAAGGGTTCGATTTTCGCATCGATCCGCGCGTCAGAGTTCCCGTCGCGGGTTCCGCCGACGTTCATCCGATGTCGGTCTGGGTCGATCGGCAGTTGCATTTGTACGTCGCCGGGCTCGGTGGGCGAGCGAGTAAGTCAGCGAGCGAAGTGACTAGAGTACGGCATTTCATTTCACCAGATGGCTGCGAATTCAGCAGATTTCACTCCGCGTACGTACGCGACGCCACGTTCGTGGGCAGTCTCGTCTCGGCAGATGAGGGTCTTCGCGCGTACGTCTCCTCGCCCGAAGGTGTGATCTCGCTTGTGCCGGAAAACGGACGACGCTGGAGACGAGAGGAGGGTGTCAGAGTCCCGACCGGTTGGGACCCGGCCGTGGTTCGGCTAAGCGATGATTCCTATGTGATGCTGTACTGCACCGAGTTGGATGCCGAGTCCCTGGCATCCACCGCGATTGTTGAAGCTCCCCTTGGCGGCGGACCCGGGGAAGGGTTACCGGCGGACAGTTGGGCCGAGGATCATGCACAAACCGGCGGTGAAGCACGTGCCGATGACGAAATGGGCGAGCAGGCGCACACTGACGTCGACGCCGAGGGTGATACGGATACTCCCGATTCGTTGGATCAAGAGGACGGTGAGTTAGCACACGCCGACGCCACGACTGCCGACACCCAAGCGGCGATCGATGCCGAGCTACATGGGGACGCCCTCGATCAGGTTGACGGGCAGCTCGGTCCGGAGGGAGATCTCATCGAGCTTGGTGAGTTGTCCGAGTATTGGGATCCCGTCACTTCTGACGGCTTCGCCCCCACGCCGGATTTCGTGCACAAGATCGATTACTTCGAGTGGTACTGCCAATATGCCCTCAGCCGTCCAGACGACAACGCTTATTACGCCTACATGGAGATGCTGCCACAACCTTGGAACCAGGAAACGTACAGGCAGTTCAAAAGCCAGTTCAACAACATGTTCAACCGCGATTACACAGGCCCGCCCGGTCCATGGGACCCACGCGAGCATCCCGAATGGGAGGCATCCAACCTGCTGACCCAGCATCTGCTCGACGGTTTTCGGAGTGCATCCCGACACGAGGGGTACGCTTCGCCGCCCATGGCCTATGATGAGGATGGAAACCTGAGCCCCGCGGGTGCTGGCGAGCTTCTGTACAGTATCGCCCTCCCGCCTCTCGGAGCCCATCTAGCCCTCAGTAAAGCGACGTTGGCTGCCGCCTGGCGGGTGGATGAGGATGGCAGGGTCTCTCCCGATCGAATGCTCGATGCCTGGGAGACGACACTACGGGCCGCCCGTCACCTCGAACAGGGCGCGACCATCATCGAGGACCTTGTCTCCTTGGTGGATCGCAAACTCGTCGAGGACAATGCCCGTTGGGCCTTGAAGTACGATGTCTTCTCGGCTGATCAGCTCGAAGCCGCCCTCGATACGCTCCGGGAATTCGACCGCATCGAGAGAGGTTTCGAGGAATCGAACCGCGGGGAGCACGCCTTTTCCATGGACCTCATGCAGTATGTGTTCAGCCCACCGACGGCGGACGGTGAGCCGCAGATCAACATGAAGAAGATGCGGGCGACGTTCGACTTCAGCGAGGAGATCTTCGACGATTTCGCTCGGATGGGAGCGGATGATGCCTATGCCACGATCGACGCCATCGACGTCCACAGTCGCAAGCAAGACGAGTTGATGGGCATCGGCTATCCGGATGTTCGCGCAGCCGACATCAAAGCCACTTGGGAGGAATATGCCCATGTCTCTCCGATCACCGAGCACCTGATGCCGTCACTGGACGGGTACTATTCGCGCAAGGCCCGAACCGAGGCTTCGCGACGGGCGACTCAGCTCGCCTACGCGACGCACCTGCACAAGGCTCGTAGCGGGAGCTGGCCACAATCGCTCGATGAGCTGTCGGCCGACTACGGCAGTGACATCCGAAGCGATCCGTTTACGGGCGACCGCTTCCGCTATCGCGTGACCGACGAGGGCCCGGTCATCTACTCGGCTTCAGAGAACGGCATCGACGACGGCGGCATTCACTCGAGTTCTTGGGGCGAGGAGCCCGACACCGGCTCCGACGACTACGTCTTCTGGCCACCGCAACCCCGCAAATAAGCTCTTTGGTGCACAAAACCCCAGTCGGGGGCCCAAGACCCCTTCACCCTGATCCACATGTCTGGACATCCGCTTGCCCCCATGCCGATTTATTAAGACGGGAGGGTTGCATCGACCGTGCAGGGATAGTACGATGGTTGGATTATGTTAGGGGGACGCGCGATGGCCGACGGGTCGCGGATAGAGTGGACCGAGGCAACGTGGAATCCGGTGACGGGGTGCACCAAGATCAGTCTCGGGTGCAAGCATTGCTACGCCGATCGAATGGCCAAACGGCTTAGGGCGATGGGTGTCCCGCAGTATCGGAACGGTTTCGAGGTGACGCTACACCGCGATACGCTCCGGGTCCCTTATCGCTGGCGGAAGCCCCGCGTGGTCTTCGTAAACTCAATGAGTGATCTTTTTCACGACCGTGTACCGCTCGACTTTGTCAAAGACCTGTTTCGAGTGATGGGTGACAACGGGCAGCACACGTTCCAGGTCTTGACCAAACGTCCGGAGGTCGCACTGAAGTATGCAGATGATCTGCCTTGGCCGGAGAATGTGTGGCTGGGAACGAGCATCGAGAATGCCTTCTACGTTCACCGCGCGAGAACGCTCCGCCGGATCCCAGCTAAGACCCGGTTCCTCTCACTCGAACCGCTTCTTGGACCGATCCCAAGACCTCCGCTTCAGGATATCCACTGGGTGATCGTTGGCGGAGAGTCCGGCCCTGGCGCACGTCCGATGGAAGCCGACTGGGTGAGGCGTATACGAGACCGATGTCTAGCCGGCGGCATTCCTTTCTTTTTCAAGCAATGGGGCGGGGTCCACAAGCACAAGACCGGGCGCATGCTCGACGGCCGCATGTGGGATGATATGCCAATTCGAGGTGGGGGACGAGGAGTTGCCGATGTTCGAGTTGCCGCCACCGGAAGATGACGGGCTTTACATTCCGAAGCCAGTCGGCGAATGGTCACTTGACAAGCACCACTTCCTCAAACGCTACATCGATGCGTTCACAACCGCTATGAAGGGCAAGAAGTGGTCCGGGCTTCACTACATCGATCTGTTCGCTGGAGCGGGGATCGTCCGCCTCCGCGATTCAGGGGAACTGAGCTGGGGTTCACCGCTGATCGCGGCACAGGCACCGAATGCCTTTGACGGACTTCACTTTTGTGACCTGAGCCGACGACGGGTCAAAGCTCTACAGGCACGCCTTGAGGCTCTCCGACCCAAGTCGCACTTTCAGGTGCTTCGCGGCGACGCAAACCAAGTAGCACGCAAGATCGCGGGATCGATCCCAGAACGGGCCCTCTCGCTCGCTTTCCTGGACCCTTTCGGGCTTCATCTTAGCTTCGAGACTGTCCGGGTTCTATCTGCGAGGCGGACTGATCTAATCATCTTCTTTCCCGATCGTCTAGACGCGCTGCGAAACTGTAAGTATCTCTATCATGATGCGCCGAATGACTCCAGATTGGATCGGTTTCTTGGAGCCGCGTCAGACTGGCGCACCGCGCTCGACACAGCACCTCAAACTCAGTGGGCGCAAGTGCTCCGTGACCTGTATCGGACGCAAATTCAGCGACTCGGCTACAGACACTTCGAGTATGAGCGGATTCTCGCCAGGAAGCACCCCCTTTACTTGCTCATCTTGTGTTCAAGGCATTCCCTTGCTGCGAAGCTGTGGCGTAAAATCGCCTCGATCAAACCTAATGGTCAGAGGACAATCAACTTCGGCGAGCCGGACTGAACACCCCCTGTGGAATGTGAGTCGAAACAGCGGCGAACTGCGCATGAGCAGTGTTGGCATGCGGTTGGGTGGTGAGCTCTGTGCTCTCGGGCATTTCCTCGAACACCGCGCACATGCTTATTGGCGCGCATCGGGACGCATGGTGCTTCGGATTGTGATTATAATATTCGTACTCTCGGTGACTGCGCTAATCGGTTGTACTGCGCCTGCATCTGTTCACATCGTCTCGATCGGGGGCAAGAGGCTTACCGCGACGAGTCCGCTGGTGGTCAAGGTGTCGCCGGATGAGTGTTATTTCTGGCTTAGTGACGACGACGAGCTCTGCATCGCGATGCGGGGGGCTAGTGGCTCGATTTTCGGGAAGCAGCACGAACGCGAGTTCATCCTATCTATGATTCTCGATGGTCCGCCGGCTGGGCGGGGCCGACATTTTCCTTTGAATCGCTATTCGGTGCGGATGAAAGGTCGGGACGGGTTTGTCTACACCCGGGCGGCTTCGCTGGCCGGTGAAGCCATCGTCTGGGATTATGACACCGGTCGGCTTCGAGGGCGGTTCCGTACAATCGCCAAGCATCAGACATACTCGATTCTCACCGGTTGGCGTGGCGATGCCAGAGTCGTGATCGTCGGCGAATTCAGTCCGCGGCGCGATGCACGAGCGGGGAAAGCGATCCTGGCCCGGACGGAAGAGGAAGGGATGGAACGAGAACGCTCGCACATAAAGCCTGTCCCGATCCAGGGGCCTCCCCGGGATAACCCACCTGAGTGAGCGTCACAGCCTACCGATTCGTTTGCGAAACCGTGTTCGTCCGAGCAATAGGACCGCCGGCTTCCCAGCACGCTACGAAATGATTCGGTTGAATCTCTCGCAACTCAGGCCCGCGGGTGGACTCACTAGCGTCGGGTTCGGCGCACCGCCTGAGCATCCTGTCTCCAACGTCTGACGCGACCGCGATCGTCGGTTGATCCGTGTTGCGAGCTCGATCCGCGCTGAGCTGACAACGCGGATGGAAACGACAGCCCCTTGGATAATTAGAGGGGTGTGGGACCGCCCCGGGTATGACCTCCAGTCGCGACCTGGGTTGTGACAGCCGAGGGACGCAGCGAAGCAATCCCTGGGTGTACGGATGCAGTGGGTTGGTGAGCAGATCGCTAACAGACCCGTGCTCGACGATTCGCCCCGCGTACATGACATACACGTACTCGGCGATCTGGGCGACAACGCCGAAGTCGTGGGTGATCAACAGGATGCTCATCCCCATCTCCGCCTGGAGCCCACGAAGGAGTTCGAGGATCTGCATTTGAATGGTCACGTCAAGAGCCGTCGTCGGTTCGTCGGCGATCAACAGTGAAGGCCGACACGACAGTGCCATCGCGATCATGCATCTTTGAAGCATGCCGCCCGATAGGCGATGAGGGTATTCTTTTGCCCGCTGAGCCGGTGCGGGGATGCCGACCTTGCCAAGCATCTCGACGGTGGCTTCCCAGGCCTTCTTCCCCCGAAGCGGTTGGTGCAGCTCGATGGCTTCGACGATCTGCTGGCCAACTGTGTAGACCGGGTTCAGTGAGGTGATCGGGTCCTGGAAAATCATAGCGATCCGGTTGCCGCGGATTTCGCGCATCTGTTTCTCGGTCAACCGCAGTAAATCGATCGATCCCTCGCCGCTGGCGTTCGCCAGGAGCACCTTTCCATGGGTGATCTGTCCCGGAGGTTGAGGGATAAGCCGCATGACGGACAGTGCGGTTACACTCTTGCCGCAACCGCTCTCCCCGACAAGGGCCACGGTCTTGCCAGCCGGAACACGCAGCGATAGGCCGTCCACCGCCGGAACGACACCCGAGCCGGTCACAAACACGGTGCGTAAACCGCGCACTCCAAGGAGCGCATCTGGATTCGCCGGTCTCTCGGTCATGTCCAGCAAGCATACTGTTTGCGCGGTCTTCTTCAATACAGGTCGGGCCAACCGCAGCGGGCGGTTCTGCACCGTCCCAGAGCCGCAGACTTTGAGCCCGGGCGGTGCAACAAATGAGTTTCACGCACTCGCGTTGCAAACGGCACTTTCGAAGTGAGACCCGCAAGAGCCCTGGACGCCAATGTGAGGTGCGTCAGACCAACGTAGCCGCAGAGGATTTGGGATCGAACGCATCGCGCAGGGCATCACCAATGAAATTGAGCGCCAGAAGCGTGGCCACAAGGATCCCGCAGGGAAACACGATAAGCCACCAGTACCCCACAAACGCGTTGACGGCTTCGACACCGTCAGCTGCCAAACGTCCCAACGACGGCGTGGGTTGTTGCACGCCAATCCCCAGAAAGCTCAGGAAGGACTCCTGCAAAATGGCTTGTGGAATGACCAAGGACGCGTACGTCACAATGGGACCGACCAGGTTGGGCAGCATGTGCCTCCAAAGAATATAGATGGAGCCCGCCCCGGCTCCCCGCGCTGCCTCGACAAATGGTTGATGGCGCAGCGAAAGGACCTGCCCGCGGATGACCCGAGCCATCGTCAACCAGCTCACCCCACCGATCGCGACAAACAGGATCACCACGTCCGCGTATCGGGTGTGTCCAGCGAACAGGGTTGTGAGTGGACGCGTCAGGGCGATTTTCAGGAGTATCACCGTCAAAATGTAGGGAAGGCCATAGAGTACGTCGACGATGCGCATCATCAGCAGGTCAGCGCGACCACCGACCAGTGCCGCAACGGCACCCCAGGTGGTGCCCAAAAGGACCGCGATCGCCGCCGCCGCCAGCCCGATGCCCAGACTCACCAAGAAACCCGGTAGCACGCGAAACAGCAGACTCCGGCCAAGGTCGTCGTGCCCGAACCAGGAAGAGGCCTCGTACAGCGCGCCCGCCGCCACGGCAAAACTTGTGCCGTGCATCGCCTGCGTATAGCGGTCCACCGACACGACGGGTGAGACAGACGGCGGGTGTCGAACGGCCGTGCTCAACTCTTGTAGATTGTACCAACGCACCGCAACCGGGAGTGTCAGAAGGCTGACCAGGGTCACGAGCAAGACGAACGCGATGCTTACTTGTGCAGGATGGTGACGTCGGAAGCGTGCGAAACCCATCTCGCTGAGCCGCTTATGACGCTTCGGCGCAAGACGCGGGTGGTCGTGATATCTGCTCTGGGTCATACCGCCTCCGAAATCCGGGGGTCGATCCACGCGTACAGCACGTCGATCAGCAGGTTGAGTAGGACCAGGATGGCAGAGAACACCAGCACCGTGCTCATGATCAGACCGGCATCGCGGTTCAGGGCAGCGTTGACGAAATGCTGACCGATGCCTGGCACTCCGAACACCTTCTCGACGACAAATGACCCGGTCATGGCCTGGGCCGTGGCGGGACCGAGGAAGCTGAGCACGGGTAGGAAGGCAACCTTGAGGGCGTGCTTCCAAACCACGGTTGGCCAAGATGCACCCTTGGCCAGGGCGGTCCGCACACAGTCACTGGAGAGCGTGTCGAGCATCCCCGTCCGGGTCAAGCGGGCGATGTAGGCGGTAAACGGAAGTGACAATGCTATGGCGGGAAGGGGGATGTGGGCAAGGGTGCCCCAACCTCCGATCGGTGCGATCTTCAAATAAACGCCAAACACAATCAACAAGACCGAGCCGGTGACGAAGGTCGGCAGGGATATCCCCAACAGCACGAACATGAGACAGGCGACGTCAAGGAGGCTGTTTCGCCTTACGGCACTGACCACCCCGACGGGCACACCCACGAGAATGGCAATCAGGATGGCCAGCAGCCCGATCACCATCGAAACAGGCAAGGCGGACGCAATGATCTGGTTGCAGGTCCAGTCGTTGTACATGAAGGTGGGACCGAAATCCAAGCGTACGGCCCCGCTTAGAAACTGCCAGAAATAAAGCCAGTTGTTGTCCATACTGTATCGAGCCCGCAACGCCATCTCCGCTTCGGGGGCCAGGTTATGCTGACCTTGTTGGAAGGGGTTGCCGGGCAGGGAGATGACCATCACGAACGTGAGTGTATAGATACACCCGATGGTGATGATTCCCAATACCAGGCGGCGGACGATCAGTGCGGTCATCGTTGAATGGTCACATTGTAGAAGGGAAACCACAGTCGTGCATTCGGATATAGACCCTTGACGTAGGGCTTAATCGCGATGGGCGTCGCGTAGTGCAGAATGGGGAGGATGGGAAGATCCTCCTGGACGACGATCGCCTCTGCTTCTCGCAGAAGGGCCGCACGGTGTTCTCCCTCGGGATGCAGACTTGCCTCAGCCAACAGTGCGTCGTACTGCGGGTTGCTGTATCCACTGTCATTATTGCCGTTGCCCGTGCTCAAGCAGTCAAGAAACGTCGTCGGGTCGTTGTAGTCGGCGAACCAGTTACCGCGGGCAATCATGTAGTGATAATTGGCCTTGTCTTCTGCGAACGTCTTGGGCTCCTTGCTCCGCAGCTCGACGCGAACCCCAAGGGTATCCTCCCACATGCGAGCGACGGCTTGACAGACAACCTCATCCCTGGGCGTGTAGAGAAGCTCGATGGGGGGCAGGCCCGCCCCACCCGGGCACCCAGCCTCGGCGAGCAGGGCCTGGGCTTGCTGCGGATCGAACCTCAGTCCAGCGGGCGGATCGTACCCGGGGATGGCGTCGCGGGGCACGAAGCTGTTGGCGATACGGTCTCCCCGTTTGAGCACATTCTCGACGATCCGGGTCTTATCCACCGCGAGGGAAAACGCCTTGCGAATCCTGCGATCGACGAAGGGATTCGGCTGTCCGTTGATGGTCTCGCTCGTGCAGTTGAAGTTAAAGAAGTAGGTGCTAACCACGTGGCACAAGTGAAAGTCAGGGCGCTCACCATTGCGGGCCAAACGGGCGATCTCATGATCGTAGGGGACCTCCATCGCCGGCAGGAAATCGACGTCGCCTGCTTCGTAGGCCATGATAGAGGCACTGATGTTGTCGTAGACGAGCATATCCACCGTGCGGCATGAAATGCTCCGGGCCAGGCGATGGTGGGGATTGACGCTCAACCGGATGCGGCGCTTGAAGGTCCAATCGCTGATCCTGTACGGTCCGTTGGTGATCAGGCCGAGATAGTGGTTGCGACGGTAATCCGGTTTGGTCCACTGAGGATCGTAAACGACTAACCCCTCTGCGGTGATCGGTGCACCTTGATGGTGCTCGCGTAAGAGCTCGATAGACTCATGACATGGCAGCAGAATCGGACACGCGGTCAGATCCAAAAAGTAAGGGCACGGCTGACGAAGCCGGACGACAAGCGTCCGGTCATCCACGGCGTCAATCCCAACCGCAGCGAAGTGGGCATCGAGCTCATCCGAGTGAGCGGTAAACACCTCATGATAAAGCTTGCCCCAGTCGACGTCGGCCGACCGCAGACGTTGGGCGCGGTCGTGCCAGACCATCTCGGCGCCCATCGGGGAGAGCCCGCTCATCTCTTGGCCCATCGCGTCGGCAATCTGTCCAGCAAGTGACGACTGTATCAACGCTTTGGCCTGCTCGGGACTGATGCTCCAACCGTCGCCCAGCCGTTTCAAGGGGGTTAACAGACCGACCATCTCATGTCGCCATCGGACATACTCCGCCGCATCCCGGATATGATCCGTGAGCAGGAAGGTGTAATCCGTCGCTGTTCCAGGTTCGAGGCCGCGTCGCCATCCACGGACAAAATCGTGTGCCGTGACGGTGTCGCCATTCGACCATCGAGCGTCCGATCGGATCGTGAACGTGTATGTGAGCCGGTCTCGAGAGACGTCCGGCGGAAACTCCGCCGCCCCCCCCACGGGTCTGAGCGTCTGGGGATCGCAGGTCGTCAGCCCTTCCCAGATATTGAGGGCGATCCGGATATCCTGGGTCCAGCTCATCCGTGCTGGATCGAGCGTATGAATCCCATACGGGTTCACATACGTCAGGTCCGCCCGCTGGCCGGACGCGCGATACGACTCGACAACTACGACGGTGACGATAAGTGTCAGACTTGCGAGCAGAAGGTTGCGGATCATTCCAATGGGCCCGCGGGGGCCATCAGCCGGACATTCTACGGCGCCCCGAGCGGAACGTTCCAGGGTGCCTCGTTGAGCACCCCCGACTCATTGGCCTGAGGGTCTCCGATCCAGCGATAGGCTTCACGGAGGACCGCCCGGCGCTCGGCATAGCCGCCGTTCGAGAGTTTGTTGCGGATCTTGCCACCGCGGCCTGCCCCGGTAATGGATTCGAGGATCTCCTCGCCAGCATCGAGCATCCGCTCGATCCGGTCGCGCTCGTCGAAGTTCAGGTCGGGCAACTCGCTGTCGCTTGGCGGAGCGACGGCGGGATCGTTATACCGCTGTGCATCGAACCTCAAGAAAACGGCCACCCGACGAGCCAACTCCACCCGCTGATTCTGATCGAGGCTGTTGATCACCTCCGCCGAACGAAAATACTCGTACGCGTGGATCTCCGCTCCGTCGGTTCTGGTCGCGGCCCCGCGACGACGTTGGAGGCGTTCGTCGAACAAGCGCATGTATGTATCGAAGACCTCAGCCGCGTGATCGCGAACTGCAAGAGCCTCGTAGATCCGCCCAAGCACAACAGGGTCGTCCTCCGCGATCCCCGCTTCACCAAGACCCGCTATCATCTGTCGCAATCGGGCCGAATCCGCCGCCAAAGACCGCCGCTGGGCAACGAGCCCCCTTGCACACAAGCACCGCGCCGAGGCGTCACTGGACTTGAGTCCGGCCAGAAGCCCCGGAAACGTCTCGGAACGATTCATATCGAGGAGCACCCGAGCAAGCGACTGCGCCAGGTTACGGTCCAAACTTGACCGGGCGAACTGCGCAGCCGCCACTTGTGCCGTCTGGGCAGAAAATTGAGCTCGGAATGTTTCAGTGTTGCCGCTGTGCACGAAGCAGCCGATCAGCCGCTCCGTCAACGACTTGTGATCCGCGAACTCGTCGACCCGAGCTTGAATCCACTCGGCAATCCGCCGCTGATCGCTCTCACCAATGTCATTCCGCGAACGGATCGCGTCGATCACTGCATCCGAGTCCGCGTCCTGACCGACGACGACGCCAGCCCAAAAGCTGAACAACAGGCAGATCCAGACCAAGCAGCACCTGCTGCCTTTACGCATAGAAACTCTCCCGCTTCAGTGGTCGCTCTCTTCCAAACCTGGCGTGGTCATAAGCACGCTCCGTCCTGTTCCGTGGCCCCTCCTCCGTCCTTCCCCCGTTGGTGAGAGAGGACAGAAAATGGATGTCGCCTGGCGTTTCGCGGAATGCTCTGGTCTGGTGATCAGCCTATTCCGTTCGCGCCGATCATCCTGCGCACCGACTGCCCTGGAAACGCAGGCGTCGCCAAACTGCCGATCACTCCCGTCGGCAGTAGAGATTGCGGCATCGGCGCGACCGTGTCAAGGCGGGACGAGCGGTGCGTTTTGCCGTCTGTTCGTGTTGGAGTCCTGCCCAATAGTCCCTTTCCCTGCAAATCGCGATCGTGGCCGTGGGCCACTTACAACCGGGCCCACACACACCGACCGCACCGGTGTTGTCCGGACGACCGGCTCTTACCCGCCGCGGTTGGTGCAGGGCCGCCGGCTTGCAAGTTTTCTCTATGCCCCATACAGTGCCAGAAACGGGCCTCGTGGCGACGCGGATAGCGGTTTGAGCCCGCGTAAGAACCGATGAGGAGAGCGGCGCGTCGATATCGGTGGCGGGTTTTGACGCGGGATGACGGTCGGTAGACCGACGGCTGTCGGTTGAGGAGAAGAACATGGCAGATCAGACCGAGGCCGGAACGAAAGACGCTAAGTCCTTGCGCGAGCGGGTTGCGGCGGTGCTCGATACGCTCAGGCCCATGCTTCAGAGCGACGGCGGCGACATCGAGCTCGTAGACGTCGAGGCCGACGGGGTCGTGAAAGTCCGACTTCAAGGTGCTTGCGTCGGATGCCCGTCCGCTTCGATGACCCTGGGAATGGGAATCGAGCGGAATCTGAAGGACCGAGTCCCGGAAGTTACCCGCGTTGTCTGCGTTTAAGGTGTGGGATCACGCCCGCCAGTAGCCTGGGCGACCCCTCGACGGGAGATCCGCAGGTTGCGGAGACACGGGGTCCGGCCGGCGATCGACGCCGCAACGGAGTTCGCAAATAGGCTTCGCGCCCAGCGCGCCATTGTATTG